>CAYJPN010000032.1:0-60422 GCA_964372115.1 uncultured Ignavibacteriaceae bacterium
CCGTTCCGCGATACACCCGGGGTAACCATTTACACAATCATTTTTACACTACCTCCGTTTAACAGTAAGAGAGATTACAACATTATTTTTGATGACAAGGAAATTCAAACGCAACGCGTGGCATTTGAAGATACCTGGTCATTAAAAAGTATTCAGGATTCGCTTACAGAACTGCATACTCTTAAAACAGACCACCTTTATTTTATAAGCAATAATGTTTCTTGAATACCATAAGATGAGTTTTTCTTCATTATAATTTCCCGTTATAAATAACAATTGGATTAATAAACTTGCGCTATTGAAATAAAAAAAATTATTCGCGCTTGATAAAATGTGGATTGTGGCTAATTGGGCCTGTTTAGTTTTTCTTTGCTAATTGAGTATAATTTTAGATACCTCGGATCGTAAGTCACTCCATCAACTCTTTTTTATTGAGAGATTTCAATACCGGCTTCTCAATAATATTATATTTGATTTTCTGTTGGTCATTTAATTGATCTTCAATTTCTTCAAGTAAATCTTCAATTTTATCTTCACGGTTGTCGCGCCCTCTTTTTACTCCAATTTTTTCAAAGAATCCCGGTTCATCCCCGCTCTTGAATCTTACTTTTAAAGCCGCTATTATTTTTTTATCCTCTTCAAGAATCTCTTTTATTTGTCCAACCTTTGCGTTGATTGTTTTGTATTGATCCGCGTTGAGCGTTAAATGTTCTTTTACTTTATCCATCTCTAAAAGTGATATTTGATCCTGAGCAGTTATTTTACTGACAAAAATTAAACCAAGTAGCATTACTAAAAATTTTATTTTCATTGCATATCCTTAAATGTATTGATTGATATTCGTTTTATTTTTGAGCAACGGGTTTACCGGTTTTCCAGGCGATTAGTGTAATTGCTGCCCAAATCACTGACCGGATGACCATTGCATTTACACTGTGCGAGGCAACAGCGCCGCCAGAAAGGTAGATTACTCCAACAATAAGCAATACGATAATATGCGCCGCAACAACCATTGTTGTGAGTCTTAGCGACCATCCGTAGTTTATCCATAGCACTACACCGGCAAAAGACCAACGAATCCCATGAGTACATTGTAAATGAGTAAAGGAGTAAGCACAACATACTAAGGTTGAGTAATTCCCAACAGTACTTGAGTACCTTCTACGATAGTGAGAAGACTGAAAACAACAGCAATGCCTGCCGCTATTTTTTTATAGATGGTTTTATTCATTGTAATACCTTTCATGTCTATTATCGTAATTATGTTTCTCTATTTTGTAATGTAACTTTTTAGTTTTGAGCCATGATATTTGAGATGATTTTCCAAACAAACTTTTTTATTACGGCTTTCCTGTATGCTGTTCTCTTAATGGAATACTCATTTTTCAAAAAAACACTCTCATCCAAAGTTCCATGCGTTGCTGAACCTGCTTTCCACCATACTCGGTACTTCTGTCGCCGCCAAACATTGTTGTCCAAAAAATAAATTCAGTATTTGTAACTGGTTTATAACTCAATTGAAATGAAAGGAGAAAACTGTTATCAGTCAGATTGTAAATTGTGTAAAGCGATGGGGTAAAGTAGAGCCAATCAAACGGTTCGGGATGCGAAAGTTTTATGTATAAATAATCACGCATTAATGTTTGCCCTTTGAAGTATGTTTGACTGACGCCAAGTGTTTGTTGTTTGACAATAGGATTTATACTCTCTGCACCGTTGTTCAAAAACTGACTGTACTGATAATATTCATCTTGAGTAAGTCCTGTTCCGTTATGATAATATTCTGCAATAATTGTTGTATTAGATGCATCGAGAAAGCGTAGCCCAAAAAGATAAGAATACCTATCAACGCGATTGTTGGCAAGTGCATTATCTTTAATTGTAAACTTTTCAACATTCTGGTTGAAACTAAATTCGCCGTGAATTTCAATGTTATCTTGAATGTTACGCGCAAAATCGAAACCAAACCTTTTTGGTTTTATTTCACTAAAATAGGCAAGCAAGTCAATGTCAGTATCCCAGAGTAGGAGAGAGGACTTCATAGCAATATCTGTATTATTAAATTCTCCGAATGAAGCACCTGCAATATCTGACGTTGGGATCAATACAGCTAAGAAGGAAAAGCTTTGCACAGCTTCTGACGAAAAACTTTTTATATACTCAAAGTTGGCTGAAAGCAAACCCGCTTTTGCAAGCTCTGGATTTTCCGGGTCTTTCACCGGATTTACAAATCCAATCGGATTGAATGCGTAACCTTTGCCCCAACTGTAAACCCGTTTACCAGCTTGCAAATTTGTATTGAATGAAGGATTAAAACTCGCGTATGCTTCGAATAAATCAAATCTTGAATTGGTGTCACTGTAATATGTTGCGTGTGTTTTTAGAAAAAATCCCAAATCACTTGTACGGTATTCGGCGTTCAGATATGGCTCCAATCTGTATTGAGAAAGCAACGATGACGAAGTCGGATTCTTGAAGAATTGGAGCTTATATTGTGTTGAGTTTTTATCCATATTGAACAGTGAGTATTTTAAATCAAGATTACCGTTCCATTCAAGTTTTTTTTCTTGTTCCTCTTCTGAAATTGGCAAGTTCTCTTTTTCTTGTCCAAATACAAAAGCTGATGATGCGAACATCAAAACGAAGATAAACCACTGTGGAAATTTCATCTCTTCAAATCCCCTAATCGCCCCATGTAGTTTTGAGTAAATACCTCATCCGGAAATTGGCGTTTTTTGATGGTTTGATAAATCATCAACGAGCGATAGCCTTTGTATAAAGGACTGTACGTTTCAATTAACGAAGGTCGTATTATTCCGCCTCCGAAATTTTTATCATCCTTAAATTCCAGTGTTTTGATCAACATACCGCTGGCTGAATATGCTTCAACTTTGCGGAGTATCTTTTTGTCCTTGGTAATCCACATTTTAAGTTTATCATATGCAACCGTTTTATTCTTTGCTTTTAAGTCGAGGATATACTCCGTGTCTGTTCCTTCTGAATATGTTGCATCATACTCAGTCGTATATTCTAACTGCATAATATCAGCATTATTAAAAACACCCCCAACAACAGATTGCAGACTTGTAATGCGAATAGGTTTATTTGCACTTGGAATATAAAGCCACATATTTACTCCAAGCCGTAATGTTGAACGCCCTTTTTCGCTTGCCGGTGAAATGTAGAGCATTGCAATTTTGTCTTTGCCCTTTTTCACGGTGAAGAATGTAAACTCTTTTTTAGAACCATCCGATTCTTCATTGATCAGTTTTCTAATTGACTCGTATGATTCCGGCATAAGGTTATCATCAACTTCCTTTAATAGTTTGTTGGCGTCCTGTGCTGAAACATTTAACATTAATAAAATGGCAATAATAATCATTGATAATATTTTCATAACCTACTCATTTTTTTATTCGAGCAAACAGCTCATAATTAATAATTTATTATTTTTTCTAACTTCTAACTTCTAACTTCTAACATTCCTAATTATGTCCCAAAGCATCCACCGGTTCCATCTTGGAAGCTTTATACGCCGGTTGGAATCCTGCAAAAAGTGAGACGATCATAACGATAACCGCAACAACTATAACTTCACTTACAGGGATACTCGGCGCAAGCGACACGTTCATTGTTCCGAATGTGAAATCAATCTTTGTCATATTCATAATCAATAATGCCCCAAGTCCAATTATTATTCCCGCCATCGTGCTTAACAAGCCCATAGCAAATCCTTCAATAAGAAAAAGAGAAAGAATACGACGTGGCGGTGTTCCTATTGCGGCAATAGTTCCTATTTCACTAATACGTTCATAAACTGACATCGTCATAATGTTGAGAATGCTGACAAGTACAATTGAAATTAAAATGAATTTTACTACTATAATTAGTAAGTCAACTATTCGCGCAATGCTGGCGAACGGGGATAGCTGTTCCCATGTATGAACTTCGGTTTGTGATTTCGGCGCGCTTACCGATTTCTTTAACTGTGTGAATACTTTATTAAGCTGGTCATATTGTTGCAGATGAATTGCAATTTCAACTATCTCGGGCTTATCTTCACGAAGGAGCAATTGTGCATCTTCGATGTGCATATATCCATCTTTGCCGGATGGGCCGAAAACATTTTCTGTCATTGCAGCAATAAGTAATGTTATTGCATTAACAGAACCGTCTTTGTTGGTGGCAACTAAAACAATTTCGTCACCAAGCTTTAACGAAAGTCCTTTCATTAAATTTTCCGGCACTAAGATTTCTCCCGGCTTAATAAACTGATCGGGATCGGTGATCTTACCTTTAATTCGTTTAACAAATTCCGTTACTGTACGGTTTTCCATTTTGGGATAGACGGCACTCATACGGATGTTAGATGTTTGAGCATAATTACTAATCATTGCGCCAAACTTTATACGCGGACTGTAGGCGGCAACTTCGGCAATATTGTTTAACGTTTTTTCAACATTAGCTAACTCCGTTCCGGAAAGTGTAAGATTTAACGGTAAATTATCAATAGATTCAACATATCCTTTTCTGTGGATTTGTAAATCACCCATTGCCGTGTTAGTTAATATTCCTACCATTTGCGATTTAAAAGAAATTGCTAAACCGCCAAATACAATAACGAGAACTACACCGAAGGTAATTAGCGATGAAGTAAGTATTGTTCGTCTTTTATTTCTGAACAAATTCCGGAAAGCAATCATTATTAGATTTTTCATTTCTTATTCTCCTTTTTGATTTCCGAACTAACAATAGCTCCATCTTCTAGTGTATAAACTACTTCGGCTTCTCCAACAATTTTCGGATCGTGCGTTGAAAAGATAAATGTTGTTCCAAATTCATTAGTCATCTCATGCATAATATTGATAACCTTGAAAGCAGTAGTATGATCGAGATTAGCAGTTGGCTCATCTGCAAGAACGATTTGAGGATTTGTAACTAATGCGCGAGCAACAGCCACACGCTGCTTCTGACCACCGGAAATTTGATTCGGATATTTTTTCTTTTGATCGGTCATTCCAACTTTTTCCAACAACCGCGAAACACGGTCATTACGTTCTTTTGACGGAAGATGGTCAAGCATTAGCAATGGATACTCTACGTTTTCATATACGGTTAAAACCGGGATTAAATTGAAATTCTGGAACACGAATCCTATCGTTTTACCTCTAAAAGCTGCACTCTCGGTACGATCGAACATTCCAACATTCACATTGTTTACAAACACTTCCCCTTCTGTAGGTTTATCCAAACATCCGATAAGATTCAACAACGTTGATTTACCGCTGCCCGACGGACCGATAAAAGAGACAAATGATTTTTTCTGAATTTTAAGATTGATCCTATTAAGCGCTTGAACGGGAATTTCTCCCGTCTGATACACTTTTGTTACGTTTTCTAATTGAATTAAATTCATTGATTACCTTTTATGTAAATTAATAATAACACTACTGTCCAAGATACGAATACGTTATCGTCTATAACCATTTGTTATATAAAGTATTATAAAGAAAAATAGTCATGATCGATCTGAAATAAAAATTACTAATTTTCGCTCCGTTTGATAAACTAACCAGGAGCGTATATGAATTTAGGACAAACAATATTCAGTCAATTGATGGAACATTTACCTCAACATAAATTTCGTCAATGTGTAGAACGATATAAAGGTAATTATAAATAAAATCTTTTAGTTGTTGGGATCAATTTCTTTGTATGAGTTTTGCACAACTTACCTATCCTCATTCTCTTAGAGATATTACAACTTGTTTAAGCGCAATGCAAGGAAAACTCTATCATATGGGAATCAAAAGTAAAGTATCAAAAAGTACCTTAACATATGCAAACGAAAAAAGAGATTGGCGAATCTATGCTGAGTTTGCCCAAATACTCATTGCTCAAGCAAGAGAATTATATCGTAGCGAAGACTTTGAGAAAGAACTCGATGAAACTATTTATGCTCTAGACTCAACGACAATAGATTTATGCCTATCTTTATTTTCCTGGGCTAAATTCGGAAAGCATAAAGGAGGTATAACACTTCATACATTGTTAGATGTGCAAACAAGCATTCCAACCTTTATTTATATTACTCCGGCGAAGGTTCACGATGTCAATATTCTTGATATTCTTATCCCTGAAGTTGGCGCTTTATATATAATGGATAGAGCTTAAGTTGATTTTGCTCGCCTATATTCATTGCATTTATACAATTCATTTTTTGTTACTCGTGCCAAATCCAATTTCAAATTTAACAGGATTTATTCACAGTCTGTTGATAGAAACACCGGTGTAATTTGCGATCAAACCATTACCCTTACTGGATTCTATCAATCAAAAGATTATCATGTCAAACTTCGGCGAATTAAATTTTACGATGAACAAACAATTAAACGTTTTGTCTTTCTAACAAATAATTTTCAGTTGAAGACTTTATTGATTGCTAAAATTTTCAAAGAACGATGGCAAGTTGAATTATTTTTTAAATGGATAAAACAGCATTTAAGAATTAAATCTTTTTACGGTACAACTCCGAACGCTGTTAAAACTCAAATATGGATCGTGGTTAGTGTATATTTACTTGTTGCCATTGTAAAAAAGAGACTAAATATAAATCGGTCTCTCTACACTATTCTACAGATTTTAAGTATTTCAATTTTTGAAAAAATCCCTATTTTACAGCTTATAAACGATGTTGATTACGAACCTAAGAACTATGATTCCTCTAACCAATTGAATTTATTCGACTTATAATTGGACAGTAGTGATTTCGTATCAAAAAAAAAGTGTTTCTATAATATTGCCATGTATACGTCAATCCAAGGGCTATAGTAAACAGAAAAAAACTTTGACAGCCCTCTCTCAGCAGTTGGTGCATTGTGTACGCTACTGAATATAACATCACCATAAAATACAGCAACACTTCATCCAACATCACCAAAAACAAACATGCGCTGGTTTCCGCTTCAACATCAATTGCAATGTTTCGTAATAAAATTCAGCATCTTTAACTATTTTCTAATATATGCATTCAAACCAATTATAACTGGCTTCCCATCTATCATGCATTCCGTTGGCATGTTGCCGTGTGTAGTTGCAACAACTAATGTTTTCCCCGAAGCGCTCGGCGTTGGTTTTTGCAACTCAATGGTGATGATAAGTTTACCGTCTTCAATTTTTACTTCCATTTTATTCTCCGCAATAATTTTACAATTTTTATATTCAGAAAATTAATATTTAATTCTATACAATCAAGTCGCGCTCCTTTATGCGCTGCCTTTTTAATCCGTTAACTAATGACTTCTTTTTAATTTTTAATTTTTAATTTTTAATTTATCATTGATCTATTGTACTCCTTCGGCTAATCGCACTCGTTATTATAACGCCCTCCCGCTCCGCTACCGGGCTTATGAATGTAAAAATAAGTGCGCATCAGTTTTTTTGAATTCATTTTATAAACCGCACATATTTTTTTCTGAAACGCAGCAACCTAATTTCGTTCATTCTTCATTCCGCCCAGTCATCCCGCTGCACTCCGCTCAGCCATGGTTGCCGAGCTCAGTCTAAGCACACTTGTGGGGTATGTTTAATCACAGATAAAAATAACATACATCCACAAGCTGCGCCTTCGCTTCATTATTCTCATTTCGTTTTGTATTCTACCCCTCATTGAAGAAGTGTCCGCTCAGTCACGGTTTTTGCCTAAATATAAAGCTACTAAAACAAAAAATCCGTCTTCGTTCCTCAGTCATATTTTTTTCTATTGCCTAAATTAACTTAAATGTAAAAAGCCAAAAACCGCGCCTTCGCTTTTATAAAACAAATTATTTAATTCTAAGAAAAAATTATGAATATTTAAAATAATATTGTAAAACAATATCTAATACACTGTAAAAATTTTATAGTATATGTATAAAGTCATTCAATTAAAGGAATAATTCGTATGGAAAATATCATTCTAATTTCCATGACCGAAGAATAACTGAAAGATTTAATAAAAGAAGCTGTACATGATGAATTTAAGAGAAAGAAGGAAAAAGAAGTACTGAATTTTAGGGAAACTTTCACAATCTTAGGTATATCTGCTTCTGCTCTGAATAAATGGAAGGCTCAAAATAAAATTCCGTACAGTAAACTCGGTAAACGCGTATTTTTTAATCGAAACGATTTATTAAATGTATTAAATGAATCCAACTATTTCAAACTTAAAGAAATTGGAGTTCGAGGAATGTAGTGAAAATTAGTTTTGATGATACTGGGCAAAAAAAAACTAACAAATAAAAATTTGTTAGTTTAATTATTGTAAGAAAATCATAAGATGAATCTGTAAGTTCTTATGATACAATGCATTTCGCGGAGGGGGAGGGATTCGAACCCTCGGTACAGGTTTACCCCGTACGACGGTTTAGTCCCACTGGGATTGGTTTCAGCCGGGATTTAAGAAATAATTCCTCTGTCTTTAAGCCAATGAAAACCAGGTAAACTTTTGAAGAATTTTTCTCTTTTCATAGCATCAGATCTGTTATCGAAAGTTTCGAAATAAATAATTTCCCAAGGGCGATGTTTATTTGTAAAGTTAGATAACCCGTCATTATGCTCTTCGATTCTCTTTTGTAAGTTGGAAGAGTAACCATAATAATGAATACCATCTTTAAGACTTCTGAGGATATAGACGAAAAACATAATTAAGAATCCTTTAAAACAGAAAAAGCTATTCAACATAGAATAGCTTTTCACAGCGGAGGGGGAGGGATTCGAACCCTCGGTACAGGTTTACCCCGTACGACGGTTTAGCAAACCGTTGGTTTCAGCCACTCACCCACCCCTCCGGATAGATCAGGCTGAAATTCATAAAAATTGAATACAAAGATAATATTTTAAGAGAAATATAAAAATTGTTTTAAAAATAAATTCTATATGCCGCTCTTATGTTTCTACCTTCCTCCGGTAAAATAACTTTTATTCTCGATAAATGATTCCTGTATTCTTTGTTAAAAATATTATCGCAATTAATAGAAAAATTATGGATAGCCGAACCGGTTATTAACGAGTATTGAAAAAAAACGTTTAATATTGAATACCCCGCCGTAGGTTGTTCAAAATTATCAACCCTTTTTTGAGCTGAACAAGTTTCATTTTCAATGCCCAGGGTTGTGCTCTCGTTCTGGTATTTTAGTTGATTTATCAATTTGAATGGCGGAATTTGAGGCAGAGGTGAACCATCTTCAAAACTACCGTGTGTATAACTTAGTGAATTTGTCAGTCTAAAATTTTCAAAAAGTTTTAATTCAACATGGCCTTCAATTCCATTAAAAACCGCCGGTACACCTCTTGTCTGATAAACAGGTAAAAGTGTTTGTGAATTAATAACTCCTATATTTCTAGGAATTATAAAGTAGGAAAAGTCGTTCCTAAAACCGGTTAACATCAAATGTAAATTATCAGACTTATAATATGTAAATATTTCTAAACCCATTCCGCGCTCGGATTGAAGATTAGGATTTCCTATTTCATACGAATACGCCGCAAGATGCGGTCCCTCAGAATAAAGTTCTTCTATTGTTGGCACTCTTGAGGTGCGGCTAAAATTTCCGCCAAAAAAGAAATTTTCGCTAATTCCGTAAAGCATAGAAAACGAGAGAGAATAAGTAAAAAAGTTTTTTGGTTTTATAAAACTTTCTTTTGAACTTGGATTTGCTTTGCTTGGTCTTAATTCATCATTCGATAGTCTTACAGCAGCTTCATAGCTGAAACTGCCGAGAGCGTATCTTTGATAAGAGTAAAAAGAAGTTTTATACGATTTTGTGGGCGCGGTAAACACAAATCCGCCGATATTAAAATCACGATACTCACCTGAAATTCCGGTGGTACCATTATCAAAAATCAAAAATGATTTATTGTTAAGATTGAAACTGCCATGGTAATTGTAGATTGTAAATTGAGCTCCAATTATATCCGCCCGCTCGTATTCGGTATGGCGATAGTAATCGCGCGTAAATTTAAACTCGAATTTGTCGAACAGTTTACTTTGAATCTTAAAATTTAGCTCAAAGCTCAATTGACGCTTCAGCATATCTATATCCACACCGTTAGGATGCGCACCTATGAAGCCGCCTGGGATTCCATAATCTAATTTGAATTGCGAAGACGAAACGCCAACATTTCCCCAGTCACCAATAAAACTAAACCCGCCGCAATAATTTGACGATGCCATATCTGAATTTTTTAACTTGCCAATCGGTGTGGATACATCACCGGTTTTCTTGCGGGTGGCTTCGGCTCTTAATACAAATTTTTTATATGGTATTTTTAGAATCACCGCACCGAGATAACCATTGTTAACAGTTTCGCCATATGCGCCTGCCATCCCGCTAATTCCATTCGGCATTTCTGATGGAATTTCTTCCTTGATTATATTTACGGTTCCTCCAATAGAAGTTGAGTTGTGTAACAATACTTTTGGCCCTCGTTGAACTTCTATTCTTTCGATTGTAAACGGTTCAATTGCCACTGCGTGATCCGGGGAAGTTGAAGATAGATCAGTTGAAATTGAGTTGTCGACAGTAATTTGGATTCTATCGTTACCGAGTCCTCTTATTACCGGGCGTGCCGGTGCGGGTCCCATGCTTCTTAGCGAAATGCCCGTTTCATTTTTTAAAGTTGATGCCAGAGTTAAGCCCATCTCACGCTCTAATTCCTTGCCTTTTAACACACCGATAAGTTCATTCATATTATCAAATTTATTATCAGAGTGCGTTCCGGTTACAATTACTGTAGATGTTTCAATCGGTATTGGATAAAGATGTATAATGATACCATTTGTAAAATCTTGGTTGAGATTTACTTTTACAGTATAAGTTTTGTAACCGAGATAGGTTACCTCAATTGTATACTCGCCATAACTTAAATTTTTAAAAGAGAATAACCCATTTTTATCGGTTGTATCATATTTACCAAGTTCAATGATTTTCACCACCGCACTCATGAGTGGTTTATCGTTTGCACCATCTAAAACAACGCCCTCAAAATCACCACGTGCAATATTTGGAAAGAGTAAACCGGCAACAAAAACAAAAAAGATTACCGTCAATAATAGACGGTAATCTGTGTAACTTTTTTTCGCCATACTAATTCACATTAATTGTGATAGGGAATGCAGCAAATTCGACGACTCCTGAAACAATTAGTGTTAGGTTCAAATTAATTATCCCGGTTTGTAAACCTTTTATTCTAATCACCCAAGGTTCGTTTGGTTGTGGAATTACTTCCGCAACTGATGAATCGGAAACTGAAGCAGAAAGCGAAAACAAGGGGTATTCGGGTTGAAAAGAATGCCCATATTCATCTTTGAATTCAACCGCTATGTGATCGGTTGTTGAATCTTTTTGAACAATAATTCCGCCGCTTGATGTTGTAGCATCTGCGTTTGCTAATTCTACTCCACTATCTTCATAGAATAATTTTATCGAAACAGCTTTTCCATAATTAATTGTATCTTCTCTAATCACGACAGGTATTATCGGAGTACGGACATCAACGTGACCAACGTGCATCACAAATAACTCAAGCGTTGTTCTGCCGTTCTTTTTCCCTTTTAGATGAAAAGCCCAATCGGTAGGATTGTCTTGAATTATTCCCAATTTAGATGTATCTGCTATTGTCCAAGATAAGGAATGATCAGCATCAGAAGGGGGATTGATAATATTTTTGTTGATGTCAAGAAATTTTGCCGTAAGATGATCAGACAGAGCATTTAGCGGCGCAAAAAGTGTATCTGAAACATCATGCCCCTGCCAGTTAGTTTGTATATAACCCTGCCAAACCACAAGAATTGGCTTTTGAGTAGCATCTCTAATTATCCAACCCTCAGGTTCAAAATGTTCCGAAGGTGCAACTGTTGGGGCGTCTTCACCGCATCCTGTTAAAAAAACCATTGAAAATAGTAATACAATCCCACCGAGAAAAATTAATTTCTTCATTAAGAATCTCCTTAATTATATATAATAATTGAATTTGTTTTAGTAAAATTGAAGTTATACTAAAAGAGGCGGACCCCGGTGGAATATACTTTTATAGATGTGAAGGGAAATAGGCGCGACAAACTGAAAATTTTTTAAAGTTAGATAATCGTCATTAAAAGTTTCGCACGTATTGCAAACAGAAAAGAAAATAGTGGTTAATGAAGTGTAATTTGAATGAAAAATACATTTGTATTCTAATTCGTAGTAAGACGCAGAATCGAAGTTTGATGCTGTATTTTCCTCATCAAAACAGTGTACAGGTAGAAGATTGACTTTGTGGAAATGAAAAACATTTGCAGTAATCGTAAGAAGATAAGCAACAAAGATTACCTGTGATAAAAATTTTCGATATTTCTTTTTTTTTAGCATCATGCAATACAAAAATTCTTAATTAACAAATCAGAAGCAAGGGGGAAAAAAGTTATCGGTTAAGCATGTTCACCTGAGAATTGGAAGTCCATAAGATAAAATAAGAATGGTTTGATTATAAAACTCCTATTTGATAATTTGACCATGAAATTATTTTATCATTTGGAGAGTTTGTGTCCCAATACTGTGGTGTAGATTATTTTGATTTAGATTCCCTTCTTGATGAAGAAGAAAAAATGACTCGTGACACTGTGCGCCAATTTGTTTCCGATGAAATTGTCCCTGTGATTGAACAGCATTACTCCGATGGTAAATTCCCAATGTATTTAATCCCCAAAATGGCTGAATTAGATTTGTTTGGATCTACATTACCGCAAAAATATGGTTGTGCGGAGATGAATAATGTAGCCTACGGATTAGTGATGCAGGAACTTGAAAGAGGGGACAGTGGAATCAGAAGTTTTGTGTCGGTTCAAAGTGCCCTGGTTATGTACCCCATCTATACTTTTGGCAGCGAGGAGCAAAAAGATTATTGGCTTCCGATGCTTGCCAAAGGTGAGAAAATAGGATGTTTTGGTTTAACTGAACCGGATTTTGGATCAAACCCCGGGGGAATGGTTACAAAAGCGGAAAAAGTAGAGGAAGGTTATCTTTTAAATGGCGCAAAAATGTGGATTACCAACGGAACGATTGCAGATGTTGCAGTAGTTTGGGCTAAAATAGATAATATTGTTCACGGATTTTTAGTGGAAAAAGGAACTGAGGGTTTCTCTGCTCCTGAAATGAAAGGAAAACACTCTCTTCGTGCATCAGTTACCTCCGAACTTATTTTTGATAATGTCTTTGTACCAGATGCTAATATGCTCCCGAATACTAACGGTTTAAGAAGTGCCTTAATGTGCTTGAACCAGGCAAGATACGGGATTGCTTGGGGAGTTGTAGGAAGCGCAATGGCTTGTTACGATACTGCAATAAATTATGCAAAATCACGAATTCAATTCAGCAAACCCATTGCAGCGTATCAAATTACACAGGAAAAGTTGGTTTATATTCTAACTGAAATTACGAAGGCTCAATTGCTTAATTTGCAGCTCGGTCGTTTGAAAGATAAAAAAACACTAAAACATACGCAGGTTTCCCTTGCAAAAAGGAACAATTGTGAAAAAGCTTTAGAAATTGCACGAATTACTCGTGAGATATTGGGAGCAAATGGCATTCTTAACGAGTATCCGGTTATGAGGCATGCAGCTAATCTCGAATCTGTTAAAACTTATGAGGGCACTCATGAAATGCATACACTTATTGTCGGGGAAGATATAACCGGATTCCCGGCTTTTGATTAAAAGAGTTACGCAGACCACTTCGAGTGGTCTTTTTAATAAATGGAGTTGAAATTGAAAAAAAAATTGGATATAAGAGAAGGATTAACATTTGATGATGTTCTATTGGTACCTTCGAAATCTTCTGTGCTCCCGAGAGAAGTTGACTTAACAACAAAACTTACGAGGGATATATCATTAAATATTCCGATAATTTCCGCAGCAATGGATACGGTTACCGAATCTGAACTTGCCATTGCAATAGCGCGCGAAGGAGGAATTGGAATTTTGCACAAGAATATGCCGATAGAGGAGCAAGCTGATGAAGTTGATAAAGTAAAACGTTCTGAAAGCGGAATGATTCAAAATCCGGTTACTCTTACACCTGATAAAACTATTCGGGATGCTCAAATATTAATGAAAAAATATTCAATTTCAGGTATTCCCATTGTTGAAAATGGAGGTAAATTAGTCGGAATATTAACAAATAGAGACCTCCGCTTTGAGCCGAATGAAGCACTCCGTGTTAGCGATTTGATGACAAAAAATAATCTAGTAACTGCTCCTTTAGGAACCACTCTTGAAAAAGCTGAACATTTACTTCAGAAGTATAAAATAGAAAAGTTGCCGGTCGTAGATAAAGATGGAATTATTCAGGGGTTAATTACTTTTAAAGATATTCTAAAAAAGAAAAAACATCCTAACGCATGTAAAGATGAACGTGGAAGGTTGCGGGTGGGAGCAGCAGTTGGGGTAACTTCGGATACAATAGATCGCGTTGAGCTACTTACGAAAGCCGGAGCAGATATTATTGTAATTGATACTGCTCACGGACATTCTCTCAGAGTGCTCAATACAATAAAAGCTGTCAGAAAGAAATTTAAATATGTACAGATAATTGTAGGTAATATTGCTACTTATGAGGCTGCACTTGATTTAATCTCCTGTGGCGTTGATGCTATTAAAGTGGGTATTGGTCCGGGATCAATATGCACTACAAGGGTTGTGGCTGGTGTAGGTGTTCCACAAATTACTGCGATTGCTGATGTTTATGAAGCAGCAAAATTAAAAGGTATACCGGTAATAGCGGATGGCGGAATAAAACAAACCGGTGATGTGGCAAAGGCAATAGCTTCGGGAGCAGATTCAGTGATGATTGGTGGTTTGTTTGCAGGTGTTGAAGAGAGTCCCGGCGAAAAAATTTTATATGAAGGAAGAAGTTTTAAAACGTATAGGGGAATGGGCTCGCTTGGTGCAATGCAAAAAGGAAGCAAAGATAGATATTTTCAGGATGCAGAGGATGATATTTCAAAACTTGTACCCGAAGGAGTTGAAGGACGTGTTCCATTTAAAGGTCCGCTCTCAGATACTATATACCAACTGACAGGCGGGTTAAGAGCAGCTATGGGTTATTGCGGTGTAAAAAATATTGAAGAATTAAAAACACAGTCAAAGTTTATAAAAATTACGCTCGCCGGTTTGAAAGAAAGTCATCCGCACGATGTTATGATTACAAAAGAATCTCCAAATTATCATTCATAGAAATAGGGCAAAGAAAGAAATGTTTAAAGTTTTAGTTTTAGCTTATTATTTCCCACCCATGGGTTTAAGTGGTGTACAACGTACATTGAAATTTGCAAAGTATTTAAAGGATTATAACTGGGAACCGACTGTTATCACAACAGGCGCTTCCGGTTATTATGCCCATGATACATCGTTATTAAAAGAAGCAGAAGAAGCAGATATTAAAATAATTAGGGTTGATGGGAAGGAAATTAATTCAATGCTTTCCGGGAAAGGCACTATAAAAATGCCTCCCGAATTATTTAGAAAAATAGCCAGTCGGACGAGCAGTTCGTTATTGATACCCGATAATAAAATTTCCTGGTCAAACAAAGCCTATAAAAAATGTAAAGAATTACTATCATCTGAAAAATATGATCTAATATTTGTAAGCGCCCCTCCGTTTTCGGCAATAAACACGGCTGTAAAATTAAAAAAGGAATTTAACGTCCCATTGGTAATAGACTACCGCGATCTTTGGTTCGGAAACCAATTTGCTTTTTATCCCACGCCAATTCATGCATATCTTCATAAAAAGATGGAATACACAGCTCTTAAGGCTGCGGACAAAATTATAGTTACAAATCGTAATATGAAGGAAAAAATATTAAACACTTTTAAGTTTTTAACTTTTGAAGATATTTTTATTATTTCGCATGGTTTTGATCCAAAGGATTTTGACGGGCTCAAAGTTGATCAAAAACCTAATAACAAATTGCAGATTACTTATTCAGGTATTTTTTACGAGTATATTACACCAAAATATTTTCTGCGCGCATTTAAAAAATTATTGGAAGATCGCCCCGATGTTGCTGCCGACATGCAACTTAATTTTGTTGGGATTTTAAGAAATGAAAATAAAAAATTAATTTCTAAACTTAATCTTCAGCAATATGTTAAAGAGTATGGTTATCTCAAACATAAAGATGCCCTGGCAAAATGTATGCAGAGTGATATTCTCTGGATGATGGTTGGTTATGGAAGAAACGCTGATACAATTTCAAGTGGAAAATTGTACGAGTACTTCGGAACAAAAAAACCGATAATTGCCTGCCTGCCTTCCGGGGCGTTAAAAAATGCGGTAACCGAATACGGCGCATCGTTTATAACTCCACCTAATAATATTGAAGAAATTAAAAACGCGTTGTTTCAAGTTTATGAACTCTACAAGCAGGGCACTCTGCCCATGCCGGATGAGGATTTTGTACAGAAACATCGGCGTGACTTTTTAACGGAACAACTCTCCAAACAGTTTTTATTGTGTGTTAAGGATATTTTGTAATGAATGCATTACTTATTGGTTCCGGAGGACGAGAACATGCAATTGCGCTTGCGATAAGTAAGAGTGACTCATTATCAAAACTGTTTCTAATTCCCGGAAATCCCGGCACTGAAAGCCTCGGTGAAAATGTAAACATTAACGTAAATGATATACCTGCAATAAATGAATTTTGCTCTGAAAAAAATATTGAACTTGTTATTATTGGCCCCGAACAGCCTCTTGTTCAGGGTCTTGGCGACTATTTAAGAAAGTCAGGTATTAAAGTTTTCGGACCAGATAAAGCAGCCGCTGAAATAGAATCGAGTAAATCTTTTGCAAAACAGTTGATGCACAAGTATAATATTCCTACTTCCGCTTTTACAGAATTCAGAAAAGAAGAGTATGAAAAGGCAGTTGATTACGTAAAAAACTCTACTCTGCCATTAGTAATAAAGGCAGATGGGTTAGCTGCCGGAAAAGGTGTGTTAATTTGTAATTCACTACAAGAAGCTTTAACCGGGCTTGAAGGTGTTTTTGTAAAGAGAGAGTTCGGTGACGCCGGGGATAAAATTATTATTGAAGAATTTATGCAAGGTGAGGAAGCCTCGATATTTGCCGTTACCGATGGTGAAAAATATTTTATACTTCCCGCAGCACAAGACCATAAACGAATAGGAAATAATGATACAGGTAAGAATACCGGCGGTATGGGGGCATACGCTCCTGCGCCATTAATAACCGATGATTCACTGAATGAAATTGAAAAAAATATCATCGGACCAACCCTTGAAGCTTTAAAAGCTGAAGGGAGAAAGTTTATCGGTTGTTTATACTGTGGGCTGATGATAACCGAAAAAGGACCAAAAGTTGTTGAATTCAATTGCCGCTTTGGCGATCCTGAAACACAGGTAGTTTTGCCTCTTATTAAAGGGGATTTATTAAAGCTGTTTTATTCGGCTGCTAATGGTCAACTTGATCAGTCATCTGTAAGATATTACGGTGGCACCGCGGTTTGTGTTGTGGCAGCATCAAAAGGTTACCCCGATAGTTACAAAAAAGATTTTGAGATAAATGGTCTTGATCTGAAAGATGATCAAATTGTAATTTACCAGGCAGGGACAAAAAGAGCCGGCGATAAAATAATTACAAACGGAGGAAGAGTCCTGGGGGTAACAGCTATAATTCCGGAGAACAATTTGAAAAAAGCAAAAGAGAAAGTATATTCTGCACTAACAAAAATAAATTTTGAAGGAATGTATTTTCGATCGGACATTGCTGATAAAGGGTTAAAACATATCTCGAAATAATCACTTTTTTTTCTATCCCTATAGTTATTATTTTAATTATACTAAAAGAAAGAAATGATGATTCCTCTTCACGTACATTCATGTTATTCATTTTTAGAAGGTACAATAACCATACCTAAACTAATTGAACGAGCATCCGCATTCGGAATAAAAACGCTTGCGCTCACCGATACAAACGGAATGTACGGTTTAATTTCGTTTGCAAAACAAGCCCGGGAAACAGGGATAAAACCGATTCTTGGAGCTTATATCGATGACCCGAATGATTCAGGATTAAATGCATTATTTTATGCTCGAAATGATGCGGGGTATTCTGAGCTTTGCAAACTTATTACTATCCGCCGTCTGCGCGATGATTTTTTCCTGCCTGACGTCTTTGAAAAAAAACTCGATAATTTTTTTATTATTACATCCTCAATAAAATTATTAAAACAAATTTCACCGCTCGAAAATATTTACGCAGGTTTAATAATCTCTGAGAAACAAAAAAAAGAAACCAGACTTGTTTATGAATATGCAGTCTCAAATAATATAAAAGTTACTGCGCTGCGACCTATTTATTTTTTAAATAAGGATGACTATTTTATTCATAAAGTTGTAAGAGCAATAGATCTGAATACTACAATAGATAATCTGCCGGAGGAGGAAATAAGAGATCCGGAATTTTATTTCGCCGACCCTGCCGAGGATGAAAAACTGTGGAAATCAATACCGGATGCTCTAAAAAACACAGAGTTTATAGCCAATAATTGTAATGTTGATTTAAAATTTAATAAGTATAAATTTCCAAAGTTCAATTTACCCCACGGGCAGGATGCTTTTTCAAAATTATGGGAATTGAGTCATGAGGGATTAAAAAATAGATATCCCATTGTAACCAATAATCTTCTCGAAAAAATTAGTTACGAACTTGAGGTCATTCGCGAATTAAATTTTACCGATTACTTTTTAATCGTCTGGGACATTGTTCGGGAAGCGCATAATCGTGGCATGATGCTGATAGGTCGTGGTTCGGCGGCAAACAGTTTAGTTGCTTATTGTCTTGGTTTAACCCAGGTGGACCCTGTTGAACTCAATTTATATTTTGAACGATTTCTAAACAAAGGCAGAAGCAGTCCGCCTGATGTTGATCTCGATTTTTCGTGGAAAGAAAGGGATGAAATAGTAAAATATGTTTTCGATAAATATGGTTACGAAAACGTGGCAATGATTTCAACACATGTAACATTTAGGGCGCGTTCGGCATTTAGGGAAAGTGCAAAAGCATTTGGTTTTAGCGATGAAGAAATTTCAAAATACTCAAAGTTTATTCCCTGGACGGATGCCGCAAATCTTCCGAATGTAGCAGAATTATTCCCTGAATCGCGTTCACTGAATTTTAAAGTTGAACCATGGAAAAGTGTTGTGGAAACAGCCGTTAAAATTGCAAACTTTCCAAGACATCTGAGTATTCACCCGAGCGGAATTATCATTACACCAAAACCAATTACAAATTTTACCGCTCTGGAGTACGCAAAAAATAAAGGGCTCGGTTTAATCATCACTCAGCCTGATATGTACGACGTTGAGGATCTCGGTTTAATAAAGATCGATCTCTTAAGTCAACGCTCTCTCGGAGTGCTGCGGGATACTATGAACATCATAAATAATCCTCTGAAAGAAGAAGATATTTAATCTCACTGTTCCGTGTTTTTCTTGTAAACTAACTTTTTAATTCCATTTTGTATTTTACAATTTACTTCTTGCTATTGAACATTCACAAAACAGCTATTATCTTTACAAAAACTATTTTTGTCATCAATTGCCGGATTAATTATGAAAATAACTAAGCTGCTCCACTCAATTTCTGACTCTGAGTACGCCGCATTTTTTTATACCCCGGTTATTTATCCAAATGCTGAGAGCCTGAAGTTTGATAAACCATGCGAGATTATTGCAGCTTACGAGAACAATGATGTGCTGCCATCCCTAAAAAAGGCAACGAAATTTATAAAAAAAGGTCTTTATGGTTATGCTCTTTTTAATTATGAGATGGGTTACCTTCTTGAGAAAAGACTAAATATTTATTTTAACTCATCAAATAAACCGGTGCTAAAATTTGTATTGTTCGATGAAAATAATGTAAACCGTATCCCTTCATCATCAATTAGTTTTGAAAAAGATGATTTTATAAAATCGTTTGCAATAAATAATTTTATGTTAAATACTACAAGGGAGGAATACAATTCAGCCGTTGAAAAAATAAAAAATTATATCGCTGCCGGGGATACATACCAGGTTAATTATACCTTAAAAGGCAAATTTAATTTTGAAGGAAGTATTCAATCATTATTTTTAAATCTGCTTTTTAATCAATCAGCAAGATATACTGCGTTCATTAATAATGGTGACGAAACAATTATCTCTCTTTCTCCCGAATTATTTTTTAAAACAAAAAATAATACGATAACAACCCGACCGATGAAAGGTACAGCAAAACGGGGTTTGCGCAATAGTGAAGATGAAACACAAAAATACATATTGACCCACAACGAAAAAGAAAAAGCAGAAAATCTTATGATTGTCGATCTGCTGCGTAACGATCTCGGAAGAGTTTCAAAATATGGAACTGTCAGGGTAAAAAATCTTTTTGATGTTGAAAAGTACGAATCGCTTCTTCAAATGGTTTCTACGGTTAAAGCTGATTTGCAAGATGACACCGACCTTACGAAGATTATCAAAAATATATTTCCTTGCGGTTCAATAACAGGTGCGCCGAAAATAAAAACAATGGAAATAATAAAGGAGCTTGAAAAAGAAGAACGTGGAATTTATACAGGAACTATTGGTTTACTGAACAAAAATAAAACTGATTTTAATGTTGCGATAAGAACAGTAGTTATAAACAAAAAAAACAACAAAGGGGAAATAGGACTTGGGAGCGGTATTGTTTGGGACAGCGAAGCTGACGGCGAGTACGATGAAGTACTTCTCAAGAGCCGGTTTGTAACTTCGCCAACTGAATATTTTGAAATATTTGAAACAATGCTGATCAAAGAAAAAAAAGTTGTATTTCTGGATCAGCATATCGAGCGTATTAAAAATGCGGCTTCATTTTTTTTGTTTTATTTTGATGAGATAAAAACACTAAATGAAATTGAGTCTCAAATATCATTGTTAAATGAAAATGAACAGTACCGCTACAAATTAAGCCTAACTAAATGGGGTCAACTCTCACACCAAATAAAAAAGCATGATAATTTTACTGGCGAAGTGAAAGTTATAGTTTCCGCAAATCAAACAAGCAGTAAATCGCAGTTCCTTTATTTTAAAACCACTAACCGAAAATTGTATGAATCGGAACATAATAAATACACAGCTCGCGGATTTTTTGACGTTCTTTTTTTTAATGAAAAAGGAGAACTAACCGAAGGAGCAATAACGAATGTTTTCGTAAAAATTGGCAGTGAGCTATTTACCCCGCCGTCAAAGTGCGGTTTGTTAACCGGCATTTACCGAGATTATTTTATCGACACGCATTCCGATATTCAGAGAAAAGTTATAACTCTTGATGATTTATATAAAGCAGACGAAATAATTTTAACCAACTCACTGCGCGGCGAAATAAAAGTTGATTTAATTTATTTTAATGAATATGAATTTAAATCGTTTTACGAATGAGGCTGAAAATTATTAATGCTACCGTTGATGAAGCATAATAGTTTCATGTTAAACAGGTAGTATCTTTATTGAATAGTGTAATCAGGCTCATTGAACAGCTATAATTATTTAGAGATTTTTTTTGTTGTTAACCTAACATTTCGCAATTCCCAGACTTTTCTCCCAACTTTCATGTACTCAATTCGAACTATTCGACAATTCCACAAAATTTTTCTATCTTACTTCACAATTTCAAGAAAATTAAATCATAGTTAATGACAGAAAAATCTGAAAATACTTCGCAGAGAAAAAAAGAGCATATAGAGCTTTGTTTAACAGACAAAGTAGCTTATAAGACAAAAACTTCAGGCTTTGAGCGATACGATTTTGTGCATTATGCCCCTACCGAAGTTGAATTAGATAAATTAAGTTTTTCACAAAAGTTTTATAACAGAGTTATTAATTATCCGTTTTTAATTTCGTGCATGACCGGTGGAACTCTTGAAGCGGAAAGTATAAATTCAAAACTTGCGATAGCAGCAAATCAATTAAAAATTCCTGTCGGTGTTGGCAGCCAGAGGCAGGCGCTTGAAAACAAAGATTTTATAAAATCGTACAAAGTAATTAGGCAGAATGCTCCTGACGTACCAGTTCTTGGTAATATCGGTGCTGCGCAGTTTGCCCGTTTTAATAACGCAGACCCGGTAAAATACTTAATAGATTTGGTCGAGGCAGATGTGATGGTTCTTCACGTGAACCCATTACAGGAGATGCTTCAAATAAACGGAGAAACAAAATTTCCCGGGTTACTATCACAGATTGAAAAAATTGTAAAACAAATCAGGGTCCCATTATTTGTTAAGGAGGTTGGTTCCGGTATTTCGGCTGAAGCAGCAATATCGTTATTAAATGCAGGTGTTAAAGGGATTGATGTTGCAGGCGCCGGTGGAACAAGCTGGGCAGGAGTTGAAATATTAAGAAATAAGGAAGATGAAAATAATTATTTTTGGGAATGGGGGCTTCCCACATCTTACTGCATTAGAACAAATGCCGAACTTAAAAAAAAATATGATTTTATTTTGGTTGGTTCCGGTGGAGTTAATAGCGCCATCGATGCTTCAAAAGCATTTGCACTCGGTGCAGATTTAGTTGCATCCGCAAGGATTATTCTACAGCAGCTCGTTAAAAAAGATGTTGAGGGAGTTATTGAACTAATCGAAAGCTGGTTCGGATTTATAAAAAGAGTGATGTATTTAACAGGGTCCAAAAATCTAACCGAATTAAAAAATAATAAACTAATATTAAAAGAAGAGCTTTATTGAAAAATTTAGAAAAAAAATTCAGTTCACTTTATAATAAAGAAAAAGGCAATGTTGAAAAAATAGTTGCATTATCTTTAAAAAATAGGAAACCTGAATCGTTGTATAAACCGGCACAGTACATTATGGCAAGCGGCGGCAAACGTCTTCGACCGCTTCTCGTAATTTTATCGTCGATGGCGGTTTCAAATAAAAAAATAAAACCATACAACGCCTCGGTTGCGGTTGAACTGCTACACAATTTTACACTTGTGCATGATGATATAATGGACAATGCAGATATTAGGCGAGGCAGACCAACATTGCATAAATTACATTCGCTTGATACAGCTATTCTTGTCGGCGACAGTCTTTTAAGCGTTGCGTACGAATATCTTCTTAAAGACTGCAATGGTACAACCAAAGAAGTATTAAAAGCCTTTACAAAAGGGTTGGTTGAAGTATGTGAAGGGCAAAGTATGGACAAAGACTTCGAATTAAAAAAAATAGTAAAGCTTGAGGATTATATTGTAATGATAGAAAAGAAAACCGCAGCTATGGTGGAGATGTGCTGTAAAATAGGTGCGTATCTTGGCGGGGGAACTAAAGAAGAGGTGAATGCGCTCGCAAAATTTGGAAAAAACATAGGCATTGCTTTTCAGATACAAGATGATTTACTTGACATATCCGCTGATGAAAAAGAATTCGGAAAAGTTGTTGGCGGCGATTTGATGGAAGGCAAAAAAACATTTCTTTTTCTTAAAGCGTTCGAAAAAGCAAAAAACGATGATAAAAAACTTTTAGAAAAAGTTATCGAACTAAAAGGGATAAAACAAAACCAGGTTAGAAAGTACAAATTGTTGTACGAAAAGCTCGATGTTTTAGAAGACAGTCGTAAAGAAATTTTACGTTATACTAAAAAAGCGCTTGCGTCGTTGAAAGTTTTACAAAATGAAGAAGACCGGGAAACATTGACCTGGCTTGCAAATTCGTTAATAAAGCGTAATAAATAATGATTGAAAAAACGGTTAAAATAGTAAACAAAGCGGGGCTGCATACAAGGCCTGCTGCAACAATAGTTAAGTTAGCGGCAAAATATAAGTGCGAGTTTTTTATTTCAAAAGATGGTATAAACATTAACGGCAAAAGTATCATCGGTGTTATGACCCTCGCAGCGGAAATCGGATCCGAACTGTATTTATCCTTCGATGGTGAAGATGAATTAAATGCAGCCGAGGAAATTGTCGATTATTTTAAAAGAGGATTTGATGAACAGTGAAAACATTTAAACAAATATATGAGGAAGCAGAAAATAAAATAACCGGTATAGCGGCTGCCCCCGGTATTGTTATTGGTCAAGTTTATCTTTATACCCGCGAAAAACTTGAAGTTATGGATGGCGAGATTACCGACTGTAAAGATGCGGTTAAAGCATTTAAAGACGCACTTCTCAAATCGAAAAAAGAATTAAGTAAAGTTTTTGAACTTGCAAAAGAAAAAATGGGCAATGAGCGTGCATCCATTTTCGAAGCACAGTTGATGATATTGGACGACCCGATATTGATAAAAAATATTGAGGACAGAATTTGTAAAGAAAAACGATTGCCGGAGTTTCTTGTAGATGATGAAATATCTAAATATCAAAAGTTGATGATAAATGCGAACGAATCATATATGAAAGAACGTGCTCACGATATCGAGGATATTAAACACCGTATAGTTCGTAACCTGCAGAAAAGAAGATGGCAGTCAAAAATTACGCAAAATGCGGTTGTTATAAGTGAGTCTCTTACTCCTTCCGATACAATTTTGTTCAGCCGGAATAATGTAAGAGCTTTCGTTACCGATCACGGCGGTTTAACATCTCATGCGGCAATAATTTCAAGGTCATTAAACATTCCGGCGGTTGTTGGCACGCACAATGCATCTCATCAAATAAAAGAAACCGATACTGTAGTAATAGATGGATTTCACGGGTACATAATCGTTAACCCAAATAAGAAACAAATATCCTTTTTTGAAAATAAACTTGAACGCTTAAAAGAACTGCAGAAAGGTTTGGAAGAGTACAAAGGAAAACCTTCCGTAACGACAGATGGAAAAGAGATTCGCCTTAGCGCAAACGTTGATGTAAGCGGCGAAATTGATGTGGTAATTACAAGCGGGGCAAAAGGGATAGGGCTTTACAGAACAGAACAGGTTCTTGAAGAACTCAGTGAATTTCCGAACGAAGCGGAACAGGCAAAACTATACTTAAAGCTTGCTTCGCGCGTTTATCCGGAGACTATAGTAATTCGTGCGTTCGATATAGGCGGCGATAAATTTAGATATTATGACTTTCTTGAACCAAACCCGTTTCTCGGTTTAAGAGGCATACGCTTACTTCTTGAAAATAAATCACTTTTTAAAACACAAATTAGAGCAGTTTTGCGTGCAACGGAAAATAAAAATGTCCAATTTATGATTCCTATGGTTTCTACTATAAAAGAGATTAAGGATGCAAAAGAACTTATAGTAGAATGCAAAAAAGAATTGAAACATGAAGGAATAAAATTCGACAATAATATGAAGGTCGGAATTATGGTTGAAGTGCCCTCTGCCGCTGTGATGGCGGAAGTTTTTGCTAAAGAAGTTGATTTCTTAAGCATTGGCACAAATGATTTGATTCAATATTTACTTGCCGTTGACCGCGGGAATGACCTTGTTGCAGACCTATACCAGGAATTCAGTCCCGCTGTTATCAGAACGATTTATTATGTAGTTAAAGAAGCAAAAAAAGCAAATAAAGGTGTTAGCTTGTGCGGCGAAATGGCGGCAGATACACTTGCAATTCCGCTCCTTGTCGGGTTAGGTCTCGAATCATTGAGCATCTCTCCAACTACGCTGCTTTATGCGACCAGAATTATTCGCAGCATGTCATTTAAAAAAGCCGAAGAACTTGCTAAAGCCTGTCTTTCGTGTTCAACTGAAGTTGAAGTGATTTCGTTAATAGAAAAATTCTTTGAAGATAATTCAATTACACGGACAAGGAACTTGATATAATTATCAATCTGCTTTAAAATCGCAGACTGAAAAGTAGTGGGATGGATTAAATATAAATACCGAGTTTTAAACTATGTTCTGATAAGTTATTTCGGAAATGAAAAAAAAATGTCGCCTGATTGCCATTTAATACCATTAGATTAAAAATGTAATTTTATATTAAATGTTTCTCCCAACTCAAATAAATTTAAAATGACAACAAAATTTATTTTATGCTGACAGTATTAGAATCGTTAAAATTATCTGCTGAATATCTTGAAAAAAAAGATATCGAGTCGCCGCGCATCAATGCCGAACTTCTTTTGGCGCATGTATTAAAATGCAAACGCCTCGATCTATACCTTTCTTTTGAGCGCCCGCTTAGTGACGACGAAAAAAACAATTACAGAGAACTATTAAAGAGGAGGGGGTTGTACGAGCCGCTTCAATACATAATTGGTTCTGTTGAGTTTTATGGACTTAATTTAAAAGTAAATAAATCAGTTTTAATCCCTCGCCCTGAAACCGAATTGCTTGTAGAGGAGGTAATTAATTCTTTCAATAAAAATGCCGAGTTAAATATTCTCGACATCGGAACCGGTAGCGGAAATATTGTGATTGCTATTGCAAAAAATTTATCAATGTCACACGTTACCGGTGTTGATATAAGTGATGACGCGTTGTTCGTTGCTGAAGAAAACGCCGAATTGAATGGAGTAAGTGAAAACACCAATTTTTTAAAAAGAGACATCCTGAAAGATTTTCAGTTTGATAAAAAATATGACGTGGTTGTTTCTAACCCGCCGTATATATCAGTTACAGATTTTAAGAATTTGCAACCGGAACTCCGGTTGCATGAACCGAAAGTTTCGCTGACCGATGATTCGGATGGTTATTCTTTTTATAAAAAAATCTCTTCATCCGCAAGAAATTATTTAAAGCCCGGTGGTAAAATGTTTTTCGAAATAGGCATGGGCCAGTCGGAAAAAATAAAAAAATTATTAGAAGAAAATGGGTTTGAAGATATTGTAATTGTAAAAGACTACTCAAAGATTGACAGAATTATAAAAGGAGTTTTAATTTGAGAGCTCTTGTTCAAAGGGTTAGTGAAGGCGCCGTTACAATTCCAACCGAAAATTATTCTGCTGAAATCGGAAAAGGAATGGTAGTGCTTCTCGGGATAAAAATTGGCGACAGTGAGAGCAATGTAAATTTTGTAGCCGACAAATGCTGCAATCTTAGAATTTTTGAAGATGAAAACGGCAAGATGAATTTATCGGTAAAAGAAATTGGGGGCGAAATATTAATAATCAGCCAATTTACACTATACGGGGATACAGCAAAAGGAAACCGACCGGGTTTTACAGATGCCGCACGACCTGAAGAAGCGATACCGCTCTATGAAAAGTTCATAAAAAGAATAAAAGAAAACATTGGCAGTGAAAAAGTTAAAACCGGCTTATTCGGCGCTATGATGAGTGTGAAAATTATAAACGATGGTCCGGTAACATTGTATGTTGAATCAAAAACTTAAGGGTTTTTATGTCCGTACTAATGATATTTATAGATGGAGTTGGAATAGGTAAAAAAGATTATCAGTCCAACCCATTCTTCAAATACGGGTTTAAATCTTTTTCAGAAATATTCGGCTCTGTTCCTTCGCTGGATAATCCAATAATAATTAAAAACGATAGATATATTTTCCCGGTTGACGCAAATCTTGGAGTTGATGGACTTCCGCAAAGCGGTACCGGTCAAACTTCAATCTTTTGTGGAATAAATGCGGCTAAATTTGTCGGCAAACATTTCGGACCTTTCCCGTATTCCACTTTAATTCCAATCATTGGCGAACAAAATATTCTTAAGCTTTATAAAGATGAAGGGAAAAAGTCATTTTTCGCCAACGCTTATCCAAAGCGCTTTTTTGATTATTTAAAATCCGGGAAAACAAAATTAAGCGTGACGACCTTAAGCTGCAGACTAAGCGGAATTCCATTAAACCGCACTTCGGACGTTAGGGCGGGGAAAGCATTAACAGCAGAAATCACCAATGCCCGATGGAACCAAAAGTTGAATCTAAAAATGCCGATCATCTCTCCAATGCTTGCAGCAAAAAGATTGTTGAGATTTGCTGTTAAAAATGATTTTACGCTTTATGAATATTATATTACCGATCATCTTGGCCATGGCAGATACGACGGTGAAACAGAAACTACCATAAAAATATTAGACGAATTTTTATTTACTATCTTAACAAAATTACCTGAAGATGTAACACTTCTAATTTGTTCCGACCATGGTAATTTTGAAGATTTGTCGGTAAAGACACATACGCGAAATCCCGCATTAACAATCTCTGCGGGTAAATACGGCAAATTACTTTTTGAAGAAATAAAAGACTTAACTCAAATAAAAAGTGCAATAATAAAAAACTGCAAATGAAGGATTACCCTTTCATCAAGTTTTCAATTCTGTTTATATGCGGAATAATATTACAATATTTTATTCATCCGAATATCTGGGTGTATATAAGCGGGTTAACTGTTCTTCTTTTCATTTTATTAGCTAAAAAAATTAATAATCCGCTTCTAAATTTTTCTTTTGTAATATTAAGCGCAATTGTTATTGTTATCTCTGGTATGATAACCGCCGAGTATGACAAATCCGGGACCTTCTTTTTAAGTGAAAATCTGTACAAACAGAACAATTTCATATGTTGGGGTACAATTAAAAATATTGAACTGTCCGAAGACGATGGTTATTCTTTTATCATGAATACCGATTCAATAAGCATTGAAGGGAAAAGTCTTAAATGGTCTCCGATACTTATAGTAAAAGTTAAGGACAACTCGATAAAAAAAATGGTTTTGCAGTACGAGCATCTTTATCCCGGAAATAAAGTAAAGGTAATTGGTGTTTATATAAAGGGGAGGGAAGAGCGCAATCCCGGCGAATTTGATTACAACCGTTATCTTCGTCGTGAGGGTATAAGCGGAATTGTTAATTTGTACTACGCCGATAGTCTGAAGGTATTGGATAACCATCGATTTGCCTTCTTATCTTTTTTTCATTGGATGAGAAAAAATATTGACAAAACACTAAAACAGTTTCATTCTATAGAGGCATATGGTTTGTTAAAAGGTTTACTCCTTGCCGACAGAAGAAGTATTGATTATGAAACAAAAAGTTTATTTGTAAACAGCGGGGTGGTGCATGTCCTCGCTGTTTCGGGTTTGCATGTCGGCTTCGTTGCCATAATTTTTTATTTTCTATTTGGGCGATTGAACGTTTATTTGCGGATTTATTTTACCATTGCGGGGCTGCTGTTTTTTATGTTCTTAACCGGTGTGCCCGCCTCGGTTTTCAGAGCAACGGTTATGGCAATTATGATATTAATCGGGCGATTAACCGAGCGCACAACAAATATTTATAACTCACTCGCAATTGCGGCTGTTATTCTATTAATAATCGATCCGTCTGAAATTTTTAATCCCGGATTTCAACTCTCATTTTCGGCGGTTTTTTCAATCGCGTTTTTTTATCCTATATTCAGCAAAAAACTCAATGGGTTCAGGCTCAACAAGTATCTAAAATACATATTACTTTTTTTCGCGGTTTCATTAAGCGCTCAGATTGGAACACTTCCATTTACACTCATCTATTTTGGCAAAATTTCGGTTACTTCACTTGCCGCAAATTTGGTTGTAATTCCTCTTATCGGGATTATGGTTGGAATTGGAATTACAACAATACTTTTTGCAATAGTCTCATCATACATTGCTTCGGTTTATGCGGCAGCAAATAATACTATGGTGTGGCTGCTGCTTAAAATCGTCAAGTTTGCCGGTAATCCCGAATACTCATTTATCCGCATTCCCGATTTTTCGATTATTGATGTTTTACTTTTTTATGCGATTTTAATACTATCGATGATTATGTTGAAATACGCAGAAAAATTTTTAGTTAAAATTTTTATTTTTTGTTCGGCTATATCAATATTTTTTATTGTTTCCTCTTTTGATGACAAAAAACTTATATCACCGGGAGAATTAACAGTAATAATGATTGATGTTGGACAGGGCGATTCATTTTTGTTGTCGTTCCCTAACGGTAAAACAGCTTTAATAGACGCCGGGGAAGCGGTAAAAAATTATAGCGTGGGTGAGCGGGTAATAATTCCATTAATGGATAAGTTAAAAATAAATAAAATCGATTACGCATTTATCTCGCATTTTGATAATGACCACTACGGCGGTATGGTTTCTTTAATCAGTCAACATAAAATTAACAAAGTATATTTCCCTGCGACGGATACTTCTTCAAAGGCTGATCGTTTTATTGAATATTTAGATAATAATAAAATTGCACACAAAAAATGTGGAAGTCTAAATATGAAGGAAAGCGGTCTTTCACTTTATGCTTTATGTCGTCGTCAAATATTGGGCGAACGCTATTCGTCAAACGATAATAGTATAATTGTAAAAGTTATTTACGGTAATAACTCATTTTTATTTACAGGCGACCTCGAAAAACGCGGAGAAAGTTATTTCTTGAATAACTCAAAAGAGTTTTTAAATTCTGATGTATTAAAAATTGCTCATCACGGAAGCAGCGGCGGAACCTCAGACGAATTTCTTAACGCCGTAACGCCCCGTTTCAGTTTGATTAGCGCAGGCATTAAAAACAAGTTTAGACACCCGTCAAAAGAAGTGCTAAAGAAGTTGAGAAATCATAAAAGTTTGATTTACAGAACTGACATAAGCGGGGCGGTAATATTAAAATCGGACGGGGAAAATATTTCTGAAGTTAACTGGAGATAATGTAGAAGATTATATATATATTTCAAAAGCTAAAAATTTAGTGAAGAAATATATACAACAACTGATCTCAAAATTTTTCTAATCGGCACGATACTTTCTTGAATGAGATGAAAAATAAAAAGACAATTATTAGTCCACTCTCAAAAGGTTATTTCTGTCAATGTCGGTTAGCTAATTTGGGAACTGGCGAACAACAACTTTATTTAATTGAACCATTTTAGAACGGACTCAATCATAAAATTATAGGAGATAAAATGAATCCAAAAAATCCAACTGTCGGAATAATAATGGGAAGCGATTCCGATTTACCAGTCATGAAAGAAACTGCAAGCGTACTTGACGAATTTGGAATTGCTTATGAAGTAAAAATAATATCTGCGCATCGTGCGCCTACACATGTGGCGGAATATGCTTCAACAGCTTACAAAAGAGGATTAAAAGTTATTATCGCCGGCGCTGGCGGTGCTGCGCATTTACCTGGGATTACCGCCGCATACACGCCACTTCCCGTTATAGGCGTACCGGTAAAATCAAAATCGCTTGATGGGTTAGATTCTCTTCTGTCAATTGTTCAAATGCCGGCAGGCGTACCGGTTGCAACCGTTGGCATTAATCAGGCAAAAAATGCAGGTTTATTAGCCGCTCAAATAATAGCTACGGGTAACGAGTTTGTTATGAAGCGTATCATCAGTTATAAAAAAGAAATGGAACTAAACTCTATAGCAAAAAACGAAGTTTTGTAATAGAAGTTTTATGAATGAGTAACAAAAATTAGGCCTTGATTTTTTCGAAAAAAAATAATCAAAGCAAGTATAATTTCTTGCTTAATTAAGCAATTTTTGTTAATGTTGCTCCGAAAGAATTTAGGTAGCCTTACTTTTATTATTTTATTTTCGACCTGTTAATTAATTCACAGATTTTTAGTCCTTTGTTGCTTATCGACTAAAAATCTAAATTCAATAATACAAAAACACTGGAGGCATAATGCGTAAATTAGTGTTACTTTTTCTTATCACAATATCTTTGTCTGTATTTGTACAGGCGCAAGATAAAGACTTTTCACAAAAACCCATTTCATTTGATAATCCTGGATTTGTTTTCGGACCCACATTACCAAGTCCTTTAGCTATTTTCAGTGAATCTTTTGAAGGTGCAACTTTCCCTCCAGCAGGATGGGCAAAATTTAGCCCTGACGGTGGAACAGGTTGGGCTAGAATAACTGCCGGAACTACTCCATTACCAGGATGGACAGGCGGAACCGCTACTCCAGCTCCGGTAACTGGCTCAGGTTCAGGCATGGCTTATGCAACCTGGACTACTGGCGGAACAAGTGCAAATGATCAGTGGTTAATTTCTCCACAGATTACAAATGTTCAACCCAACGATTCTTTGACATTCTGGGTTAGAAAATTTTCAAATTATGCCGATAAAATGGATATAAAAATTTCGACCACTACTCAAACTGTTGCAGCAATGACTGTTACTGTTGCTAATATCGTATATGCAGCCACTGATTCGGGCTGGGTTAGATACTCATACAATATTGGCGCATTAGTTTCTGCCGGTTCAAATATATATATTGGCTGGAGAGAATTTGTTGCTGATAATTTTAACGACGGTGATTTTCTTGCACTGGACGCTATAAATGTTTCAACGTTTGTTCCGGTTGAATTAACTTCATTTAACGCAAATGTAAAAGACGGTGCAGTTGTATTAAACTGGGCTACCGCAACCGAAACCAACAATAGTGGATTTGAAGTTCAAAGAAAACAAGATGGACAGTTTGTTCAGGTTGGTTTTATAAAAGGTACAGGTACTTCTACCGAAACAAGAAATTATTCATTTGTTGATAATAAAATTGAAAGCGGTAAATATATATATCGCTTAAAACAAATAGACCTTGACGGCTCATTTGAATATTCAAACGAAGTTGAAGTTAATATTGCAACTCCTGCAGTATTCTCTTTAAATCAGAATTATCCAAACCCGTTCAACCCCTCTACTAAAATTAATTTTAGTCTGGCTGTTGATTCAAAAGTTACTTTGTCGGTATTTAATATACTCGGACAAAAAGTTGCTACACTTCTTAATTCCAGCATGAATGCCGGTTTACACAACGTTGTATTTGATGCATCAAAAGTTAACAGCGGTGTTTATATCTATAAGCTAGAAGCTGCCGGAAATGACGGAAGTAATTTTACAGCAACTAAAAAAATGATTCTTACAAAATAATCGTTTATTATTAGTGTCCGGTGAAAGCCGGACAATTTATTCAGAGTGAGGAATCCAATAAAATAATATCACAACTATAACAATAACTTAGGAGGTTCTATGAAAAATCTTTTCTTGATTTTTCTTTTGTTCGTTGTTGCTGGTTCTATGACCATCGCTCAACATGGCCGCGTAAAAGATGTTAGCCCTAATCTGGCTAGCCATGAAATCAAACCAAATTACCCTACTACTGACGCCCTGTGGGATGTGCAGTTAAACTATGATGCACTTGCTGTTACCGGAGCTGCCGGTAATGCAGCCGCTGTTTTTATTCCGTCTCTCAATGAATTTTGGACGTCTCGTTGGGCTTCGGCTTTATTACATAGATGGACAGCAGCAGGTACATTAATTGAAGAATTTTCAATAGCTGGTGTAACCGGCACTCGCTCATTAACATTTGACGGTACTTACCTTTATGCTGGAATAAATACTACCGCCATTCAAGTAATTGACCCGGTTACAAAAACCAAAGTAGGAACGATTACTGCTCCTCAGACTGTTCGTTACATATCCTATGATCCGACTGCAGATGGCGGTGCTGGTGGTTTATGGCTTGGAAACTTTTCAACAAATCCGCAATTAATTAGCATGACAGGTACTGTGTTAAACACTTTAACTTACGCAAGTTTGGGTGTTACAAGTATTTATGGTGCCGCTGTTGACAATTATTCTCCAGGTGGTCCATTTCTTTGGTTCTGGGGCCAGGGTGCTGGTGCCGGAACACCTCAATATCTTGTTCAGGTAAGCCCAGCTACCGGTTTACCAACCGGTCTTCAGCATGACGTTTTGACTGACGTCGGTGTTGGAAACGTAGACGCAATTGCAGGTGGAGTTTTTTGTACCACTGGTTTAGTGCCGGGTTTTGCTTCTTTAGGCGGCTTGCTACAGGGCGCACCTGACAGATTATTCGCTTATGAATTAACTTCCACCGGTCCTCCATGTCCGGTTGGTGTTGCTACAAACCCAACACCTGCAGATGGTGCAACAGGTCTTAGTCTTGATCCCGGTGCTGCTACCTGGACAAATGGCGCGGGCACAACACAGGTAGAAGTTTTCTTCGGACCTGCAGGTAACATGACATCAGTTTACAGCGGCGCTCCTATTACTCAATATGCAATCCAGGGTCCCCTAATGTATGCAACAACATACAATTGGAAAGTTGTTTGTAAAAATGATACATGCGCTGGCGCTCCTGCAGCTACATGGGCATTCACAACTATGGACGATCCATCATTAGTTACCGTATTTGAAGATCATTTTGAAAATGGTACAACAAACTGGAATATTACTAACGACGGCGGAACTTGCGTTTGGTTAGTGTTTACTCCTCCTTACCCGAATACTTACACGCTGCCAAATATTGATGGTGGTGTTTTATCAGCAGATGTTGATGAATGCGGAAGCGGTTCGACATTGTTGTCTACTGCTACATTAGTTACTCCGATTAACGTATCTCAGTATCAAACAGTAATGCTTTATTATGATACTCACTTTAATGCTTTAGATGCTGACGATAAAGGTTATGTTGACATTAGTATTGACGGCGGTACCAACTGGGTTAATGTAAAAACTTATGACGGCGTTGACTTTGTCGGTCATGAAGCTGTTGACATTTCTTCAGTTGCCGGTTTACAAGATAACGTGCTTATTAGATTTGTATCAATTCAGCCCGGTTGGGACTGGTATTGGGCACTTGATAACGTAGTTGTTATTGCTTCAAATGTTATTCCTGTTGAATTTACAACTTTTGCTGCTTCTGTAAACGAAAACTCAGTTAATTTGAACTGGGCAACCGCAACAGAAACAAATAACAAAGGTTTCGAAGTTCAGAGAAAAACAAATGGTAATTACCAGGTAGTTGGCTTTATTCAAGGTCATGGCACATCAACCGAAAGAAACAGCTACAATTTTGTAGATGCTAATCTTGATGCCGGTAATTATACTTACAGATTAAGACAGGTTGATTTTGATGGTACATCCGCTTTCTCAAGCGAAGTTGATGCAATCGTTGAAATGCCGAAAGTATTTTCACTCGAACAAAATTATCCTAACCCGTTCAATCCTTCAACCCAAATTAATTTTAGTCTCGCTGTAGATTCTAAAGTTTCATTGAAGGTATTTGATGTGCTCGGTCAGGAAGTTATGAGTCTTATCAACGGACAAATTGCCGCTGGTAAACACAATGTTAAATTTAATGCTGCCGGTTTGAATAGCGGTGTTTATTTCTATAGAATAGACGCAACAGGAATTGACGGCAAAAATTTCTCATCAGTTAAAAAGATGATTTTAACAAAATAATTTCGTTCTTGTTAACATTCATGTTAAGCCGGTTCTAGGATGAACCGGCTTTTTATTTTTAAACCTCAGTTAATAATTTTTTAACATTTAAAATTCAGCATACCCTTGATTTACTGTTTGTTTTAGGCTACTTTTAAAGCGCTTTTTAACCTATTTAATAACTTTGAAGGGAGTTCTGTATGAAAAAATTATTTTCATTTCTAATTATTGCATTGTTTTTTGCATCTCCTATCCTTGCTCAAGGAGTAATGTTATGGGAAAAAACGAATGCTGACTACTCATGGATAACGATTGATAACACCATGCGTGGTATGACTTTTAATGAAGCTACAAATCACGTATTAGTTTGCAGCCGTACAACTGCCGCGGGTATTTATGCGCTCGATAATATGACAGGCACTTTAGTAAGTAGCCTCGATATGACAGGTGTTACCGGCGGTACATTTCCGATTAACATTATAAAAGCAACAACCGATGGTGTTATTTACGGAGTTAATCTAACAACAACCGGAACCGGCTTAAAAATTTACCGTTGGGCTAACGAATCCGCTGTCCCGACAGTAGCTTTCTCCGGTGATCTCACCGGTCGTTTTGGTGATGTTATGGCAGTTTCTGGTAGCGGTACTTCAACAGTAATTTATGTTAGCGGTTCTTCAAACACGCTAATTCAATTGCTAACAACTGCCGACGGTGTGACTTTTACCCCTGCCTCTACAATTACAGTTGTTGCTGGTGCAGCCCGCGGTGGTATTGCCCCTGTAACTACGGGCGCTTCATCCGATTTATGGATTAACGGTGCTGGTACAAGCACAACGCATATCGATGCCGCGGGTGCTGTCATCAATACAATTGACGGCGGTGTTATTTCCAACGGTTGGTCTAACGTTGCTTATAAAATGTCTTCAAACGGAAGAAAAGTTGTTGCGGTTGTTGGGAAAAATGATGGTACGCTCGGGCATACTATTCAGGTATTTGATGTAACAAATAGCGAAGTATTCCCAACAAAGTATGGTGAATTTAAATTAACGATCCCTTATCTAACGAACACAAATGCTTCCTCCGACATGTCATTGGTGGATAACGGTGATGGTACATTTACTATATATGCCGCATTTACAAATAACGGTGTTGCTGCTTTCAAATCCAATATGGTTTACATCTCTGAAGCACGCGAAGATTTAGATAATGATTTTCAACCTGACAGATACCACGACACACTTACAGTTAAAGGTGTTTGTATTTCCCCCAATTATCAGACCAGCAACAGATCATATTACATTTGGGACGGTACCGCAGGAATTACTACTTTCAAAGGTGGTTTGTTAAGCCCCGATATGCAGATTGGAGATTACGTTCAGGTAACCGGTTTTGTGAATTTTTACAATGGTCTCACAGAATTGGAGCCACTTGCAGATACTACCGTGACTGTGTTTAGCGACAGCAATTGGGCAATGATTCCACAACCAATAGTGTTAACTTTAGCGCAATATAAAGCAAATGCTGAGTATTACGAATCACGTTTAATTGCATTTGTAAATTTGAGCAAAGCAAGCGGCACCTGGCCAGCAAGCGGAAGCGCAACTTTGAAAGTTACAGACGGTGTGGATACGGTTGATTACAGAATTGACAGCGATACGGATATAGACGGACAACCTGAACCTACATGGCCAAGGGACCTAATTGCTCTCGGCAGCCAATTCACCTCTGTTGCGCCATATAATACAGGTTATCAGTTGATGCCGAGGTATTATGCATTTGATATTCTTCCTCCGTATTCTGTGCCGGTTGAGTTAACATCATTCTCGGCAAATGTAAACAATGGAACTGTTGTATTAAACTGGCAGACAGCAACCGAAACAAATAACAGCGGTTTTGCTGTTGAAAGAAGCAATGATAACAAATTCTTTACGAAAATTGGTTTTGTAAACGGTAATGGAACAAGCACTGAAAAACATAATTATTCGTACAGCGATAAAAATGTTTCGGGTACAGTTTTTTACCGATTAAAACAAATCGATTTTGATGGTACATTTGCTTATTCATCAACAGTTGAAGTTTCCGTTGAAACCCCGGCTTCCTACGGTTTAGCTCAAAATTATCCTAATCCGTTTAACCCTTCTACTACAATAAACTTTACATTGCCTGTTAATGCAAAAGTAAAAGTAACTATTTATAATGTGCTCGGAAAAGAAATTTCCACACTTGTAAACAACGACCTTACTTCAGGTTCGCATAACTATAATGTAAACTTAAAGAATGTTTCGAGCGGCATTTATTTCTACACAATCGAAGCAAAAGGTATCGATGGTTCAATCTTTACAAATACAAAAAAGATGACCCTTTTAAAGTAATTTTTATTACTCGTTCAATAAAAAGCCCCGCTGAAAAATGCGGGGTTTTTTGTTTGTATCAATTGAGAATACATTGCTTGTAAACTCCTATTTTGATAATTTTACCGCGTTTTTAATACCAACTTTTGAAATGAGAATATGAAATATTTTATCCCGGTTCTTTTTGTTGCTGTCTCTCTAACACTTATCGGCTGCGGAAAATCTGCCGAAGATTATATGAAAGATGCTTCTGAAAAATTAAAAGCTCAAAATGTATCAGAAGCTGTTGCTTCCTATCAAAAAATATTAGAAGAATTCCCTCAAAGCGAGCAGGCGCCGGAAGCTCTTTACCAGCTTGCTACAATTTACCAGGGTTTACTCCTCCCTAATTTGTCGAGAGAAGAATCACTTATTCAAGCCATAACTTCCTTCAAAGCAGTTTATGAAAAATATCCGAAAAACAAATTTGCACCGGTGTCTTTGTTTATGAGCGGCTTTATTATGGCAAATGAATTACATCAATACGATGAAGCTACTAAAACATACAGCCTCTTTTTAGATAAATTTCCCGATCATCAACTCGCCCAATCTGCAAAAGATGAACTTGAAAATATGGGTTTGGAACCGGATGAAATATTAAATAAGAAAGGCGAGCCAAATAAATAATGGCGGGTTATCAGCAAGACTACCGTAAATATCTCGATCCCTCAGTTATATCAAAACTAAATTCATTTGAACTTAGGGCAAGGTTGGTAGTTGAGGGTTTTATGGTAGGTCTGCATAAAAGTCCTTACCATGGTTTTTCTGTTGAATTTACCGAACATCGCCCATATATGCAGGGGGACAACCTTAAAGATGTAGACTGGAAGGTTTACGGTAAAACAGAAAAATATTACATCAAGCAGTACGAAGAGGAAACAAACTTAAAAAGTTACATCCTCCTCGATAAAAGTAGATCAATGAGTTATGCCTCAAAAGGGAATGTAAGCAAGCTTGAATACGGCGCTACATTAACCGCTGCACTCAGTTATCTTATGTTTAAACAGCAGGACGCGGTAGGACTTTCAATATACTCCGAGACAATTGAACATTATTTGCCGCCGAAAGCGTCAAAAACATATTTACACGAAGTATTAAAAGTTTTAACCTCAATTGTTCCGTCAAACAAAACCAACACTTCTTCGTGTCTAAATAAAATTGCCGAAAAAATAAAAAGAAGGGGATTAGTAATAATTATTTCCGATCTGTTTGATGATGTCAATTCGATATTAACAGCGTTAAAACACTTTCGCTATCAAAATAATGAAGTAATTGTATTCCAAATTCTCGATCCTCTTGAGAGGTCATTCGCGTTCGGAAAAGATTCAATTTTCAAAGACCTCGAAACAGATGAAGAAATAACTACACAACCGTATCAGATTCAAAAAGCTTATAAAGAAGCGATGGATGAATTTATACATCGCATAAAGTCCGAATGCTTAAACTCGAACATCGAGTATAATTTAATTGATACTTCGACTCCGTTTGATAAAGCTTTGTTTGGGTATATTCAAAAACGCAAGAAGCTCCACTAATTTAACCTGTCTGTACTACATGATGCTAATTATCGATTAAAAATTAATTAAATTTGCAATCGTGAGTGTAGATTTTTAAACGACTGAGCATGCTCTCATCCATCCAATTTTAAATGATGAAAAAAAAATTCAAAGAAGAATGTTACACAAGAATTTTTTTATTTACGGAACTCAATATGTTAAAACCCAAGCTGTTAACGACATTACAAGATTATAACAAACAAAAATTTATTGCCGATTTGACATCAGGGGTCATCGTTGGTATAGCAGCTCTCCCACTTGCAATTGCATTCGGGATAGCATCAGGCGTCGCTCCGCAGCAGGGAATTATAACCGCTATAATTGCAGGTATTGAATCACTCCTTTCGGCTATTGTTGCAGATGGTATGATTGGCGGGAAACACAGAAGCAATATGGAACTTATTGCTCAAGGAGTAGCCAACTTAATTACTCCTTTATTTGGGGAAATACCAGCAATAGGTGCAATTGCCAGAACTGCTACAAATATAAAAAACAGCGGCTGTGCTATTAGTAGTTGCCTATCATATGAGTGAGTGGCGCAGATTTGCATGGGTACTAAAAAGTTCAAAATGCGATGTAGTTGTTTTGTTAACTACCTTTGGTTTAACAGTTATTATTGATTTAACTATAGCTATAGAAATTGGCATGCTGCTCGCCGTATTTTTATTTATGAGAAGAATGGCGATGGTAACAAACGTAGGTGTAATTACCCGCGAGTTTAATGATGAAGAAGAACAGGTTGATCCGATGGCAATTGACAAGCGGAAAATTCCTGAAGGTGTAGAAGTTTACGAAATAAACGGACCATTCTTTTTTGGTGTAGCCTCTAAATTTAAAGAAGCAATTGACAAGGTAGCCAAACCTCTGATGGTAAGAATTATAAGAATGCGTAAAGTGCCGGCTATTGATTCAACCGGTATATATTCACTTGAAGAACTATTAAAATCATCATTAAAAGAAGGAACGGTTTGTGCTCGAGGGAAGTGGATTTTTTAAGAAAATAAATCCGGCGGATATTTGCGGAAACATTGATCTCGCACTTGCTAGAGCCAAAGAGTTGATTGAAGATAAGAGAAAAGTAAAACGAACGTTCTAGACGATTAATTATTATAAAGTAATAGAATCCTAACTATTCAATCTCCGGTGAAGATCAAAATATAATTTAGCATTGCTTTTTTCAAAGAGATAAATGTATAAGATTTAATCGAGGAAATTTTGAAATATTTATTTAACAAGAGAGAGAACTATGAATTGGCAAAAAGAATTTCAGGCAGCCATAACTGTAACTGATGCTGAAAACAAAATAATTTTTATGAACGATAAATCATTACAAGTTTTTGCAGATGATGGGGGAAGTAAACTTATCGGTTCAAATCTCTTTGAGTGCCACAGCGCCCCCTCCAACGAAATAATTGAAGAAATTATCTCATCAAAAAAAACGAATGTTTATACAATAGAAAAAAACGGGATAAAAAAGCTAATTTATCAAAGTCCCTGGTATAAGGATGGAGAGTTTAAGGGATTGGTTGAATTATCTCTCGAAATCCCTTTTGATATGCCGCATTTTGTGAGATCATAAAAAAAACCGGCTATCTCGTATAACGGGATAGCCGGGAAAATTTGAATAGTTATTTTTATTTAACGAGCATCATCTTCTTTATATCGAAAAATTGTTTTTGCCCGTCAACTGAGCGAGCCTGGATTTTATAAATATAAATTCCGCTGGCTAAACCGGAAGCGTTAAAGTTTATTTCGTAATAACCGGCTGCCTGCGATTTGTTGACTAATTCTGTAACGACTTCGCCGAGTGAATTATAAACCGAAACATTTACATTGCTCGCCATAGGCAGCGAATATTTTATTTTTGTTGCGGGGTTAAACGGATTCGGATAATTTTGACTTAATACATAATCATCGGGAAGATTTGATAAATCAATTTCAATCAGCGATGAGTAATTTATCTTACCATCAAAATCCATTTGTTTTAAGCGGTAATAAGTTTTGCCTGAGTAGAAAAACTTATCTGTAAAATTATAAACAATTGGTTCTGTCGAGTTTCCTCTTCCTTTGACAAATGAAACAGTTTCCCAATTTTTATTATTTTCTGTCGAACGTTCAATTACAAACCCCTGGTTGTTTACTTCGGTTGTCGTTTCCCAGTTTAAGTTAACGCCCGCTTCCGAAGGGGCAGCAGTAAAAGAAGAAAGCTCAACCGGTATTGATCCATCATCTAATAACATTGTTACAGGGTAAACTAACTGGCTATGCTGAGGATCGTTACTTGTTAAAACCATATCCATTTTATAATAACCGACCGGGTAGTCGCTTCCCGAAAAAGTAAACTCAACAAGCGCCGAACCACCGTTAGCAATTGTCCCGGACAATCCGGTTCCGGCAATCCAATCAGGTTCAGAAGCAATTTTTACTGCGAGATTGTTTTTTACATAAATTGAATTATACGCTATTTGCAGACCGTCATTTCCTGCTGCGTTTTCAATTCCTACAGTTGCGCCGTTCAGAGTGGTTGTCATGTTTTTGTAATAAAACATCAGTCTGCCGTTTGAAGAAAACACTATTTGAAAAGTTAATGTTCCGGTTCCGCTGTATTTCTGCCAATCATGGAATTGAATAATAAAATTATTTTCATCCTGTTTGTAATACACCTTACCTGTTGTTTTACCGTCAAGATCATCCCAGAAAGGAGAAATTATTTCGTTTGGAGTTGATGAACTTGGAATAGCGGCATTTGTAAAAGTACTGCCGGTTACGGGTTCAAAAGTTAAATAACCGTTTGAGGAAACATAAACCTGCGTTTTTACTATTCCGTAATATTTATAATTAAACCCGAAATTAAACGGACCGGCATAACCTTCATCAGTAGCGTTGTAAGTTCCGGTAGGTATCCAGTTAGTTACAAGCGTACCGGTGGCGGCAATATCATTCCAAACATATTGGGGACCATTCAACTCATCACTGTCAATCCAGTTATACCCGAAGTTATCAGGACCGCCGAAACCTTTTATTGATGATCCGCCGACTTCAAGCGGGTTATTTTTATCATTGGATCTTTCGGGTGGAGTATTCGATTTTAATGAAATGATTTTGTATGCCACATTCAATTTTTCCGGGAATGTATTATTGGTCATTTCTATAGAGTAATCAAGCGACGAACTACCGGCAGAAATATTTGAGATCACCACCGTGTCGGTAACAACCTGGTTTGGTTCAACCACAACGTGCATACTATCGGCAGGGCTTATTGCAAGCAAAGGAGCGCCTAATGTAGTGCCTGAGGTTACATTGGACATCGAAGCAGTATTACCCCACATATCTTTTGCTTTAATAGCAAAATAATAAGTAGTATTAAATGCTAAACCGGAAACTGCAAAACTTTTTAATGAACCGGTTGAATCATTCTGCCCACTGACAAGAAATTGCATACAACTATTAAAATTAGTTGAAGTAATCGGAGAGTCAGAACACCGAACATCATAACTAACAACACCGCCGAAAGATGAATCCATTGGAGTGGTCCAGTTAATGGTTAACGAATTAGAAGTAGGGTTAGACGCGGATAAGTCGATTATTGCGTTTGGAGCTACACTATCGGGCATCATTCCAAAATTCATCACCATACTGCAATCACCGAAAATGTTATACTGTTCCATTAACTGTAAACCTTCACCGGTGCTTCCGCCCCAAAGGTCCATAGCTTTCATCACACCGTTAAAACATATACCGCCGACAGTTGAACGCATTTTGTTTGCCAGCAAATAAATGGCTTCACTCTGCATATCGCATGGAGGAACCCAACTTGTATTTGTTGATGCTCCGTACACGGCTATAGCGCCTTTCGGATTTAATGTATCACCGGCTCTAATCCAGGCTTCTTCCATACATTCGGACAGAGTGAAAGAACCGTTTTGACAAGCAACATCAATTATAAACGGGTTCTTATAGCCGTTAGTTAAATTTCTGATTGCCGATACATTAAATGATGATGTTGACCAGGAAGTTCCACTGCCATGCCCGATATAATTAACAATACTTCTTCCGTCATTTATTGCTGCTGCAACTTGTGATGAGGTTGCGCCGGGGTCATAGATCTCATCCATAGAAGTAAAACCATGATTAAATAAAGTATCGCGCAGCAGGTTCATTCTTTGCCAATCATATAAAGGTGTGCTTCCGTTTTCATTACTTGCGACACCTGTTGTTTTATAGTACCAGCCTGCTTGCGAACCGGTATCAGGATATTTTTCATATTTTAATATCTTTTTTACTATGTAAGCGCAATTATCTGCATTAGTTGGCGAGATGCGTGAAATATAGGCATCGGGGTAAGCATCTGTTCCTGCTAATTTTACAAAACATGGGTCGGATGCTGCGCCTTCGGATAAACCGGATAATGTCGGTATCTCACCCGATTCTCCGACTAAAACTATATAAGTAATACCTTCGGGCTGATTATATAAATTTTGAATATAGGTTTTTATTGCATTCGCTCCGCTTCCTGTTACTGTCGGATATTCTGCAAGCAAGGTGGGCACACCTTTTTCAATTTTCCAGTTATATAGAGGTTGAACCTGCTGCGAGTAATTTGCGGCGTAAATTATTACAAGTCTTCCCGGTTCCGGAATTGGAGTATAATCAAAAACACCTTTGCCGTAATTGTAGAATAGAGTTTTATAAATGTTTTCAAACTCGCCTGTTATTCCTTTCATCGGTGTATTTCTGATAAGAGGATTTACATTCGGCGCAGTATCGTCAGCATAAACTTTTAATACAAGCCTGCGATATATTTTTAGTTTTTCTAATTTCGGATTGTATTGTATCGGGTTAAATTGAATTGTCATTCCGCGTAAATCTCTTACAATGTAAGGATCTGATAGTCCTACCTTATTTGAAGGATACCAGGTATCTTCACCATAAATTTTATTAAAAGTATAGGGGACGGTATTCGGATCGATGTCTCTTGTAAAATGTCCCTTTGAAGGTGCGATTACTCCTGTACTAACAGTAGAAAACTCCTCATCGACAATTTTATAGTTCATCGCTGCCTCATCGGGAATTATAATACTTCCTTTAAATATTGGTATTTGAGGAAATCCTTTGTCCATCATCCAGATCATCTCAGGCGCAGAAAGAAATAAATGTTCCTTTCCTTTGATGTTTACTGGCTGCTGATTATAACCGTTAAAAACAAATTCTATAGTAGTTGAATTGTAATCAGCGCTGAGGATGTTCATTGAAACTCCCAGCTTGCCGCCGCCGTTTGTATAAACCGGCTGTGCCGAAATCTGGATAGAGAATGTTAACACACAAATAAAAAATATTCGCCTCGCGAATTGAAGAGTAAAAAGCTTCATCGGAACTCCGGTTTGATTTATCGGAAATATGCGGAAAGATCTTCAAATGTTGTAATAAAGAATTTTTCCTTTTTAGTGAGTCTGATTTATAATACTGTACAAAATCAGTAAAAACTCATTTCTAAAATAAATTAGTAGTGTTTATAAAGCAAAAAAAAAATGAGGCAAGCGTAAACATTTCGTTTATAAATGTATATCACTTATCATTTTTTTAAAAATGATACCAAAAATTACCTTAAGAGCTCCTCAAAAAATCCGTTATCCATTTACGGACTTATGCTGCTAATCCGGATTTTCGAAGAGAGCCAATTAAAGTTTTTAGAAATGTCCATAAGTTTTAAACCGTCTCTAAATTTTCATTTTTTAACCAATTGATAAATCAATTAAACGCAAAATTAGTCTTTAGAGACAGTTTATTGTGTCGCAAGATGTTAGTCAGATAACTTTTTAATTTGGTTAAAATATTTTAATGAAAATTCCTCCGCAAGTTTTTCATCTTTAGCTTCTGTAATAATTCTAATAATCGGTTCTGTATTTGATTTACGGAAATGTACCCAGTGATCAGCAAAGTCAATTCTTAAACCGTCATCGGTGTTTACTTTTTCATTCTTATAGTTCTCAACCAAAAGTCTGATTACTTCATCAGGCGCAGCTTTGCCAAGCTGAATTTTTTTCTTTGCAATAAAGTATTGAGGTAAAGATATTTTTAATTCAGCAAGTGTGCCGCCGAACTCAAGTAGGTGCTGAAGGGTAATTGCAATACCTACTAATGCGTCTCTACCATAATGAAGTTCCGGGTAAATTACTCCACCGCTTCCTTCGCCGCCAATGACAGCGCCTGTCTCTTTCATTTTTAATACTACATTTGCCTCGCCAACCGGCGAACGTAAAACAGTACAACCAAATTCCGACGCTACATCATCCACTGCGCGCGTTGTTGAAAGGTTTACAACAGTATTTCCTTTTACTTTTGAAAGAACAAATTGAGTTGCGAGTGTAATTGTGTTTTCTTCTCCAAACGGTTCGCCCTCGTTGGTTATCAAAACGAGTCTATCAACATCGGGGTCAACCACTACACCGAGATCGGCATTGTGTTGCTTTACTGCTTTTAAAGTTTCGGTTAAATTCTCCGGTAATGGCTCTGGCAGACGGGGGAAAATGCCTGTTTTATCACAACTCATTTCAATTACTTCACATCCGAACTCCCTAAGTAATTGAGGGATACAATAAACTCCCGCTCCGTTTACACAATCAACAAGAACTTTAAACTTCCTTTTTTTTATTGCTTCTTTGTCTATGTATTTCATCTTTAATACATCTTCCATGTGTCGCGACAATCCTTCTTCATAAATCGTTAGTTTGCCAACGTCTTCCCATTTCGAGTAGCCTGGTTCATTGTTGCTTAACAAATTTAACATCTCAACGTTTTCTTGCGGAGTCATAAACTCGCCTTTGCCATTAAGCAATTTCAGCGCATTCCATTCATTTGGATTATGACTTGCTGAAATAGCAATACCTCCGTTTGCCTCAAGCGTTTTAACCGTATATAAAACGGTTGGGGTAGGGCATATTCCGATATCAATAACATCAAAACCTTTTGCCATTAAAGTACCGATAACAATATTTTTAACCATCTCGCCTGTTACCCGTGCGTCACGACCAACTACAATTTTTCCTTTGCCTATAAAATCGCCATAAGCGGATGTATATTTCACTAAAACTGCAGGGTCAAGTCCATCACCTACAATTCCTCGTATACCCGATACACTTACCATCAATGTTGGCATCTGTCCTCCTAATTTTCTTCAAGTAATGATTTAGTTATTATAATAACAAAAATAGTTGATAGTCATTAATAAACTAAGTCATTCATTATTTTTTTTACAAAATTATAAAAGTTTTTGCAATTTTTGTTTTATCATTAACAATAACTTCTTATTTTTGTCAAATTAATTTCGAAGAGGGATTCTTGGCATCGTTAATTAAGTGAGGATGCCGGATTTAATAAATAATAGACTAACAAAAGTCGCTTATCTTTAATTAATATACGAGGTTTTTGATGAGTAAGTTTCGCTTACTTTCGATCATACTGTTAACCTTAATTGTTTCAAATACTCTCACTTTTTCTCAATCTACAGGAAAAATATCAGGTAAAATTACCGATCATTCTACAAGCGAAGAAATTCCTTTTGCAAATGTTTTTGTTGAAGGAACAAACCAGGGAGCAGCCGCTGATATTGATGGTAATTACTCAATCTTAAATCTGAAACCGGGACTTTATACAGTCACTGCTTCAGTTGTAGGTTATCAAAAAGTGTCAGTTGAAAATGTAAGGGTAAACGTAGACTTTACTACACGATTAGATTTTCAGCTTTCCACCGGAGCAATAGATATGCCGGCGGTAATTGTGCAGGGCGAAAGAAACCCTTTGATACGTCAGGATCTTACAAATCCTACTGTGGCAATTACTGAAGAAAGTATAAAAGAATTACCGGTTGACCAGATTTCGGATGTTATCCGGCTTCAGGCAGGTGTTGTCCAGGGCAATGACGGGCAACTGCATGTAAGAGGCGGTTATGGAAATGAAATTGCGTTTACATTAAATGGTATTTCAGTAAATGATCCCTATGCGAACCAGAGAGCAATAGGGGTAGCCACAAATGCCGTTCAAGAAGTTTCGGTTTCAACAGGTACATTTAGCGCTCAATACGGCAACGCGTTAAGCGGTGTTGTAAACTATGTTACAAAAGAAGGCGGTGAAAAATACACCTTGAGTTTAAGAAGTTATGCTGGCGATTATGTAACCAACCGAACTTCTCTTTTTGATAAAGCCGGGTTCAAAGATATTGATCCGCTCAACAGAGCACGCATCGAAGCCACAATGGGAGGACCCATTCCTGCATTAAACAACGCACGGTTTTATCTCTCGGGTGTTTTTGAAAACTTCAGAGGACTTTATTATGGAAAAAGACTATATAATCCAACCGATTCTTATCTCTCAAGAGAAAGTTTTAGTGGTACCGATCCAAGAAATGGAAAAAATTTAGATCCTTATTATTTTAATCCCTATTTTGATGATGCAGATAGTCTACACGGTGTTCCAACAGGCGATGGTAGTTTAGTTCCTATGAACCCTTCCCTTAGCTGGAATGTTCAGGGAAATTTGAGTTATAAGCTGAGCCCGCGGTTTAAAGTAAAGTATGAAGCGGTTTATGACAAGGGACAATCACAATCATACAGTAATTCCTGGAAGTATAATCCTGACGGAAGAGGTACAAACTATTCCGAAGGTATTGTTCAATCTTTGGATATTACACATACTTTAAGCGATAATATGTTTTATACCCTTAAAGGTTCTTACGGTTATAACTCAGCAGATTATTATTTATACAAAAATGTAGATGATAAACGCTACCTGCCGAGTAATGTATTTTTACGTTCTGTTGGCAATACATTTTTCTATTCCGGCGGAACCGATAATTATAGACAATTTAGAACAACAAAAACCATCGGTTTAAAAGGTGATATAGTTGCACAGCTTTTTACATCGCATGAGTTTAAAGCCGGTTTCGAACTTAGATTGCACGATCTTGAGTTTGAAGGTTATTCAGTTGAAATATTAAAAAAGAACAGCGATGGAACACTGGGCAATTTAACATTTACGGATTACTTATATGACAGTAAATTAGATGTAGTCAGAAGAAAACCGGTTGATAACCCTGCGCTTTATACATACTACAAACGTAAACCTACTCAATTCGCCGCATATTTTCAGGATAAAATTGAGTTAGCATCTACATTGATCCTTAATGCCGGTATTCGTTACGAAATGTTTAACCCCTCTTCCGAATACAACACCAATATTTCGAAAAATCTTGTTGATTCTCTTGCCGGTAATATCACAGCGTACAACGTTTCGGCAAAAATAAAACATTCAATTTCACCCCGCATAAGCGTTTCTTATCCAATAACTGATAGAGGCGTTATTAGATTTTCCTACGGACATTTTTATCAGATTGGTTCTTTATCCTCTTTGTATTCCAATCCGAATTATTATGTTACAAACTTTGGTTCAACACCTACCTTTGGTAATGCAAATGTGGAACCTCAAAAATCTGTGCAATACGAGATTGGTTTACAGCAACAGTTAACCGAAGATTTCAAATTCGATTTAACCGGATTTTATAAAGATGTTGCAAATTATATTTACACCCAAACTGTCTATACAACTACCGGTCGTCAATACAATTTGCTTACTAACCTTTCGTATTCTAATACGCGAGGGATAATTCTTTCCTTCTTAAAAAGAAGATCACCGGGGAGTATATTTTCTGCAAGTTTAGATTATACATTCTCAATAGCCGAGGGGAACAGAACCGAACCTACGGATGAGTTGTTCTTCAGCGAAGCAGCCGGTAAACAAACTGAAACTTTTCTTGTTCCGCTTAGTTTTGACAGAAGTCATGTAATTAATGGATCCGTAAGTGTAAGTGAGCCGGAAGATTGGGCGGTAGGTATGATATTTAATATTCAAACCGGTTCGCCCTATACGCCAAGTCTGCCTTCAGATTTGGTTGATATCCGCTATGAACAAAATTCCGCCATACAAAATTTACAATGGAATGTTGATCTAAAATTAGAAAAATATTTCGCAATAGGCGCTTTTAAGTACTCCGTCTTTTTGCAGGTTGAAAATATATTTGATACTGCTAATGAATTATATGTTTATGCCAGCTCCGGCAGAGCATTATCAAACATCGAACAAACGCTGCAGGCAAACCAGTTTAATGAAATTAAAAATAGAATTAAAAACGGTGATCCCGGTCTTTTCGGTCTTGACCAGATAAACAACTATTATTCAAATAGACCTGAACGAATCAATAGACCCCGCGAGGTACGTTTAGGATTTTCAGTTCTGTTTAATTAAAAACGAGAATTAAGGTATTATAATGAATAAAAAAATTATTCTTTTTTTGATAGCCTCACTGCTGCTTTCTGTAGCGGTAATGGCTCAAGAAAAACCGACAGAACTTTGGAATACCAAAGGACTATCGCAAGCTGATATGGAGAGGATTTTCGGCGATTTATACCGTCCGGGTAAAATCTTCAAAGTAAACGGCGACAAGAAATCTATTAAAGAAGTAATAATAAATGGAAACAAAGTTACGACTGTTGTTTTTAATTACGGTTCAATTTGTAAGCCGAATTATCTTGGCGGCGGCGCCGATCTTGTTTGGCAAAATCTCGGCTACGGTTATGAGTTCGGTCCGCTTGCTGCGGGAGAAGTTACTACATTAAAAGGTGATGGAACTACAGATACACTGCATATAGTCAGCGATTCATATGTTATCCCATCTCAGGGGTCCTATTCACCTGATGGTACTTTAAAATGGGGATGGCTGCCAAAAACAGGATTTAGCGATCCTAATTCTGGGGCTATCGCTACATTAAACGCCGCAGATAAAGATGGTGATGGAAAACCTGATTCCTGGCCTGAAAGATGGTACAACCCAAATGTTGGTAAGTATCTTTGGCCGGCATTTCTTGGCGACCAGGCAACTGCGCCCGATGAAGAAGTTTATTTTGTAATGGATGATTACACAAATGAAGAATTTGCTTATTACCCCTTCCCGAGTGATTCCACAAAACGAGGTCTTGGTTTGGATGCAGAAGTGAGAATTCTTCAGTTTAACAACCCGCTTGCTGAAGATATTATTTTCCTTATTTACAATATGACAAACGCCAGCGAAAAAGATTTGCCCCGTTTGTACTTCGGTATGCAAGGCGACCCCCATGTTGGCGGCGCTAATAACTATAGCGATGACCGGGCGTTTTTTATTCCGGCGTCCGGTACTCTTGCCGATCCATACGCTCAGAGAGCAAGAAGTATGGTTTATGCTTGGGATGAAGATATGTCTGGGGACGGCGGAAGAAAAGCCGGTTACTTCGGATGGAAATTTTTAGAATCACCAACCAATAGCATAGATGGTAGAGATAATGATGACGACGGTTTGCTTGATGAATCGCCGTATAACAGTTCTGGATTTTTTATTGATGGCGTAAATTATCCGCTGAATCTCAACATTTTTAACCTTGCTAAATTTACTGCTGTTTACGGTGAACCAAGACCAAGATGGTCAGGTGATGAGGATGGTGATTGGGATCCTGAAAAAGACGATATAGGTATAGATGGTATCCCTCCAACTTCTCCAAATTATCCCGGTCCGGATTATGGCGAGGGTGATGGCAAACCATCACAGGCTTTTTATCTTGATATGAATGATAACTTAAAATATGATGCTGGCGAACCATTAAATGATGAGCAGCTTCAGGGCTACCGCTGGGCAGGTTCAGAACCAAATTTCGGACAAAGAGATGTTTCCGAATCCGACCAGCTTGGTTTAACATCTTTCCATGCTGCTTTATTTGCAAGCGTTTACCCAAAAGATGACGCTATTATGTGGCAGTGGTTATCATCCGAAACTATAGACCCTAACCAGGAATATTTACAAAACCCGGGCGATAACATTTTTAATTTTGGTACCGGCCCTCTTGGTTTGAAGAAAAAAGAATCGCAGCGTTTTTCAATGGCAATTCTTTTCGGTAATAGCTTAGATGATTTAGTATTAAATGCCGAAACATCTACACGCGTACTCGAATCCGATTACCGCTTTGCAAAGCCGCCCGAAAAACCAAATGTTACCGCGGTTGCCGGTGATGGAAGAGTTACGCTGTACTGGAATTCAGCTTCTGAAAAATCATTCGATCCTTTTACTAGAGCATTCGATTTTCAGGGTTATAAAATTTACAGAAGCCGCGATTATACGTTTTCGGATGTGTACACAGTTACCGATGCAAATGGTGTTCCGTTTCTCGGGCAGCCGTTGTTCGATCAGAATACAGGCAAACGTGCACAGTTTGATCTTGTAGATTCACTTTCCGGTTTTCACCCGGTTGAATATATAGGACGCGCTGTAAAATTTTATCTCGGCAGTAATACAGGTCTTGTACATCAGTATGTAGATTCAACAGCTACAAACGGCATCACTTATTATTACGCGGTTGTTGCTTACGACGGTGGGTCGATTAAATTTGGTGTTCCTCCTTCAGAAACACAAGCCGTTATATCAAGAGACGCTATTACAAGTAAACTGCAATTTGATGTAAACACCGTTCAGGTAACCCCAAATCCTCTTGGATCAGGAATTCAAAATGCTGACGCGGGTGTCGGCGGTATTCCTCAACAAGTTGTCGGAAATTCAACCGGCTCTGTTGTTGTTAAGGTGCTTGATGATCTTAAAGTTCCGAATAAAAATTATAAAATTCTTTTTGCTGGCCCCGATACGTACAGTGTATTGGATTCAACCGGCGTAGAAGAATCGTTTACTTCAAAAGACACAGTGTTTGTTTCGTTGAGTAAACAATTTATAGATATTTCAAGTTTTGTTATGTATGATGACGGCGGAAATGTTGTTGATGCAGCAAAATTTGTTCTTAATGAGGAAGCGGGCAGAATACGCGGAGCTAATGTTGGCGCTTTGCCGGCAGGCAATAAATATAAAGTTTCGTTCCGTTATTATCCGGTATACCAGAGTAAAAAAGTTCACGGAGAAGACGGTAATGATGCTTTTGACGGAATGAGACTTTTCATAAAAACTGACGCTTTGGCACTTAACCATGAATCCTCAAAATTCATAGTTAATAATTCCGGTACAAACCTTAGAGATACATTAATATTTCCACCTAAAGCAGGCGGAAAAGATACAATCCGGTATCGCGCGGATTGGGAAATAAGATGGACTGGTTTTGACACTACTGCTACCGGGCAGTGGTTAAATCCTGGTGACACAACCCGTACAAATTTAGTCGGTATTCGGGTAATATGTCCATTCAATATATGGAATATATCTGAAAATGCGCCCGCTAAATATATAGTGTTTGCAACAACCGGAACAAAAAATTTAAGTAGATGGAAACTTGGTCAGGAAATAATTCTTTTACCGCAAAATGCTACAGGTTTTGCAACTACGTGGCAGGTAGAATTCCGTGCGCCTAAGGATACGGCGATAACACCGATCTATCCGATGAATGGCGATGTCTATCTTGTAAAAACTAAAAAACCATTCATGGCTGGTGATCTTTACATGCTTAACTCGAAAGAAGCAAAATTCGAATCGGATAAGGCATCGCAAAATCTAAGCAACATTTATGTGGTTCCAAACCCGTATGTAGCCTACAGTCTTTCTGAAAATCCGGGACGTACTGTTACTCAAAGAGGCGATCGTGAACTTCAATTCCGGAATCTTCCGCCTAAATGTACAATTCGTATTTACACACTTCTTGGTGAATTAGTTCAAACAATCGAGAAGGATGATAATTCCAGCATTGCCGGCTGGGATTTATTAAGCTACGAAGGTCAGAAAATTGCATACGGAATTTACATATACCACGTAGATGCACCGGGTGTTGGCGAAAAAATTGGCAGAATAGCAGTTATTAAATAATTTTTGATTCGTCCCGGTTCTAAATAAGAGCCGGGAATGTTTGAAAAAATCAAACTAAGGAAATTTGAATTATGAAGAAAATAATTTTTACATTAATGGCTTTTGCGATGTGCCTGTCCGGTGTAAGTTATGCACAACTTGACAGAAGTACTTCGAAGGTAGGCACCACAGCAGCCCAATTCTTAAAAATAGGCGCAGGCGCGCGCGCAATAGGTATGGGCGGCGCATATACCGCGTTAAGTAATGATATCTACTCGATATATTATAATCCAGCCGGTATTGCGCAAACCACGGAAAGCGCCCAGGTAACCTTTAGCCATGCGCAATGGTTAGCAAGTATTAATTACGATTTTGCAGCCGCTTCAATAAATCTTCAGGATTTTGGTGTGTTATTTATGAGTTTAACTTCGCTCGGGGTTCCCGAAGATAAAGTTAGAACTTTTGAATTCCCTGAAGGTGACGGCCGTGTTTGGGATGCAACTTCGCTTGCTATCGGTATCGGTTTTGCAAAAAAATTAACCGAAAATTTTTCAATCGGTTTCCAGGCAAAATATATCCGCGAGGCTATCTGGAATACAAGCGCAAACGGTTTTGCGATTGATTTTGGAACGTATTACGTAACTCCGTTTAACGATCTTGTTATCGGTGCAGCCGTTTCCAATTTCGGTTCTAAAATGCAGTTAGATGGTCGTGAGCTTTTGTTTAATTACGATCCTAATGGCAACCCAGACACCGGGCCAAATAACGTTGTTTCCCGCTTCGAAACAGGGCAATTTGATATTCCGCTTACCTTCCGTATTGGTTTAGCAATGGATGTCATTCGTTCCCGTTATATTCGTGTAACCACAGCAGTGGATGCTACTCATCCGAATGATAATACCGAATACTTAAACTCGGGTATTGAAGTTGGTTATGATGAAATGATATTTCTTCGTGCCGGTTACAAATCGTTATTTTTAAGAGACAGCGAGCAGGGATTAACATTCGGCGGCGGTTTAAATTATAAATTCAGCGATCAGTTTGCTGTGTTTATAAACTACGGCTGGGCAGATTACGGCAGATTGGAAAACATCCAGTTTGTTGATATTGGAATGAAGTTTTAATTTGTTTCAAAAATAATTATTCAATGAGGCTGTTCTAATTTAGGCAGCCTCTTTTTTGTTGTTATGTTGTTAAAGAATAAAATTACAAAAGTAAATAAGCTGCTCATCGATAAATTCGGCGTGCCGCCGCGTCCCGAAGTTCCCCCCGATCCCGTTGATATGCTCATCGCCACTATTTTGTCCCAAAATACAAATGATAAAAATTCTTATAAAGCTTTTACTAACTTAAAAACTAAATTTAAAAATTGGCGGCAAGTTGCACTACTCTCTCAAAATGAAATTGAAAAAGAAATAAAAATTGCCGGACTCGGCAAGCAAAAATCAAAAGCTATAAAAAACTTTTTATCATCTATTCTTGCAGACAAAGGAGAAATATCTCTCAACCATATTAAATTTGAAAAAAATGATATAATCATAAACGAACTTACGAACTATGATGGTGTTGGGGTTAAAACTGCAAGCTGTGTTTTGCTGTTTGCTTTACACAGAAATGTTTGTCCGGTTGATACTCACGTGCATCGCACTGTTAATAGACTAAAAATTGTTACTGCTTCCACACCGGATAAAACATTTTGGAAACTGAATGCACATATGCCGGAAGATATCGCTCATCAATTTCATACAAACTTAATTCGTCTCGGCAGGGAAATATGTAAACCATCCAACCCGTTTTGCGCAGTATGCCCGTTATTAAAAATTTGTGAATATGAAGAAAAAAATCAGTCCGAACCAGGTGTGATAAAAACAAACGATTTTATGCTTCTTGATAGTGTGAAATAAGATGTGGGTATTATTTGCATCTCTAAACCCATTCGCTGAAGCATTTCGTGGCGTATTCAGCAAACGAGCATCGAAAAGGGTTGATTCGCTGCTTGTGTCATGGTTTAATAATTTTATTCCGCTCATATTTTTTTCACCCGTTATTTTTATTGAAGAGCTTAAATTTAATCATGAATTTTTTCTTGCGGTTTTTATTTCGGGAGCAATTAACATAATAGCAGTGCTTCTTTACCATCGCGCAATATCAAAAGGGGATATCTCGGTCGTTGTACCGATGATGAGTTTTACGCCGTTATTTTTATTAATTATGTCTCCACTGATAGTGGGCGAATTTCCGGATGCACCGGGTGTAGCGGGAATAATTTTAATAGTAGTTGGTTCGTATTTATTAAATATAAACTTAAAAAAGCGCAGCATATTTGATCCATTTAAAGCGCTTATAAAAGAAAAAAGTACAAGGTATATGCTTATAGTATCTTTTATATGGAGTATTTCGGCAAACTACGATAAGATTGGAATCAGTTCTTCATCAACATATCAATATATTTTTTTTGTTAATTTATTTATCTCCACCGGCGTTACGATAATACTTTTTGTTAAGAAAAAATTTTCCGTTGCGGCAATAAAATTAGAATGGAAAAACCTTTTGCCTGTAGGGCTTTTAACATGTCTCGCTTTTATTTTGCACATGACGGCTTTATCGCTTACGTACGTAGCGTATGTAGTTGCTTTAAAAAGAATGTCGGGAATGATCTCTGTATTTCTCGGTTATTTTTTTCTAAAGGAAGCAAATATTAGTCAACGGTTACTCGGTTCCGCTATTATGTTCATCGGTGTTTTGTTTATCGTTTTGTTTTAAACAATTACTGCATCGCAGAAAACTTCTTAAATTCTACACTTAAATCTTCTTCATAAATATTATGAAATCCAACATAATCTTTCGCTGCCAATAGCTGAAATCAATAATAGAATTATCTAAATAAAATTAATATTGCAGCGTGGTTTAATTTTCGAATGAGGGGATTGAAGTTTATGTTTTGTGGAAAACAATTAGCAAAAAAAAAGCCCCCATCCAAAAGGACAGGGACTCGAATTAGCTGATTATTTTATCAACAACATCTTTTTAACTGAACTAAAGTTACCACTTACACCGGCAGCGTTTATTTGATAGAAATATGTACCGCTTGCAAGATTGGCACCGTTAAATTGCAGTTTGTAATAACCTGCATCTTTTTGTTCGCTTATTAAAATATCAATCACTTCACCAAGCGAGTTGAAAACAGTAATAGTAACTTGAGATTTTTCAGGAACAGCATAATCAATAACTGTTGAGGGATTAAAAGGATTCGGATAATTTTGCTCTAATACAAAACTATTAGGTTTACCAACCTCAACTTCAACAGAATTGCTGTAATCCGATTTACCGTCAAAATCTACCTGTTTAATTCTGTACTGGTATTTACCCGGTTTTAAGTTTTTATCTGTAAAAGTATACTTTGATATTTCTGTAGAACTGCCTTTCCCTTGAATCCATCCGGCTTCAATCCAATTATCAGATTCAAATTTCTTTTCAATTTTGAATCCCATATTGTTGGTTTCCGTCGCGGTTTCCCAATTCAGAATCGCATCATTTCTTACACCGACAGCTTCGAAGGAAGTCAGTTCCACCGGTATTGCCTGGATAGTCATGGCAACCGGTACAGTAACAGTTGGATTAACCGGATCGTTACTCGTAATTACCATATCCATAGCGTAATTACCGCTCGGGTAATCTTCACTCTGGAAAGTTAATTCAATTGCTGTGCTGTTTCCGTTGTAAATTGTTCCATTCATACTGCCGCCGCTAACTAACCAATCGGGTTCTGCAGCAATTTGAACCGCAAGATTATTTTTTATGTAAGCCGCATCGTACGCAATTTGCAAGCCATCGGTACCATTAGCATTTTCGATACCAACAGTAGCGCCATCCAATGTACCGGTTACGTTGTTGTAATAAATCATTATCTTACCACTTGAGTAAAGCACTACCTGGAAAGTATATGATGCCGTACCGGAATATCTTTGGTAGTTAGTCCACTGGATAATCATCTTATTGCCGTCCTGTTTGTAATGAACGGTTCCGGGTGATTTTGCGTCAAGGTCATCCCAGAAGGGGCAAATAATTTCATCAGGAGCGCCTGCGGTAGGAATGGACGTATTTGTAAACGTATTTGTTGTAATAGGCGCAAATGTAATATACCCGTTTGATGACAAATAAACATCGGTTTTTGTTCCGGCGTAAAATTTAAAGTTAAAACCAAGATTTATTGGTCCGGCGTAACCTTCATCGGTTGCGTTAAATGTTCCGGTCGGAACCCAGTTGGTAACAAGTGTGCCCGTTGCGGAGATGTCATTCCAAACATAAGCAGGACCGTTCGGTTCATCGCTGTCAATCCACTCGTAACCAAAGTTATCAGGTCCGCCCGATCCTTTTATTGATTGACCGAATTTTATTTCGGTTGAATTTTTATCAATAATTTCAGCGCCTTGATTTTTGGGAGACAAGGGAAGAATGCGTGCGCCGATAATTCCGTTAGGGAATGTGTTGTTGGCAAATTGAATATCATAGTCTAAGGTAGATGGATCAGCAGTGATATTGTTTACCCAAACCGTATCAACTTCAACAGTGCCCTGACTCATAACACAACTTAACGAAGCAGGAGTAACCGAAATAGACGGAGCCTGCAATGTGGACGCATTTGCTCCGTTGGAGATAGGAGAATTATTATTCCATAAATCTTGTGCTTTTACTGCAAAATAGTATGGCGTTGCAGCAGTTAAGTTCGGAATTGAAAATGATTTTGGCGTACCCGCGGTATCGGATTGATTACCGTAAACGATGCGAGTTGCGGCATTAAAATCATTATCGTTTAATATAGGATTTGTTGAGTAACGAATATCGTAACTTACAATTCCGCCGAAGGTGGAATCATACGGAGCCGACCAGTTCAAAGTTAATGTGGTTGAAGTAGGGCTGCCTGCCGAAAGATCTGTAATCGCTTCAGGTGGGGTAGTATCGGGTAATACAACTTTTTTTGTAGATAAAGAAGGATCGCCCATCAAGTTGTACATTTCGAGATAACGAAGTGTTGTTGAACCGGGAGTAACCGTTCCGCCGTAGTAGTTAACAAAGTATAATTTCCCCTTGTCGAACATCGGGGTTACTTTTGTAAGGTTATCATCAAATAATGCTTTTATAATTCCTCTTTCGAGTATATCATCTTCATCCCAGTAAGAGTTTACCGAAGAGCCGTAAAAGCTTGAAGCTCCGTGAGGAATTCTTAACCATGTTTCACCGAAAGATTCGGTAAGATGGTAAGAACCTGTTACACACGCGAAAGAATATACAAATGGGTAAACAGTATTTGTTAAAGCGGAAACCTGGCTTTGGCTAAGCGGCGGACCATCTGCCCACGAGGTTTCTGAACCGTGCCCCGAGTAAATTGCAAAAATCTGGTTGTCATTTAACGCGTTAATCGATTGCTGGGTTGTTGCACCGGCATGAGAGTACAATTTTAAGTTGGTGTAATTGTTTGGTCCGAAGTAGGTATCAATAACAAAATTATGTGTGCCTTCAGAAATAGAATAATTATCGGTGGAGGCAAAAAATACATTTTTCTTTGTAAGTGTGCCTATGTAATTTTCCATGAAAATTGTTTTGTCGATAGCATTCTGCAATTGAGATGTATTAGCTATTGAAAATCTGCCAATAGAAGCATCAGCGAGATAATCGCTTCCTTCTAACTGAACATAATTTAAATCGGTATGAGGCGAACCTTCGCCGGTTCCGATCCATGCTGGTATTTTATCTACATCACCGACAAGCAAAATAAACTCAGGTTTGGTCCCCGGGTTGTTATATCTATTTTGAATAAATGTTTTTATTGCGGTTGTTGTTGTGCCTGCTTCACCGGTTGTAAAAAGCTCAACATTGTAGCCGATGCTGTTTTTGTGCGCAATAAAAGGAGCTAAAATTGTTTCATATTCGGGAGCCGTAATAATTAAATAATTGGACAACAATCTTATCGAACCGGCTTCAAAATTTACAAACAAAGTTTGAAGATATTCATTGTAGATTTTTGAATGCTCATTAACTTTTTCGACCGGAGAAGACAACTTTATCTTATACTCGCCATGCTCTACCAATGTTAATAATTTTTCAGAAGGTTTGTAAGCGAACGGATAAATTGTTACGGTAACGCCTTTAACACCGCCGAGTACAAAAGGTTCGGAAATTTTTATTCCTGTTTGTACTGCATCGCCGTTTGAAGCGTAATATTCTTTATCATAATCAAATGGTCTGTCTTTCAAAGAATTTGTTTTTAACCACGGGCTCTGATAAGGGAAAATATGGTTATCTAAATTTTCGCTGCGTTTTACTTCCTGATTAACGGCGGATGAAATATTAGTTTCATTATCGTTAATCATTAGATTAAACGAAATTTGTGGTAAACACGGACGACCCGGATGGTTAACAATTCCATAGTCAGGAATTTCTAACGATACAAATTCCATTCCGCCATTATACATTGTTTTTGTTGAGTAAGAAGGGAGGTTAAGTTGAATAACATAACCGTCTGTGGTTTTAGTAAGATTTATTCCCTCGGGAGCTTGAGCGTATAAATTAGACAAGCCGAAAGAGAAAATTAAAAAGAAAAAAAAGAAGTAAGCTTTCCTCATTCTTTGTTCCTCGATGTTTAGTTGGTGGTTAATTAATATGTTTCTTTCACTTTTCAGGAAGAAAATTTAGTTCTCAAAAGCATAAGGTTAAATTTTTACAGCGTACTAAATCGTTCAGCAAATTATTTTCATTGGATTTCAAATTTATATACCCCATTCAATTTCCATATTCGTTTAGTACAAATCGGTACTTAAAGGAGGAGGAGCATTGAAGAAAAATATCCAAGAACGAAATCAGTATTTGATAAAAAAGTTATCCCAAACTTAACAGAAATATGCTGAATTCTCAAATATTTTGGGAGAATAAATAATGGCAGAAGCCAAATCAAAGAAGACGGTTTAAACAGACATATTCCACTGGCAACTTTGCAAAAATAACTCTCGGGTAATCCGGCATTATTTGCATGGCGCTTAAAAAGAATAAAATGATTTTGCAGGATTTTTCGAAATCGCTGTTTTTCTTCTATACCATAAAAATATAATTTTGCAGTTTATAAAAAAGTTGAATAGTTTAACAAAAATAAATTTGATTAATGTCAGCACGTGTTGGAACTGCAGTTTATGTGTTTTTATAATATGGCACTCACCTTGAATTCTGTTTTTAATTATGTTTGAAAATATGCATTATTGGTAAAGGTGCTATTCATTTAATGATTTTTGTTAAAATAAAAAGGAAGATAGAATTGAAAGGATTATATAGCAAAAAACGCTAATGGTAAATAATATCTATATAAATGAGAATTTTAGTTTGACCCGACTTAAGAAATATCTTAATTATGAAGGGTAGTGTAAAAATGATTGTGTAAATGGTTACCCCGGGTGTATCGCGGAACGGA
>CAYJPN010000033.1:0-55592 GCA_964372115.1 uncultured Ignavibacteriaceae bacterium
AATCAGTTTTTTTACTCTCAAAAAGAAATTTGGGTTTTTAAGGGTTGACTAAGTAGTGTGCTTAGCTCATCGTTTGTTTCCGCGGTATCCGGTTCGGTAACATTAGAACATGATGATAACATTACGACCAATGAGATCATCGTTACGATCATTAGAAGGACTTTTGTGGTTTTCATTATTTCTCCATTTATTTTTGTTACAAATTATTAGTGCAATTGATATGCCGTAAAGTTTTGTTTCTAATCTTTTGTTTTTTTGCTATTTTCTAACGCAGTAAATAATTCTTTCGACGACGGAGTCGCCGGGAGTTGTTCATATAGTCGAATTTGATTTTGTTATGAAGAAATTAGTCCTTACCGAAATAAATATATACCCAATAAAATCATTCGGTGGAATTACTTTAACTTCTGCCGGGGTTGAAGAACGGGGTTTAAGATACGACCGGCGGTTTATGGTTGTTGATACCAACGGAAATTTTCTAACACAGCGTTCACATAAAGAAATGGTATTTCTTAAGGTTAAAATGAATGACAGCGGATATACACTATTTCATTCAAAAAACCTTTTCGGAAGTATTAACATTCCATTTAAAATAGAAGGCGGTAAAAAAACCAATGTCGTAATTTGGGCTGATAACTGCGAGGCAATAGAGTTGGATGAAAAAACAAACTCGTGGCTCACAAGGGCAATTGGTACAAATTGCAGATTGGTTTATATGCCGCAGTCCACAAAAAGAATTGTGGAGTCCGATTACGGAGTTGAAAATATTGCAGTAAGTTTTGCAGATGGGTATCCATTTTTAATTGTCGGACAAGCGTCCCTTGATGAATTAAATAATCGTTTACATGTGCCTTTACCTATGAACCGCTTTCGTCCAAACTTTGTTTTCGAAGGTAGTGAAGCGTTTGAGGAAGATTTTTGGAATGAGTTCTTAATAGGAGATGTTAAATTCAAACGGGTAAAACCATGCGCTCGCTGCGTAATTACAACTACAGATCAGCAAACCGGTGAAAGAAATGAAGAGCCGCTGGCAACTTTATCAACTTACCGGAAAGTAAACAACAAAGTGATGTTCGGACAAAATCTAATCTCACTTTCCACTGGCAAAGTAAAAATTGGCGATGAGATTAAACTTCTATAATTATTTGGAATTTATTTTAATATTTTAATTACACAAACAAATTTAAACCGGAGTTTTTATGGCTATTCAATTTGCACCGATAATAAAAATATTATCACAAAGCGGAAATATTGCCGGAACTGTCGATTCATTATTTAAGCAGTATAAAAAAATTAAGCAGGACTCAAACGCAATAGATGAATTACAAAAATTAGCGGGAGTTCAGGAAAAAATAAACGAAAAACTTGAAGCGCAAATTGAGCTGTTTAATTCGATGATAATGGAAATACAAAAATCGGTAAAAGTTTTAAGTTATTTATGCTTTGTTGCAATTGTTGTTGCAGCGGCGGCGATAATCATTTCAGTTATAAAATAATCTAAAATATGAATAACACTAATTTTTCCGCCAATAACATTTTAATTCGCAAATTTGTTACCGATGATTATGATGATGTAATTTCTCTTTGGAGCAGCGCCGGTCTTCCTTGCCGACCACAAGGCAGGGATGCCAAAGGTAAAATCGAAATTGAAATTACAAAACCCACAGCGGTATTTCTTGTAGCAGAATATAAAGGAAAAATTATCGGCACTTCTCTCGGAACTCAAGACGGACGAAAAGGTTGGATAAACCGGGTTGCCATTATTCCTGAGTTGCAGGGAAAAGGGATTGCCCGCATGTTAGTGGAGGAAACTGAAAAAAGACTCTACCAAAAAGGGATAGAGATTATTGCATGTTTGATTGAGGAAGGCAACGATGTTTCGATGCAGACTTTCAACAAGCTGGGTTATATAAAACATGAAGATATAATTTATTTCTCTAAACGAAAATCGCCGGATACTTAAAAAAAAGCGCTATGCATTTCTTCTAAATTATACTTTTATTGATACAATAATAAAATTTTGAATTAAAAAGAAAAAAATTGTCTTCGGACAATGGGAACATAGTTGATTTTGCAAACGGCGCCGAATTTTTGTTATCGGCTGTAATTTACCTTAATGAAGACGGGATACTAAACGATGATAAGTACGAGTACGATACGATCGGGTTCCCACTTCTTGCAAACCTGGGCAGGGTAATTTACAATTATGAATTACATAGATATAAAAAACACATTCCAGATTTGTCAAGATTTAGGATAAATTACAAAAATTAATGATGATGATGTCCGTCTGCCCCGTGAACATGACCGTGATCAAGTTCTTCTGCTGAAGCATTTCTAACATCAAGAAGTTCAACATCAAAATTTAAATTCCTACCCGCTAACGGATGGTTAAAATCGAGTGTAATATCGTCGCCGTCTATTTTTGTAATAACAAATGGCATTTGATGACCCTCCGGTGAGTTTGCAACATAACTCATCCCTTCCTCAATATTAGAACCTTCAGGAAATGCATCCTTTTTTACAGTCTGAACGGCTTCATCTTTAAATTCACCGTAGCCGTCGGCAGCGCTCAATAAGATATTTTTGCTGCTTCCAATTAACATAACGCTAATTGCTTCTTCTAATTTCGGTAATATTTGGTTTCTGCCGCTTATAAATGAAAACGGGGTGCTGTCTTTTGTTGAATCAATTACAATTCCTTCGTCGTCTTGCAAAGTAAAGTTAATAGTTACTACCTGATCGCTATTAAGAGCCATTATATCCTCTCTAAATTATTATTTTTAATGTGTGCCTGAAAAATAATCACTTTTTATTTTCAATCCTCAAAATCATCGGTTTTTATCTGTCCCGATTTTTTAGGCTCCCAAGCAGAGCCTTCGCAGGGTAAATAATTTGCCGCAGGGTGTTTGTCGTATTTCATACAAAGTACCGCTGACTTGTCAAAATGTTTACAAGTAGAGCATAAACTCGATTCAATTACAGATTTATTTTTTTCGAAAAACAATCTGTACTGCACTACCGCCGGTTGAATTACAACGCCGAAAATAACCAGTACATTTACCAACCACCAAAAATTGGTGTCAATATAGCTCCGAAGAATCCATAGTGATGGTATAACAAAAACAATTCTGACAATTGTCCAAAATATTATTCCTCCCATAAGGCTTTTTACCTAAAAAATTGTTATTCCCTTGCAAATTACTAATAGTATCGATAAAAAAAGAGTAATTTAATTTTTACCTGATTAACTATGGGCAAAAAAACCTTGCGATATATTGCTGATAAAAATTTATTATGTTATAATTAAATAGTTTTATTATTATTTTAATATAAAAGATATTGATATTTTTCTCAAATCATTGTTCCGATTTAAGTTAAAATGATAAGAAACAATAAATATCAGCGCCAAAAACTGAGGGCAATATCTGATAATTTATTATCAGCCGGTTTAAATATGTTTTGTTTTAAAACGAAAAAAGCCGCATTTAATAGCGGCTTTATAGTGAGCGCGGGTGGGCTCGAACCACCGACCCTCTGCTTAAAAGGCAGATGCTCTACCCCTGAGCTACGCGCCCAAAAAATTAAGAGTCACAAATATATAGATTTCACTTTTTTATTCCAAATGGAAAGTATAATAATTTAAAAGTATGCAAAAAAATTCCAAAATATTAGTCTGTGATGACGATGAAACCCTTTGTTACCTTCTAAAAGAACAATTACTTGAAGAAGGTTTTTCTGTAGATACTGTTTACGATGGCAAATTTGCAATTGAAGCAATACGGAGAAAAAACTACGATATCCTTCTATTAGACCTAAATATGCAGGATGTACAAGGAGAAGAAGTTCTAAAATTTGTTTCTGATTATAACTCTTCGGTTCAAATAATTGTTTTAACCGCCCAAACCGAGGTAAGAAAAGCAATAGAATGTATTCGCTTAGGAGCATACGATTTTATTACCAAACCATACAATTTTGATGAACTTCTGATAACAATAAACCGTTCGATCGAACACAAAGATCTTATTGTAAAAAACCAGATTGTTTCCGAGCAGGCAAATAAGAAATTTTCTAACCGTATTATCGGAGAAAGCCCGGAACTTCGTAAAGTTATTACACTTGCTCATAAATCTGCTCAGTCCGATTCGAATATTTTAATTGAGGGTGAAACCGGAACCGGCAAAGAACTTTTTGCTGAATATATTCATAAACACTCAGACAGAAACGATAAACCTTTTGTTGTTATTAATTGTGCCTCTCTTCCGGATCAACTTATTGAAAGCGAGCTTTTCGGGCATGAAAAAGGCGCGTTTACGGATGCAAAAAACACAAAGCAAGGTTTAGTTGAAATTGCCCACGGCGGCACATTGTTTTTGGATGAAATAGGTGAGTTGAGTATAACGCTTCAGCCAAAACTTCTTCGTTTTCTCGAAAACGGGGAATACAGACGCATTGGTGGTGTTACTAACCTTACTTCAAACGTAAGAGTGATTGGGGCATCAAACCGAAACCTATTGGAAGAAGCAGATAATAAAAATTTTCGCCGAGATCTTCTCTTCAGGCTAAATGTAATAACTTTAACAATTCCGCCATTGCGTGAGCGAAAGGAAGATATTATACTGCTTGCGAATCATTTTCTCGAAGCAAAATCACCTATTCGTTCCCGCAAAAAACTCTCCCCCGAGGCGGAATATATTTTACTACATTATAATTTCCCTGGCAACATTAGAGAACTTGAGCATATAATTGAAAGATCCATAATTTTTGCAGAAGATGAATATATTATTGTCGAGGATTTAAATCTTCCAAAGTTAAAGATGAAAGACTCGCTGAGTATGTATTCATCCGAAAAAGAAATCAATGTTATTGACAGCACTCTAAGCATGGACGATATGGAAAAAATTCATATTGCGAATGCACTAAAATTTAACAAGTGGGATAGAACTTTGACCTCACAGCAATTAGGCATAAGTTCAAAAACTCTTTACACGAAAATTAAAAAGTATAAACTTAAACAAGATTAAAAATGGAAGAGCGTTCAGTTCCTGGTTATGTGCTATCTTTACTCCTTGACAAAGTGAACAATGCTTTTGCTGTTATTGATAACAATGCTGAAATTATATGGCACAATAAAAAATTTTCAGACATTGTCGGCAGCGATAAATTGAGCGCTGGCAATATTGGAAACATTTTTCCATCACTCCCGAAACTTTCCAAAATACACGGTTCTGAAATTATAAATTATAAACTTGATGAAAATAATAGCTTATTAGAATTAACTTCTATAGAATTATCCCCCACCGAAAATGGTTTTATATGCGAGGTAAAACAGGATAACAAAATTGTTGATGAAGTGAACTCTGGAATTTCTCCGGGCTTGCTGTTTCAGCGGGAAATGCAAAATATATTAACCCTGCTTATAAAAGAAAATTCGCTTAATATATTAATTGAAGAAATTTTACATCGTACTGTTTCGATAAGCAAAAGCAGTTTAGGTTTAGTTATTATTAATGATGGGAAAAAGGAATCACAAATAACATTTATCGATCCCGATCAAAAAATTATCGACAGAGTGGAAACTCAAAATTCTGTAAATACTAATTTTTCTTTTCTTTCAAAATGGTTTGTGTTAAACCGGAGAACTTTGCAAATAAAACCGGTAGCAGGAACAATTGGGTACAACCTTACCGAATCGTTGAATGTTAAAAATGTTGTTATCTCCCCCTGCTTTTTTGATAACAAATTAGTAGCAGCGCTTGTGGTGGGAAAAGATGAAAAACCATTTACTCCCGAAGAGATAAACAACATAGAACAATTTGCAATATTACTTTCGTTTGCAATAACAAGTATAACTACACGCGAACTAAACAATGCGTTAGAAAATAGATTGATGCAGGCACAAAAACTTGAGACAATTGGTAAACTGACGAGTGGAATGGCACACGACTTTAGCAACCTGTTGTCGAGCATTTTCGGAAGTCTAAACCTATTAAAAAAACGTGTGCAACCGCGTGAAGATATAACACGACTATTGGATAATATAGAAAATTGCTCAATACGGGCAAAGGATTTAACAAAGGGATTACTATCTTACGGTAAACCAACACCCAAACGAAAAGAACTTATAAAACCTAACATACTCCTCGCTGAAATTTCTAAAGTAATAAATCAGACATTTCCCAAAAACATTAGTTTTGAAAGCGATATTGAAGAACACATATATGATATTCTTGGGAACGGAACTGAAATTTATCAAGTTCTGCTTAATTTATGTGTTAATGCAAAAGAAGCTATTGAAGATAGGGGAACCCTTAAACTTTCAGGAAAAAATTTCCAGCTAAATAATGATAACCAGATGGACCATCCCCTTCTTGAAAAAGGAAATCATGTTCTGTTTTCTGTCGAGGACAACGGCTCCGGCATTAAAGAGGAGAATATTCAAAAAATTTTCGATCCCTATTTTTCGACAAAAGAAAAAGAAACCGGAAGCGGTCTCGGACTTTATGTAACCTACGGAATAATAAAAGCTCATAAAGGGCACATTGAAGTAACGAGTGACAGCAACACCGGAACCAAATTTGAGGTTTTTATTCCGGCTTTTGAACCAAAAGAATTAGATAAACAACCTGCTCCGGATAAAATTATTCTGCTTGCAGATGATGAAATAATGCTTCGGGATTTGCTCGCGGAGCTTTTAGAATCTAATGGTTATAATGTAGTTAAAGTATCCACCGGTGTTGAAGCCTTAAAAGTTTTAACCGAAGAAATTAAAGCCGACCTTCTTATAATTGATTACAATATGCCTGAGATGAACGGGTTAGAATGCATAAAAAAAATCCGCGAGCTAAAATTTAGTATGCCTATAATATTATCCTCAGGCAGTTTATCAGTAGAAAACACATTTTCAATTGAGGAAATCGGTATAAATAGTATTTTATCAAAACCGTATGAATTTGAATCGATGCTCGCTACAATACAAAAATTAATCTGATTATTGCCTATCCTCATCATCCTTTTTTTTATCTACGTCAACCATCATAATATTTTTTGTGTATTCGGAAAATATTGGTTTTTTTACCCCTATTAGTTGGTTAAGCACATCAGTTATTTCCCTAATTGCCGTCTCAATGTATTTGAGACGATTTAACACCGCATCACGCGATATTTCATCTTTGTTAAGTTCTCGTTTTATAGCGGCCGAAGATAAACTCATAAGAGTAAGCGGTTGTTTTATTTTGTGGTTTGCGGTAACAACAGTAGCCGCGTAAGTATTATTCATTTCCGCTTCCACAAGCATTTTGTGCGCATCCGAAAGTTTTAAAGCGGAACGAACCCGAGCCATTAGTTCAACTCGATTAAATGGTTTTTTAACATAATCAAAAGCTCCGGCTTCTAAACCTTCTTTTATATCTTCCGCTCCGGCTTTTGCAGTAACCAATATAACCGGAATATTTGCGGTTGCTGGCTCTGAGACAATAACTTTACAAACTTCTATTCCGGTAATTTCGGGCATCATTACATCAAGCAAAATCAAGTCGGGTAATAATTCTCTTGCTTTTTCGAGCCCGGTTTTTCCATCGTAGGCAGTTAATACTTCATAACCTTCATTTTCTAACCGGTCTTGAAGCATGAACACATTTTCGGGTAAGTCATCAATTACTAAAATTTTTTTCATATTAACTCGATTTTAAATTCGCTAACAGATTGTTTATTTTTAGAGCAAGAGCTGCAGCATCAATAGGTTTAGTGATATAATTATCGAACCCGTGTTTAAATATTATATCTTTATCCCCTGTCATCGCTTTAGCGGTAACGGCAAAAACCGGTATGCTTACCCATTCTTCATTTTGTTTAATTTGTTTTATTGTTTGGAACCCGTCCATTTCGGGCATCATAATATCAAGTAAAATCAGGTCTGGAATTATCTGTGTTAATGCTTCAATACATTCCAATCCGTTTTTTGCAAGAATTGTTTTATTACCGAGAGATTCCACAATTTCATTAATTGTAAAAAGTGTATCAGGGTCGTCATCAACAATCAGTACATTACCTTTATATATTATTTTCCCAATCATCAGATCGCTAATTTTTTTACGCATATCGCTTGCATCATGTATAATATCTTCTGTAACAGGCTGAATGCTATTGACCGGTATCGGGACTTTTAATTTATCCCGAATAATTTTCAGGACATCAAGAGAATGTTTGCCGCTATTTTTAACTGCCTGATCCACTGCTCCATTCAACTGAGTGAGAATACCGGGGGTATACAACGCGGGAAGAGCGACAATTAGAGGAGTATGTTTAAACTCTCTTTTCAGTTTAATTTGGTTGATTAAGCTCACACCGTCAGTGTTCTGCAGAATCATTGGAATAAATATTACATCGGGATTAGCTTGTATTAATTGTTGAATAACTGATCCGCCGGCTTTTAAATATCGGACAACAGTACCTTCTTCCGCCAATAAATTATTAAATAATTCAACCTCCGAGTTATCTTCATCTATAAGCACTGCATTTTTAAAAGTTTTGCCGAAAGTGGCAGATAATCGTTTAATTGTTGTAATCAGATTTTTGCCGGCAGGTTTAATATAATAATCGAACACATCAAACCCGTAACCTTTATTGTAGTCATTTTTTATATTTACTATAATAAGCTGAATATTATAAGTTTCTGTATTCTCTTTTAATTTTTTTATTACTCCCCAAACATCACTGTTTTTAGTATTCAGGTCTATTACAATCGCAATGGGATTATACCTTTTAATCGTTTCAACAATATCTACTTCCCGGTTATAATAGATTGTTTCATAACCAAGCGAAGATAAAAATTGATCCATCATCAAACCAATTTCATGATCCTCCTCTAAAATAAAAACAGACTGACGGACTGCTGTGATATTTTTTTCTTCGTTTTCAATAATTGGAGCTGCCTTAATACCAATTTTAATAAGCGGTATTTTGAAAATAAAAGTCGATCCTCTGCCCGGTTCGCTTTCAACCTCAAGAGTGCCGTTAAGCATTTTTGTAATTTTTTTACAAATTGCCAGCCCAAGACCGGTGCCATTATATTTTTTGGTTGATGTACCGTCAACCTGCCGAAATTCTTCAAAAATTACTTTTTGGTTATCAACCGAAATTCCAACGCCTGTGTCAATAACTTCAAATTGAAGTTCGGCATTATTTGGTTGAGATACATTAAGTACAACATTCCCGTTATCGGTAAACTTTATTGCGTTAGCCAAAAGATTAATAAGAACTTGAATTACTTTTCCGCGGTCTGTCCTAATTATCATTTTCGGTTCGGCAGTGCAAATAACCCTGAAATTAATTTTTTTGTTTATAACAAGCGGGCTTACAGAGGTTTCTGCCTCCATTATTATTTCATCAAGAAGCACATCTTCTTCGCGAAGTTCCATTTTTCCGGCTTCAATTTTTGAAAGATCGAGAATATCATTTATTAGACTCATCAATCGTCTGCCGCTTTTTAGTACAACACTTACTCTTTCGAAATCCTTTCCTGTTACGCCTCCCTGGTCAAGCACGAGTTCGGTTAATCCCAAAATAGAATTCATTGGTGTCCGGAGTTCGTGCGACATACTTGCGAGAAACTGCGATTTTAATTTTGTTGCTTCCTCGGCACGCTGTTTTTGTTCTTCTAACTCGCCAGCTTTTTCTTTTAACTTTTGATGAAGATCAACTAACGTTTCATTTTGTTTTCGAATTTGATCATTCTGTTTTTGAAAATCATCATTTAGGTTTTTTAATTCGGTAACAAAGTTTTCTAGTTGAACAAAAGCTACAGCATTTGTTAAACCTATTGCAAGCTGTTCCAATATTTTATTCAAATACTCTTTTGATTCCTCCGAAGGCGTCTCTACTCCACCCAATTCTAATACAGCAACAACCTTATTGTTATAGAGTATGGGTTGAATTAAAATATATTTTAAGCTGAACGATAATAACCCGTTGGATACTACAGGTAAATCTTCAGCCGATGTTATCTCGATAGGTTCCTTGTTTTTAATAACCGGTTTTAATAATTCCAATTCTTCGGGTGATGAAGATGTTGCTTTTAATCCGTGAGTACTTATAATCTTTACATCTTCATCATTAACTATAAAAATTGCGCCGACAGTAAATTTGCAGGTTTTTATAATCTTGTTTAATGCAACATCCGAAATTTCCTGAAGAGTAGGATTTTTATTTATCAATGTAATGAACTCGGAATATTCTTGTTTCGATTTTTGATTTTTATCGAGTTCTTCAACCATAATATTAAAAGCATTTGCAAGTCGTCCAAGCTCATCCTTTGATTTAACGGGGATTTTATTATCAAAGTTACCATGCCTTATTATTTCTGTGGCATTGCTTAACTGGGTAATTTGCCTGCGTATCCGGTCGGTAAATACAAATGTAAGGATTAGTGACAAAACGACCCCGGAAAAACCGATAAGAATTAAGAGGTATTTTAAATTTGTTCTAAGTTCCGTGGCTTCTTTAAGAACGGTAAAAATAACAAACTCAAAATTAAAATTTAAAACAGAATAATCCGTTGACTTAAAAACTGTAGCAAGCAAATCGTTTTGTTCGGTTTTCTGATAATAAAGAGCAAAGTTCTGCATTTGGGAAAGATGATCAAAAGCAGACTTTATATCATAGGTATAAATATTGTTTATTGGTTCGTTGGAAACGGCAACAGGAGTAGTCTGCCAAATGAATGCAATTTCAGCCCCAATTTTTTTTGACAAACGGGTAAGTTCTTCCTGGCTAAGGATTCTTCCATAATAATAATATGTGCCATCGAGATGGCGGTAGCCTTTTATGATAGCGTAGGGATTATCTCTGTTAAACTCTTCGAGAGTAAATAGCTGGCTTTTAATATTAACCGGTTGAACAAAAGAAACGGAGGCAAGCATTTTTGTAGAATCGTTGAAGCTACGGAGGATAAAGTCAATATTTCTATCCTTTATCATATCCGAATTAATCTGCGGATTAACATCATCCTTCATCAAATATAAAAAATCATATTCCATATCCTGAAGGAATTCGTTATAAAAATAAACGAAATCGTTTGCAGAATTAAGAAGGTATTTTGATTGTTGGGAATTTAGCAGATTATACATTATTGAATAAAAAGCAAAAGCCGAACTCCCCACAACTATTACAACAATAATAAAATTTATAAGAAGGATTCGATAACTAATTTTCATTTATTTTAAGTTTCTCTTTGAAGAACCTTACGTATGGTGATTAAAAGTTCGTCGAAATCGTATGGTTTACTTATAAAATCGCTTGCCCCCATCTTTGCGGAATCAATAGCGCTTTTAACATCGGCATACGCAGTTAAAACAATAACTTTAGCTTTAATATTTCTATGCTGCAGTTCTTTTAAAACTTCAAATCCGTCCATACCGGGCATTTTTAAATCAAGTAGAATGAGGTCGACTTTTACGCGCGAGATAAAATCAAATACTGCAATACCGTTATTTACGTAATCAACATCGTAACCAACTTCTGCTAATTCCTCTTTCAGAACGGTACACAAATTAATATCGTCATCAACAATTAATAGTGATTCCATACTAGACCTATTCTTCTTTAGTAGATTGATTAAATTGATATAATTTTATTTTCTCTCTCTGTTTTAGTACTTCGTCCTTTACAGGATTTTTCGATCCGTTTGGCCATGCAAGCCTTTCCTTTAACGAAGGAACAAGAGTAGCTTTTATTAACAATACCAATTCTTTTTTATTAACGCTTGTTTCATCATTACCAAAAATGTAACGAAGACCGAAAAACCACCAGGGCAAATCTTTTAAAAATGGAATGCCGGTTCGAATTTTTGTGTCTTCATTTACAAATAAACCGCCTATAATAATTTCCTCGCCATCAAGCATTAACACCTGCGTGTTTGCCATTGTTTTGTTTATGATGGTAGTTTGAGGATCGGGAACATATGAACTTCTCTCTGCATTAATTTCGAGTAAAATATAATCCATCCCGTCCTGAGTATAAATGTAAGGAGTAACTTCAATTATTGAACCTGTTGAATAGAAATTTTCGATTACATTTCCAGAAAAATCTCTTTGTTTTATTGAAATATCGGAACCTACCTGCAATTTAGCTTTTATTCTATCTCTTACTGTAATATTCGGGCTGGCAATTATTTCACCGAGATTTTGATTTTCAAAAAATCTGAATAACGATGTGGCTTCACCAAAAAAACCACCGGCATTAAATGTAGATTTTGTATTTAGTTCAAAATCAGAAGTAAGTTGTTGCTGCTGGCTTGAACCCCCGCCAGTGCTGCTTGCATTAAGTTGCGCTTGTTTTTCCTGATCAATTCCAATTTTGGCTCCAATGTCCAATCCCTTTCCTGAAAGTAAAAGTTTCCAGTCCATTCCCCGCTGTTTTGCCTCTGTAACATTCATCTCAAAAAACACTGCCGAAATATTTATTTCGCGAGAATCAACAGTGGCATAATTTTGCAAACTTCTTTCTTGCTCCGGAACCACAGTCTTTGATTTGACAACGATCAAATCTTCTTTTATCTCGTAAATTAATCCCTTCATATTAACCATTGTAAGAAGCGCTTTTTCATAATGCACATTTGTTAATTCAATACCAATCGGCTCATCAGACAGGTAGGTAGACACTACTTTTCTGCCGGTTGTTCGTTCGCTTACTTTACTCAATAAATCAATTGCCTGATTAAACGTAAGGGTTGATGCCAGAGTAACCAACTCATCCGGGTTGTGGTAAGATTTTATCTGGTTTTCCATCCACTGCTGTGGAAACAGTATTGAAGATACCAACACAATTATCAATAATAACTTTTTCATTTTTGAAATCTCATTTTATTTTGATTCTGACTTTCTTGTTCCAGATTTAAATCAACTTTTTCAATTATTCCCCCTTTATTAAGTATAAAACTAACTTTATTTTTATCATAATCAATGTTCGTCAAATAGCCTAAGTAAACTTGCTCACCCTCCCACAACAGATAAGTGTTTCCTTTCGAGTCTGATAAAAATGCTCCTTCGGGAATAAGAGCCAATAACCTGGCGCCCTGTACTTCCAGCAAACCATCCAGGTTCGGAGGAATTTCATTTCTAATTAACGGATAAAACGGATTATGAATAGCCGGTGCATTTATATCATTTTCTATTGAAAAAGCAGTTGCAAATCTATCGTTTGAAGAATAATAAACATGCGCTACCAATGTAAAGTTTACAAAAAATTGAGGTATCCCCTCTTTATCGGTTTGAACATAATTTTCAAACGAAATATCGGTAATTTTTTTTAATTCTTTGCTTTGCTCAATTGCATAAATTAGTTTGAAAATGTCCTGATACGTCCCTTCGCCAGTTAGTTTATACTCATGATAAAAGAAATCCTTTTCAGGGAAAACATCCACATATTCCACATCAATTTGTGTAGCAGCGGTAAATCGGTTTGTTACATCGGTTAAAAAATCGAAAAATTTTATCGATGAAAGATCTTTTGGAATATTAAATTTTCTTGCCGCAAGAATTGAATCTAATGACGCCGCCCTAACCATAAGGTTTTGATACTGTCTAGTTAGTAATTCAGGATCATAGTTATTAGCTTTTAGTGCTTCAAGCTGTTTGTTCTTTTTTTCAATTCCGTTGTGTTGAATAAAATAAATAAAAACACCGCCGGCGGCTAATATAAAGAGAAGAAGAGCAACGAGTACAAGAGTGTTTTTTGTTTTTCTGTTCATTATAACCCCTGCTCGTAGCCGTTTTTATTAAAGGTAACGGTAAATTTGTACGCATTTTTTTCTCTTAAAGATTCAAATAGTATATTCTTTAAAAGAGCATTTCCTTTTAAAGCATAAGCAAAGTCCGTAAGCACATATTTATTTAGTGCATAGCCTTCAATAATAACTTTGCTATTTTCTTCTTTAACTAATTTGGTAAACCAAAGTGTTTGTCTTCCCTGGGCAAAATCGGAAATATCTTTCACCAATCGCGTCCAGATACCTGTGCCTGTATTTGCAGAATCGAGTATCGTTTGGGTTTGATCGAAACTATTTATTTTTCCCTCAACCTCTGCTATTCTATTTAATATTTCAAGGTTCTGTTGCTGAAGAATTGTATTTTTAGAGATTTCCACATCGAGCGCTTTTTCATCCTGGTTATTACTTAAAACCTGCATTGTTATAAAAAATGCCGCAGCAAACAACAATGGAAGCATTGCGTAACCATGCCATGCAAATTGGAAAAATTTTTGATCCTCTTTAACATACTTTGGAAGTAGGTTAATGCCTTTGTGCTCTTCATTCAGTTCATCAAAATAATCATTAGCAATTGCAATTGGAACACTAAAGGAGGAAATTGTTTCTTTCTGTTCTGCCGGATATTCGGCTAAATCAATGTCATCAAATTCCAATCGGGATACGTTTGCTTCGGGAAATGTACCATAAAAAGAAAGTATAAGATTTTCAGAATCGTCTTCGCCGCAAACTATAATGTTATCGAGCGAAGAAATTCCGCCGTTTTCCATTTCAAGTAGAATCTTTGAAAAGTAAACATCGTAAGTATGAAGGTTTAATGTGCCGATGTCTAACGTACCGCCGATGTGTTTTAATTTTCTTCCCTGCAAGAAAATAAGTTTGCTATATTCTTTACCAATATAAACAATAAGCGAGTGATCATCGGGGAAGAATTTTTTTCTTTTTGCAACATAATATGCAAGAGATATTTCGGCACTTTTAACCGAAGGAATTTTATAATATCGTTTACCGTTGTGTCTTGCCAGCGAGTTAATCAGATTTATGCAGTTAACATCGCCGGTTAGAAACACCGATAACAGAGATTTGTCGGCTAACTCTATGTAACCGAGATTCTCTTTATCTATGTTTACATTTTTTGTTTCTTGGATGTCGGAAATAATTTCCTGAGTAACTTTTGCTATTCCTGCATGTTTACTCCCCTCAAAAACATGATAATAAATAGCCGGCTCGGTGAGCCCTGGAATAAAAAGACATTTAGAAAAATTTATTCCTTTTAATTCGGAATTAATTAAAGCGGGGTTCGAAATGCCAAGCGACGCCTCATTTTTTTCGACATCATTAAAGTCTAAATTATCCCCTTCAATTTGAATTGAAGCAAACGAGGAATCAACTTCCTGCTTGTTTGTAATAACATCAAATGAAGCAGTACGGAGGAGTTTGATTTTTTCCTTATCTTTGGAAACAACCGCTATCTTGGTGTCCGTACCTTCGCAATATATACAGATTAGTGTTTTCAATTAAAAGGCCGAAAGAATTTGTTGAATTCTTGTTTTATTATTTGAATAAGCAATAGCATTCTCAAGTGAAATTTTCTTCTGCAAATACAAACGCTTAAGGTCCTGTTCCATTGTTATCATTCCCTGCTGTGCCCCCTGGTTAATCATCATATAAATTTCGCTTGTATTATTGTTTTTTATTGCTGCTTTAACATTTGGATTAACAATTAAAACTTCTTTTGCAAGTGCGCGTTTACCGTCTAAACTTGGAACAAGTTTTTGAGAAACAACGGAAATTAAAACATCAGCAAGTCTATTGCGCACGCGGTCCTGTTCGTTCGGATGAACTTCTGCAATAATTCTATCCAAAGATTCCACTGCCGAAGATGTATGCAGCGTTGAAAAAACTTTATGCCCGGTATCAGTTACTTCTAAGGCAGCTAATATTGTATCCGGGTCTCTCATTTCACCAATAACAATTATGTCGGGGTCCTGCCGTAAAGCCTGAATAACACCATCCTTAAAGGATAGTACATCGCGTCCAACCTCTCTATGTTTTATAATGCATGCATTTGATGAATGAACATACTCAATAGGTGAAGCAATAATAACTACATGTGCAGGATCAAATTTATTATGATGATCAATAATAGCATCAAGTGTAGTTGACTTGCCCGAACCTGTAATACCGGTAATAAGCGACAAACCGAATTTAATATAATTATGGCTCATCGACTTAATAGCGATAGGATGAAACTCTAGCGATTCTATCGGTCGTATTGCCGCACTAATTGCACGCATATTAAGCGCCAAAGTATCAAGATCAAAATATGCATCCGCTCTAAACCGAACGTTTGTTCTTCTACGTTCGTACAAAAATGAATAACTGAAATCGAGGTTACGTGTTACGGACAGATACTTCCGTTGATTTTGATTAAGAAGATTAATAACCAAAACAGCCGATTCATCTTCATTAAATTGTGGGAAATCTTTCACCCGTTCTTTTTTCCCATGAATACGCATCCAGATGTAACCACCGTTTCCGTGCCCACCAATTTCAATGTCGGATGCGTCGCGTTCAATCATACTGGTTAGGAACTTATTAAATAACTCGCGCATTAAAATTCTATCTTCAGAAGTTACCTTTTCGGCATTATCAAGAAGATAAGTCACCTTATCAGGGCCGAAAAGCGCTGCCGGAATATTTTGAACTATTCGCTGTATGACTGATTTTGCTTCAGTAATTGAAACCAAGTTTTATCCAAATTTGTTTCTAAAATTATAAATACTGAGCGGCATTAAAGAGTTTTGTAAAATATAAACAAAAATTAACTCTTTTCCGCAATTATTTTTAAATATCTGCTTTTTCCTAATCTCTTTTGAGAGAATTATTTACATGCTTCTGTAATTATTACGTTTAAATGGGAATAATTACTCCTCTGTTGTGCTTGCAACAACCTCTTCAATTGATGTTAATCCAAGTTTAACTTTTTCTAAACCGGCTTCTCTTAGATTGAGCGAACCGTCTTTTTTTGCCTGAATTCTTATTTTTTCTTCATCAACATCATCACCGGCTCTTACAATCAATTGTCTAATATCCTTTGTAAAATAAAGCGCTTCGTGTATAGCGATACGGCCTTTATAACCTGTATTGTTACATTCCGGACAACCTTTGGCTTCATAAACAGTGTAATTTCGCCATTCTGCTATATTAAGTTCGAGTGCGCCCATCAACGCGTCATCAAAATTACTGACCTTTTTTTTACATTTTGTGCAAAGTCTACGAATCAATCTTTGTGCCACGATTAGATTTATTGCATATGCAATTAAAAATGGTTCTATACCCATCTTAAATAAGCGTGCAACAGCACTTGGAGCATCGTTTGTGTGAAGGGTAGAAAATGTTAAGTGCCCTGTGTTTGCAAGTTTTATTGCAACTTCGGCTGTTTCTTTATCTCTCATTTCACCTACTAACACGATGTCAGGGTCGTGTCTTAAAATGGAGCGGATTGCCTGTTCAAAATTCATTTTATAACCGATTTTTAACTGACGGGCTCCTTCAATAACATACTCAACCGGGTCTTCAACAGTTAAAACATTTACTGTAGGATCTATTACCTGGTACAATGCGGCAACAAGAGTTGTACTTTTACCGCTACCCGTAGGCCCCGTAAGTATAACCATTCCCTGTGGTTTATTTATTGCTTTTAAGAAAACATCTTTTGTATAACCTATTAATCCGAGTTTATCGATATCCCTTATAACTTTTCTATCATCAAGGATACGAATAACAATACTTTCAAATTTGTTTTTAAGTTCAGTACCAACCATTGGCAAAACGGAAACTCTAAACCTAATAATATTGCCGTCAATTTCTCTCTGAATAAAACCATCCTGCGCACGTTCTCTTTCAAATCTGTCCATTCCTCTTGAACGATCTTTAACAACTGCCACTACAGCTTCGGGCAAAGTGCCTTCCTGAACATGCCAGGGTTGTAAATTACCGTCAATACGTATTAATATTTCGGTGCGGTTACCCGACTTTGGTACAAAGTGAATATCGCTTGCACCCTTTCTGACTCCTTCAACCAAAGCTCCTTCCACTAGATTTATTAACGCGCTTTTATTTATTTCGGCATCAAGTTCTTCTTCACTTAATGAAGTATCATCGTGGTCAAGTTCAAGTTCCGAATCGGCTTCTTCCATCATTTTGAGATAGACATTTTCCGGAGGAAAAATCATCGAAATTAATTTTTCGTAATCTTTTTTTCTTATGTATATCACTTCATATTTTTTAGCATTTAAGCCGAATGCTATCTTGGGAATATTACGTTCGGTTGGATCGATTGCGGCAAGAATTAGTTTGTCCTTTATTCGCTCATCGTACATAAAGGGAAGCACTTTATTTTCGAGCATCTGAACTTTTAACTGCTCGCCGGCATTATTAACCGTATTTTTTAAGAAATCAAGTCGGTTTGATGGCAGATCTTCCGGATGTGTATCAAGTTCCCTGAACGCGTATAAAATTGCGACTTCCCGGAAAATCGTATCGTGGTCGTATTTAAAATCCTGCACCAATATTTGCGCAAGATTTCTTTTTATTTTGCTGCTGTCGTTGGCTTTTGCAGAAAGAGCTTTTTCAAGCATCTGTGCATCAATTATACCTTTTTTAAATAACAGGTAACCTATTTTGTCGGTCATTTCAAGGTTTGTATCAATCATGCCAAAATGCTCTCATAATTTTGATCGATATCGATTTGCTGCGTGACGCCCGGTTGTTTAGGATTAACAGTTGCCGTTTCAGCAGATACCAGCGTTAATAATATCATAACAACCATTAATATCATGGCAATAAAAACCTGGATCAGTTCAACCACATTTTTTAGTTTATAAACTGTTTCGCTCTCATAATAGTTTGCGAGCTGTAGAGCTGTGTTTTTTATTGTGCCTGTTTCTTCGCCCGAATGAAACCTCGATATTGATGTTTCTGTAAAAACGCCACTCGCTTCAAATGCGTCTGTAATTCCAATACCCTTTTTTATCATCAAAGGAATAGCGACATTTTTTACTCTATCTTCAAAGTATCTATTACCGGACGCTTCAGCGGCAATTCGGATAGGTTCAATGCTTTCGGCAGAACCGCTGTACAGCGTATAAAATACGCGGCAAAAAACCTCTATTACCGTTTTGTGGATTAGATTACCTAACATCGGTAGTTTGATAATATGCTTATCAAGAAACATTTTACCCTTGTCGGTTTTAGCTAACCTCCAGAGAAACAACGGTGGTAAAACTGTAAATAATGTAACAAGCATTTTATTCGACATCAAAAAATCGCTTATCTTTAACGTAAACGCCGTCATTGGGGGCAGATCGATTTTAAATTTTACAAACAATTTTGCTGTTTCAGGAAAAATGTAACCAACATAAAAAAGCACAGCTATAAATAATACAAACAATGTAACCGACGGTGTAATTAAAGCGCTTTTTATATTCTTTTTGAATTCCTGTCTTCTATCCAAAAACTTGGCAGTGGCTTTATAAATTTCTGACATATTACCACTCTTTGATGCAAGCCCCAGCATGTATGCGGTAAACTTTCCGAAAACCGACTGGTATTTTAGAAAAGTTGTTTCGCTGTCTGCACCTTTTCGTAAATCATTATTAATTTCTCTCAGAGTTTCTTTTAATGTTTTGTTTTGAGTATCATTTATCAATAATGTAAGAATTTCGCCATAAGGAAGTTTTTGCTCAAGTAACTCTGCGCTAATTTTTACAAATGTAACAATTTCTGCCTGTGGAGGATTTATTTTAAAATCGAGAAGTTTTTTATTAACCGATAGTACTTTATATCCAAGACGCGAAAGCGCGTTTTGAACTTCGTCTTTTGTATATGCTTTTTGTTCACCGCGTATCGGTTTTTCATTCCCCTTTTTTGCGCGATACAAAAAAGTTAATTTTTTTTCAATCTTCGTTATTTTTAACTGATTCTTTTCAGCTAAACGAATAATTTTCTTTTTACCCTCGGAAAATGTATCGGCTGTTAATGTCCCGCTAATTACTTGACCGTTGGACTTATCTCCAGTAAACTTTAATTCAACCATTTTCTTTTGTTACTATATTTACGAGAAAAACTTGTTCACTTATTATCGAACAACAAATAAAATTATTCAACAAGAGTTGTATATAAAATAAATAATTTTAGAATGATTTGATAGTTGAATAAAATTTTAATTGGAAACCTATAAAAACAAAAAAAGCCGGAAAACTCCGGCTTTGTGAAAAACGCTAAGAAACAATTTAATTGGTTTTTGCAATTGCAATTGCGCCCGCGCTGCTTACGGTAGCCGTGTAGGTAACGTTGGCAGCACCATCATCGCCTATTTCGGTACCAACTCCCTGGAAAACAATTGCTGCTGCGGTACCCGCTGTTTTAATTGTGTAAGTTCCATTGTCGTTGCTGCCCATGTTAGTAGGCATTGCAAAACCTACAAATGAATTTCCGCCGCCGCCCATTGAGGTTGGTTTTTTGAAGTAACTCATTGAGATGGAAGCTAAATTATTTAAATCACCAATTACGGCGTCTCTATTAGCATTTACTGATTGTGCCTGGAATAAGTTAATTCCAACTACGATAGCGATACCAACTATGATAACACCGAGAACGATTAAGAGAAGTTGTTGTTGGCCCATGAGAGCTCCTTACGATTTTTGTTAATGAATAATTAATTAATGAACTATTTCCGTAGTAAAACCATTTTTTGTAATTGTAACATTTACTTCAATAGAGTCGGTGCCGACGACTACTTCATTACCTACTCCGTTTATGATAACATTATCTGCATTAATAGTAGCATTAAATGTGCCATTCTCAGAAGTCTTAAGTTTCTCCGGTATTTCCCAACCGATAAAACTTTTACCACCGCCGCCAAAATTGGTTGGCATTTGGTAATATGTAAGTGCCTGCTGACCAATTGTTACACATTCATTTATCAGTACATCTCTTTTAGAAATAATAGCATTTTCTCTAAAAATACTAATAGAAATAGCAATCGCCAGTCCGACTACCACAATGCCAAGTAATACAAATAATAATTGTTGTTGACCCAAAATTTATATCAAATCTCTAATTTATAAAAAACTTTTAGATAAGTGTAAAATATTATGCCATAAACCATGATTATTTGACTTAATTAAAACCTTGCATGCTAAATTTACCAGGTAATTATTACGTGTAAATATTACATGGGAGGTAATTGTTTCCGTTTGTAAAAATAGCTACAAAATAAATGGATCAAAATCGCCTTCTTTGTAAAATAAATCTCATTTTGAGTCTTTGGACACAGAAAATAGTGCGATTTTTTGTTAAATTTAGCATACCTTCTACGGCATGCATATTGCACTTTATTATTATTAAGAATTAATCATTTGAAGTATATATGAGCGGAACACAGATGTTTTTGGTAATTGGCGCAATTCTGCTTTTTGCGCTGCTTACGCTAAATGTAAACAGAACAGTTCTTCAGTCGGAAAGTCAGCAAAGGTCGGCGGAATATATTGTGATGGCTACTTCAGCCGCACAAAATTTGATGAAGGAAATTTCGAGTAAATCTTTTGATGAAGGAACTCTTACACTACCAATTTATAGTTCCGATATATTAACTCTTGCAAACTTACTCGGACCAGAAAGCGGCGAGGTTTATGGAAATTGCGACGATGATGGTGAAGACGATGATGGTGAAGATGATGACGACGATGATGGTGAAGATGACGACGATGATGGTGAAGATGACGACGATGATGGTGAAGACGACGATGATGATGATGAAGACGACGATGATGGCAACTGCTTTGATGATATTGATGATTACAATCTTTTTACAAGAGCGGAATCAAATCTACGCGGAGGAACATTTAATCTAAAAGTGTGGGTCGATTATGTCAACGATAATAATTTCGATGTCGTAATGTCGACTAAAACCCGTAGCAAAAGGATAAAAATTGCAGTAGAAAATCCGTTTATGGCGGATACTTTATATTTGTATAACTATAAATATTATTAATATGAATCAAATACTCGATATTGCCGGGTCTTACATTGTAGGCGGAATTATTTTACTTGCAGTTGTTGGTTTAACGCTGCATCTTTCCAACCTTTCGCAGGACGTAAAGATGGTTGAAATTACACATAGGTCGTTAACCGATCTTGGAGAAATCATAGAACACGATTTTAACCGTATTGGTTATCGCGTTGAGAGTGGTGATAAAATAACCTCAATTAATGCCAATGCTATTACTTTCCTTTCTGATATTGATAATGATGGGACAATTGATACTATCGGTTATTCAGAAATTACAAATGAAACCGAAAAGTTTTTAAGGCGTCGGGTTGCAAATCAAACCAGCTCAGAGTGGCAGATGCAAGTATCGGATTTACTTATTGAAGGATTAGATTCGAACGGCGCTTCCACTTATACGATTAGTCAGATAAAGAGTGTTGCCGTTACGGTTATGCTCGAAAACGAAAAAGCCGAAGATGCTAATTTTGCCGGTAAAATCTGGAAGAGACAATATTTTCCTAAAAATTTATGATATTTAACGAGGTTTATAGATGGGCAAGATGCTTTTAATAGTAGTAATGGGCGCCGGAATTATTTTTTCCGTCGTTAGTTTAACCATAAACAAGAGTAATACTTCAATGGTTTCAAACGCCGCACAAGAGTACGAAGGTGTTATGGCAAAAAACTATGCCTCAAGCGGCATTGAATATGCATTAAAAAATCTTTCTGACGACACTACCTGGACCGGGGTAGACAATAAATCTTTATCTAACGGCTCCTTCACAATAACTGTTGTTAATACTAATGCAAAATATTTTAATGGACCGGCAGCAGGAGTGGTAAAAGGAAGACTGATTACATCCATTGGAACTTACTCAACATCTATTGATACTATTCGTGCAGTTCTTCAGTTGCCCACCGGTACCGGAAGTTCGATACCTCCCCCATTCTTAGACTATGCTGTTTGTTCAGGAAGTGATTTCTCCTTAAATGGAAATGCTTTGATAACAGATGACAATAATAATAGCTGGAATGCAAATGTACATACAAATGCCGATTTCCATATGAATGGCAACAACACTATCAATGGTTTTTTAACATATTACTCAAACGCAAGCTCAAATCCTTCATGGAGATTAGGGACAGCAATCAGTCCTAATGTAAATCCAAACGGCGATCCGTCATATAATCAGGTACCGCTAATCACCATGCCAAGTTATAACCCCGATGATTACAAATTTTTAGCAACCACAGTGTATAATTCCAATAAAACTCTTTCCGGTAATACTATTCTTGGCACTAAAGAGAATCCGGAGATTATTTATGTTGGCGGCGATTTAACACTAAGTGGTAATATTTCAGGGTATGGTATTTTACTTGTCAAAGGGAATATAAACTGCAATGGAAACGTTACAATTAATTCTATCGACCCGTCAGGTAATAACCTTGGCTTATATGTAAAAGGTAACTTGAATGCGAATGGTAATGTAAAACTTTACGCACAGATATATTCGAACAGCGATGTAAACTTAAATGGCAATGTAAAAGTTTATGGTGGTGTTACTGCTAAAGGAACTGTCCATTTTAATGGTAATGTTAGCGTTTATTATCGCCCCACCACAACAGAATTAACTCAGCCAATCTGGCCGCAAGCCGGGGGCAGTACGGCAACCCGACCAACAATAATTTCATATTTTGAGAGATAATATATTATAATTTATAACGTTTAGGGGTTTTTATTAATAAAAAAAGTGTATATTGTTATTAATTAGGTTTAGTCATTTAAATTTATTTTATATACATTTGCCTGTCATCATCACCGTGTTAATCAAAATCATTAATTTTTAGGAGAAATTATGCGCAGTATATTTGCGTTTACTTATTTAAAAACCAAAAAAGGTTTTTCTGTTTTATTAACAGTTTTGCTTTTTGCTGCTGCCATCAACTTTATTGGATGCGAAACCAAAAAAGATGATAAGCCTGCAGTAAATATCGATTCGATTAAAGCCGTAGGAGCCCAGCAGATGGCTGACTCAATTGCGGCGGCTGAAAAAACCAAACAAATAGCTGACTCGATTGCTATGGCCGAAAAAAATCGTGTGCCCGATATGGTAGGTAAATGGACAGGTTTGTTAGATGGAAGGGCAACAACCCTAACCATAAAAGAACAAACCGAGAATGAATTTACCGGAACAATTGTTATTAATTATCGCCAGGTTTCAACAAAAGCGGTTGCCGGAATTATAAATATTGAAACAAAAAAAATAACAATGCGCGATACACAAAAATTCAGATATGCCGGCACCTACTCCGGAAATTTCTCTGTAGAAACAAATAAGTTCAGCGGTTCATTTACAATTGCCGCCGATAATCAAAGTTTTCCGTTTAGTTTAACAAAAAAATAATCATAAAAAAAAACAATTAGAAAGAAATAAAATGAAAAAATTTATTGCAGCATCATTGCTATTATTGCTTGGAATATTCCTTGCATCCTGCGACAGCAACTCAACAGATCCCAATCCTCCAGGTGACGCCAAGGGTTCTATATTGATGATTTCAATTCCAGCCGGCGCACAGGTATATTTTAATAATGCATTACACGGTATAACACCCGATACAATAAAAAATGTTACTCCCGGTACATATTCAGTTACATTAAAACTTACCGGCTATAGAGACACTACTATTGCAGGTATTGTCGTTGAAGATAATATTATCGCCACAAAAACCGTTACTCTCACGTCCGATGTTGCCCTCGATAAATTCGGATTTACTACCCCGGTTAAAATTTACGAAACACAAGGAACTACAGTTTCACAGCCAAGTGGTTTAGACCTTTCTACCGGTATGGCTTACGGTGTTTCCGGTACCGATAAAGGATTAGTTGATATCTATTATTCGACAAGTGGAACAGGCGGAGGTTACTTAGTTCAAAGCGCAGACTTAAATACAACGAATGGATTAATACGCGTAACAAAATTTCAGGTTGGAGCAAGCGCTAATATATATGACAATACTCCATCGCCATTAAAGACAACTGGTACATGGACGAACAACATGGATGACCGCGAAACAAATTATGTTTTCTTATACGATCATGACGGTCATTACTCAAAAATTAAAATTGTTAACTATGGCGGCGGCAACCCCGGCGACCCTGCATGGGTTGAAGTTCAGTGGTTATACAATAAAACCTTAGGTGATGTAAGATTTTAAATAATCATATTTAAGATTAAAAAAAAAGCCGCGGTTAATAATTGCGGCTTTTTTTTTGAAAGTATTTTTATTTTTTGATTTTATTTTCGAACTCGTATGTAAAGCTCGGTCAACTGTGCTTCACTTACTTCGGAAGGGCAATCATCCATCAACGAGACCGCGCTCGCTGTTTTTGGGAAAGCAATTACATCGCGTATTGAATTTTCACCTGCAAATATCATTGCCATTCTATCAAATCCAAATGCAATTCCTCCATGCGGGGGAGCGCCGTATTGAAATGCTTTCATCAAAAAACCGAATTTCGCTTCAGCTTCTTCATCACTAATACCAAGGGCTTTAAACATCTTTGCTTGAAAATCGGCATTATGAATTCTTATGCTGCCGCCTGCAATTTCACTTCCGTTCAGTACAAGATCGTAAGCGCGTGCGTGTACACTTCCAGGGTCAGTATCCATAAATTCAATATCTTCAACCCGCGGCGACGTGAACGGATGATGCATTGCGTAAAAGCGCCGGGTTTCTTCATCCCACTCAAACAGAGGAAAATCAGTTACCCAAAGAAGTTTTGGCTCACTATCTTTTTTTATTAAATCCAAACGACGCGCCATTTCAAGGCGCAGGGCGCCCATTATATTTAATGCTTTTAACTTTGACCCGGACAGGATAAACAATAAATCGCCCGGTTTTGCACCGAGTTTATTTATTATACCAAGCTTTTCTTCATCGCTTAAAAACTTAGCAACAGGAGCATCAAGCCCATCTTCTTTAACGCGCATCCAAATTAATCCGCCGGCGCCGAGTTTTTTTACAAATTCTGTTAAAACATCAAGCTGGTTACGAGTATATTCTCCGCAACCCGGAGCAAGCAAACCGGTTATTATTCCTTTATTTTCTATCTGATCTTTAAATACTTTAAAACCTGTATTTGCAAACAGCTCATTTAATGTTACCATCTCAAGATCAAAACGAAGATCCGGTTTATCCGAACCGTAACGTTCCATTGCTTCATTAAACGATAAACGGGGAATGGGGAGGTGAAGATCTTTGTTCCAAATTTCTTTGAACATATCTTTCATCAAACCTTCTACTATCTCAAAAATATCCTCTTGATCAACAAAAGACATTTCAACATCAATCTGCGTAAACTCAGGCTGGCGGTCTGCCCGCAGGTCTTCATCGCGGAAACATTTTACGATCTGAAAATATCTATCCATTCCTGATACCATAAGCAATTGTTTGTATTGCTGGGGAGACTGCGGCAGCGCATAAAATTTCCCTTTGTGCAGACGGCTTGGAACAAGAAAATCGCGCGCGCCTTCCGGTGTACTTTTCATCAGCACAGGGGTTTCAACTTCAGTAAAATTATGTGCATCAAAATATTTTCTTGCAAGCATATACATTTTATGCCGCAGCAATAAATTTTTTTGAATTATAGGTCTTCTTAAATCGAGGTAACGATATTTTAATCTAATTTCTTCATGCGTGTCTATTTTATCAGCTATCGGAAAGGGCGGAGTTTTTGCTTCATTTAATATAAGAAGTTTGTTTGCCATAATATCCACATGCCCGGTAGGAAGTTCGGGATTGTCGGTATCAGCCGGGCGTTTTCTTACTATTCCTTCAATCGATACAACATACTCGCTTCTAAGTTCCTTACCAAGATGGTGAGCGTCTGCATTAAAAGCCGGCTCAAATACTACCTGTGTAATTCCGTAGCGGTCGCGCAAATCGATAAAAATTAAACCGCCAAGATCGCGTCTGGTATCTACCCACCCGTTTAAAATTACAAGTTCGCCAATGTTTGTTTCACGTAATTCACCGCATGTATGCGTTCTTTTCTTGAACTGCATTTTAAGATAAAGCTCCTTCCGAGTTAAGAATTTTGAGTGGTAAAAATAAACAATTAGGCAGGGGCAAACAAATACAATTAAAATCCTTAAAAAAATAAACTTATGCGGGAACTTTAACGGAAAACAGTTTGTTGTATTTATAGTTGTTATTTGAAAGTTTCGCGCGACACATGTTTCGCTATAATGAGTAAACCAAAAAGATCTGATGTATCATTGGTACTGCTTAATTACCGATTAGTACGAGTGGATGTAAGATGAATATACTTTGGTTTACTTAACAAAAATCCCGGTTTGTGTGCAGCCGGGATTTTTTTTATTATAGTTTATTAATTTACCAAAGCTATTAAAAATACAGAACTCGATGAACACAATAGAAATAATTAGAAAAAAAAGAAACAACAAAACTTTAACAAATGAAGAGATAATGGAATTGATTGGTTGGTATACGGGCGGAATGATACCCGATTACCAATTCAGCGCATTTCTTATGGCTACTTATCTTCAGGGGATGAATAAAGAAGAAACAGCGGCTTTAACGAGAGCAATGTTATTTAGCGGAGAGATAATTGATCTCTCAATGCTGGGCGGCGCTAAAGTAGATAAACATTCAACCGGCGGAGTTGGAGATAAAACATCCTTAATAATTGCACCGATTGTTGCAGCCGCAGGTATTTTTGTACCGATGATATCGGGACGCGGACTCGGACACACCGGCGGAACGTTAGACAAACTTGAAGCTATACCCGGTTTCAGAACAGATCTTAACTTGAAGGAGTATAAATCAGTATTAAAAAAATGCGGCGCAGTATTAGTAGGGCAAACAAAAGAAATTGCGCCCGCTGATAAATTAATTTATGCACTTCGCGATGTTACTGCCACAGTAGAGTCAATTCCTCTTATAACCAGCAGCATTATGAGCAAAAAGCTCGCAGAAGGGATTGACGGACTTGTGCTTGATGTTAAAACCGGCAGCGGCGCTTTTATGAGCCATACAAAAGACGCTGTCCGTCTTGCCGAATCTTTGATAAATACTGCCGTTGCGTTCGATAAAAAAGTAATTGCATTTATTACCGATATGAACCAACCGCTCGGAACACATATTGGCAACTGGTTAGAAATTGTTGAAACAATAAATATCTTAAAGGGTGATGTTAAAAATGATCTTTACGAGTTAAGCATGGTGCTTGCCGGCGCAATGATTTATCTTGGAGGTAAAGCTGCTTCAATTAATGAAGGGGAAAAAATAGCGATACAACTAATTGACAACCGCAAGGCGTTTGATAAATTTTTGCAAATTGTAAAAGCACAGGGCGGAGACATTTCTTATCTAAAAAATTTGGAAAAATATCCGCAGCCAAAATTCAAAGACGTTTTGAAACTAAATGAAAGCGGTTATTTAAGTAAGATTGATAATTACGAAATAGGAATGGCTGCTTCGATGCTTGGCGCCGGAAGAATGACAAAAGAAGATATAATAGACCCGAAAGCCGGAATCATTTTTACCGCAAAACTTGGCGATAAAATAAAAGACGGTGATGTTGTAGGTGAAATATTTTCGGACGAAAAATATAAACTTGCTGATGCAAAAAAAAGGATATTAAGTGCTTTAACGTTTGATAATAAAAAACCGCGAAAAATGGAATTAGTAAAACGCGTAATGGTCGGTGGTAAATAAGTAGTAGGAATTAAATTTTACTATTTTAATAAGCACGACAATATATATTGCAAATTTAAGCCCCGAATGACCGGGGCTTTTTTATATCTATTTATTGATTTCCACAAAAGCTTTTTGGACAAATTTAAATTCATCATCAGTAAGCGGAGTATCGGCACCGGACAGATTTGCCATCACCTGCTTTAAATTTCTAAAGCCTGGAATAACCGCGCCGGTGGGTTTGTAGTGAAGCAAATATTGTAACGCCACCCGCGCGAGTTCTTCAACAGAAGCGCCGAATTTCCCTTTTAATGTTTCAATAACCGGATCAAGTTTTTCGAGGTTTTCTTTTGTAAACCGGGGTGAGTTTGCCCGGTGATCGCCAGGCTCAAACTTTGGCGGATTATTTTTATCGTACTTGCCGAGCATTAAACCCTGAGCAAGAGGTCCGAATGCCACAAATGAAATTTGATTTGTGTCTAAAAGTTTTCGTGTCGGTGAACCGCCCTGTACAAAACGGTCATCAATTGCACTTGCAAAACTCTGCAGTATATCCGGTTTTACTTTTGGAATAAGTTTTACAAAATCCTGATGGTTGTAAGCTGACTGCCCGATAATTCTTATCTTCCCTTCCTCTTTTAATCTGTACATTGTTTCAACAGCGTCATCAAGGTATTCATCATTTTTACCAAAATCGCCGTGATGGAAATAATAAATATCGATGTAATTTCTTTTTAAATTTATCAATGACTGTTCGCACTGATGACGAATATGCTGAGGCAGGTAGGCGTGTTCGGAAGTTCCGGGAAACCAACCGATTTTAGTTGCGATAACAAATTTATTTGTTCTCTCTCCAAGAATTCTCGCAAGCATTCTTTCCGCTCTGCCGTTACCGTAAACATCCGCATTATCAAAATGATTAACACCTTTATCGATTGCATAGTTTACTGCTTCTTTTACTTCAGCTTCATTTACATTCGCCCAGCCGTTCGGCACTCCGTTAACCCAGTTTAAACCGCCCATTGTCCAGCATCCGAGACTTATTTCGGATACTTCGACATCTGTTTTTCCTAATTTTCTGTATTTCATTTTATTCCTTTCATTTCAAAATAAACTATTTTAATATAGAAAAGTTTGTCATCTTACAAAAGAGAACCACAGAAGTAACACAAAAAACAAATCCATTTATCAAAAAGAAATGGCTTACAAAGATTATTTATTTTATATTTAACAGTTCACAATGTTACAAATCAATTATTAATAAAATAACGGAGCCCTGATGAATAAGAAACAAATTTTATTCTTTATTTTTTTTATTACTTTATGCTCAGCCGCATTTGCGCAATTGCCTCCTCTTATTGAAAGAGAAGTGTTTTTTGGCGACCCGGAAATAAGCGGCTCGCAAATATCTCCCGACGGGAATTACATTTCATTTTTTAAACCCTTTAACAATGTTAGAAATATTTGGGTTAAAAAAGTTGATGATCCGTTTGAAAAAGCAAAACCTATTACCGCTGATGAATCGCGGCCTATCTCAAGTTACTTTTGGTCGAGAGATTCAAAGTATATTCTTTTTGCGCAGGATAAAGGAGGGGATGAAAATTTTAGAATTTACGCGGTTGACCCGAATGGCGAGGGAAACCCTGTACCGGAAGCAAAAGATTTAACTCCGATGGATAAAGTTCGGGCAATGATATTTGATGTGCCGAAAAATAGCCCGGATGAAATTCTTGTCGGTTTAAACGACCGCAACCCACAGCTTCATGATGTTTACAAAATAAAAATCTCTACCGGTGAAAGAACGCTTGTAAGAGAAAACAAAGAAAATGTTATTGGCTGGCTTACCGATTTGGACGGAGACCTAAAACTTGGAATAAGACAAACACAAGACGGAGGCTCCGAAATATTAAAAATAGACGGCGACAGCCTTGTTTCTATTTATAAAGTAAACAGCGAGGAATCGGCTGGACCTCTTCGTTTTATCCCCGGCAGTGAAAAATTTTATTTGATAACCGATAAGGGAGAAAGAGATAAATCGGAGTTGGTTTTGTACGATTTGAAAACCGGCAAAACAGAGTTGGTTGATAAAGACCCGATGAATGAAGTGGATTTAAGTAATGTTGTTTTTTCAGATATAACTAATAAAATTCTCGCAACGGTTTATAACGGGGCGAAAAGAAGAGTGTACCCTAAAGATGAAAAGTTTGCGAAGGATTATGAAGTATTAAAAAGTCAAGTTCCCGAAGGTGATATTTATTCGACAAGCATGACCGCAGATGAACAAATATGGTTAGTGGCGGTTACAAGAGATGTTGATCCCGGTTCGGTTTATCTGTTTAACAGAAATACTGGGCAAGCCAAACTGCTGTATAAATCGCGTCCGAATCTCCCTTCCGAAAATCTTGCGGAGATGAAGCCGGTTACTTATAAATCGCGCGATGGTCTTGACATCCCTGCATACTTAACTTTACCAAAAGGTGTTGAACCAAAAAATCTTCCTGTTGTTATGTTAATACACGGCGGGCCCTGGGCGCGCGACCAATGGAGTTACAGCGGTCTTGTACAGTTTCTTGCAAACCGCGGTTACGCTGTTTTTCAACCAAACTTTAGAGGCTCAACCGGTTATGGTAAAAAATTCTTGAACGCCGGAAACAAAGAGTGGGGCACCGGGGCTATGCAGCATGATATAACAGACGGCGTAAAATATCTTATCGCTGAAGGTATTGCCGATCCGAAACGTGTAGCAATTGCTGGCGGTTCTTACGGCGGTTATGCTACACTTGCGGGACTTGCGTTTACACCCGACACATACGCTGCCGGTTTTGATATTGTTGGTCCTTCAAATATTCTTACACTTTTAAAAAGTATTCCTCCGTACTGGGAACCGATACGCAAAATATTTAACGTCCGTGTTGGTAACATGGACGACTCGAAAGAGAAAAAAATGCTTGAAGAGCAGTCGCCGTTAAACTCAGCAGATAAAATAAAAGCTCCGTTATATGTTGTACAGGGCGCAAACGATCCGCGTGTAAAAAAAGCAGAGTCGGATCAGATTGTATTAAAGATGCGCGAATTGGGCAGACAGGTTGAGTATATGGTTGCTCCGGATGAGGGACATGGTTTTGCGGGTCTTGAAAACCGGGTTGCTATGTTTGCGGCAATGGAAAAATTTCTTGCCAAACATTTAAAAGGCAGATACGAAGAGGAACTACGCCCCGAGATAAAAAAACGTCTTGATGAAATTACAGTTGACATAAACAGCGTTACGCTTCCAAAGGTTGAAGAAGTGGCGGACGGCGCAGTTAAATTTGACGGAAGTAAAGTTGTGGAAGGAAGTTATAAGTACACAATAAATGTTGACTCACGCGGGCAGAAGATGGAAATGGCACAAACAAGAACAATAACAAAAGATGGAAACAAAATAAAAGTTATTGATGAAGTAACAGGAATGATGGCAGGCATTGACACAGTTGAAGTTGATGCCGCAACACTGCTGCCTATAAGAAGAGCAGCCAAACAGGGTCCGGCAACAATAAATATTCTCTTTACAAAAGAATCTGTTGACGGAAAAATTTTAATGGGGCCTCAAACGATGCCGATAAATGTAAAATTAGACGAGCCGGTTCTTTCCGACGGAGCGAATATTGACCTTGCTGTAGCTTCCCTGCCGTTGAAGGAAGGTTATAAAACATCGGTAAAACAGTTTGATCTAATGAGCGCTTCTGTAAAAACATACAACGTCGAGTGTGCCGGTTCTGAAACAATTACCGCAGCGGATAATGAATACGACACTTATAAAGTTACTCTTACTCCCGTTGGTGAAACAAATGGTTCGACGGTTTGGATCGATAAAAAAACAGGTGTGCAGATAAAATCGGAAATTAAATTAGGCGCGCAAATGGGCGGCGGCACGGTTGTTTCTATTTTAACGAAATAGGATTTTTGAAAAGATGTTATTATAAATGTGTATGGACAGAAAATTTTTCTATCCTTACACATTTTAATATTACGGGTATATGCAGCCAAACCGAATTTTCTAAGAGAGTCAATTAAAGTTTTTAGAGATGCCCTAAAGGGTTGAAGGCACAAGAGAAACTGTTGAAAAATATATTAAACATTACAATAAAATACCGCCTCATAGTGCAGTTGATTACCTTACTCCCGAAGATTTTTTGCTTGGCAGACAGGGAAAAAAATTAGCTGTAAGAGAAATCAGACTGAAGCAAGCAGAAAAAAGAAAAGAAATTTGGAGCAAAGCAAATGCAGCCTAAGAAGATAAATCTCAAGGATGATGCATGAGTCATAAAACTCTTAGCGAAATGTGCGGAATGAAGACACCCCGGAAGTGTCGTAGTCGGTTATCCGTTTCCGTTAGCAAACGGATAACGGAAACGGATTAAGTGAAGCGGGTTTAATTTGATAACCTTGGAAAATAGTCCTTTAATAAATAGTTTTTGTAAACGCTGCTTTTCACTTGAACCATTCCAAACATGTCTCTCTTTTTTTTCAATATCTGTTCAAAATAAATTATAATATTTCGTCCCGATGGGACTTTTAACATAGATAGCGCGGGGACTTATACTACAAATATTTTGTCCCTATCAGCAGTTAATCCGTTTATTCTGAAGTGTTTTTTATTACTAATCCTGTGAAGGACTCAATATTTATAGAAAGAAAAACCCGTAATAATTTCAAGTCCCGTATGGGACGAAATATGGAGAGTGAGTTCAAGTATTACAAATTATATTGATAATACTGCAAGTGGTATTTTTTTTTATCTATATAATGATTTTGAACACAAATGAAAAATACTCTATCACAAACATTTGCTTATAAGGAAGTAAACAACTATTTTTTTAGCAATTAAGAATCGATTATTCAAATTACCATACTCTTTTATAATACTTAAGTTAAAAGTATACTTTTCAAATAGTTAGATTTACACAAAAAAAAACGAAAAGTATAAAGGCAAAAGAAAAATATCCAGGCGCTACACCAGGATTATTACTGCTTGAGTTGTTTTTCTCACACTTTCTTTATGATTTTTTTTACAAGGATATCTTTTCCCTTGAAGCATTACAATTAATGATTCACAAACAAAGGTGTTATAATGAATGGTAAAAATGAATCCACCACAAACGGCAAAAAGAAATTTGTTTGGCTATACATAATAATTGCGGTTATTCACATAATATCTGCATATTTATATTATCGGTATGAAGAATCGGTTTTAATAAAGCAAAAACAGTATGAGCTTGAATCAATTGCCAAGTTAAAAATAAACCAGATGTCAGACTGGTACAAAGATGAAAAGGCAGATGCTGAGATACTTTCCCATAACACAATCCTAATCAAGGAAATTAAGCAATTGCTTTTGACCAGTGAACCTGCCGCTCTTGAAGAACTGACCGGAGTACTTACAGACTTCAAAACAGAACATCATTATGCGGAGATAGTTATAACAACTACCAATGCAGAAATAATCACATCAACTAATTCAACTCTAAATAAACTGAATAGTAATTTAAGTAAGAGAATAATTGAAACGGCAAGCAAAAATAAGCTAACCGAATTAGATTTCTTCCGTTCAACATCATTCGGAGATAAGATATTCCTCGGTTTTATATCGCCCATCCTAATTGAAGAAGATAAACTGAAGGTAGTAATTACATTTTTAATTGATCCTGAAGATAATATATACCCTATAACAAAGCTGTGGCCAGTTTTAAGCCGAACTTCCGAAACGTTTATCTTCCGCATAGATGGTGACAGCATTCTTTATTTGAATGAACTGAGACACCGGAAAAACACAGCTTTAGAGTTTGTACTTCCCAAAACGCTAAGCGATTTACCGGCTGCAAAAGCCGCAAACGGATACAAGGGAATCTACAGAGGTAAAGATTATAGAAACGTAAATGTTGTTGCTTACGTTTCCGAAATTCCTGGAACCAATTGGTACTTGGTTGCTAAAGTTGACGAGAACGAACTTTTTACCGGACTTTTTCCCAGGATGGTTGTGATCAGCCTAATAGTATTGCTGATGATGATTATAACAGGTATCGGACTTTATTTGATTTATTCTTACCGGCAGCATAGTTTAACAAAGAGTTTATATAAAAAAGAAAAAGAATTATGGAGGCAGCAAGAAAATTTTAAAGTTACAATGGACAGTCTCGGGCAGGGTGTAATAACACTTGATGTTGACGGGCGGGTACAGTATTTGAATAAGATGGCAGAAGATTTAACAGGCTGGGATTTGCGCAGCGCAAGAGGCAGAGTTTTACACGAAGTTTATCCTGTAAAAAATGAACAAACCGGGCTTAGGGAAAACAATATTTTGGATAAAATATTCAAACATGGTGTTGTAAAAGAATTAGCCAACCATACAATACTAATAACAAGAGATGGGAATGAAATACCTGTTATTGATACCGGCGCGCCGGTTTACGATGCGGACGGCACTATTATAGGAGTGTCCATCGTATTCCAGAATGAAACCGAAAGACGGATCCAAGAAAGAAAAATAGAAGCAAGTGAGGCAAGACTCCGCTCTACTTTAGATGATATGATTGAGGGTTGCCAGATAATCAGTTTTGATTATAAATACTTGTTTTTGAATAAAGCCGCGCTTCAAAGCAGTAGACAAACAAGAGAAGAATTACTGGGTAAAACAATGATGGAATGTTATCCTGGGATTGAGAATACAGAAATGTTTAATAAGCTGAAAACTTGTATGGAAACAAGGGAGACTGCAAATATCGAGAATGAATTTAGTTACTCGAATGGTGAAAAAAGAATTTTTAATTTGCGATTTGAACCCGTTCCCGAAGGACTTTTTATATTGTCCGAAGATGTTACAGAATTAAAATCAGCACATGATTTTATCATAAAATTTAAAATGGGAATAGAGCTTTCCGGGGATGTGATTTTTTTAACAGATAAAGACGGAGTTATCACTTATGTGAACCCTACCTTTGAAAAAGTTTTTGGTTATTCAAAAGAGGAAGTTATAGGAAAAACACCCCGGATTTTAAAATCCGGAACACTTACACAAGAATACTACGAAAATTTCTGGAAGGATTTACTTTCGAATAAACCGGTCAATCATGAAATAATAAATAAGACAAAAGATAACAGGCAGATTTATGTAGAAGCATCGATTAACCCGATAAACAATGACGCAGGTGAGATTATTGGATACCTTGCAATTGAGCGTGATATTACCGAGCGTAAACTTGACGAAGAACGACGAGAACAACTCACCGCAATTCTTGATGCGACTCCAGATTTTGTTGCAATAGCAGATACAAATGGAAAATCGATTTTTGTAAATGATGCCGGCAAAAGAATATTAGGATTAGAATTTGATGAAGATGCAGGAAAAATAACTATAGCTGAAGCACACCCTGAGTGGGCAAGAAACATTGTTCTGGATGAAGGATTACCGACTGCAGCCAAGGAAGGTATATGGTTAGGTGAAACAGCATTGCTGAGTAGAAACGGTCACGAAACACCTATTTCTCAAATTATAATTGCCCATAAATCTGAAAAAGGAGAAGTTAAATGTTTTTCAACTATAGGCAGGGATATTACAGAACGAAAACAATATGAAAAAGAATTAATTGAAACGACAACTTTATTAGAGTCATTTTTTGATAATACACTTACTTTAATCGCGTTGCTTGATAAAGAATTTAATTTTATAAGAGTTAATCAAGCATATGCAAATGCCGATGAATGTGATGTTGATTTCTTTATAGGCAAAAACCATTTTGATCTTTATCCCTCTGATGCCAAAGAGATTTTTGAAGAAGTTGTAAGGACTAAAAAAGCTTTTCGAACAATAGAAAGAGCATTTACTTATGAAAAAAAACCGGAACGAGGTCTTACTTATTGGGATTGGAGCCTTGTGCCATTACTTAATGGACAGGGTGAAGTGGAATCGCTTATTTTTACATTGTTGGACGTAACCAAAAGAGTAAAAGCAAAAGAGGAATTAGTTAAAAATGAAAAATTCCTCTCAATTTTATTCAATTCGGTTAATGATGCAATTTTTACAGTGTCGATGTCTGATAGAACAATTCAAAACATTAATCTGGCTTTAATTGATTTATTTGGTTTTAATTCCGATGAAATAATCGGCAAACGAACCGAACTTTTATATCCTTCCGAAGAAGCATATTTGGAATACGGTAGAATGTTATCTGAAGCAAAAAATGAGAACAAACCCTTTGTAAGGGCAGAATTAAAACTACTTAGAAAAGACAGAACAGAAATATTTTGTGATGTTCAAACAACTTTCTTAAGCGAGACTGGTAAGAGCGATTTAGTGATTTCTGTTCTTAGGGATGTTACAGAAAAAAGAAAAATGATTAGTGAACTAGTTGTTGCTAAAGAAAAAGCCGAGGAGATGAATAAAGTAAAAACAATTTTCTTTGCAAATATGAGTCATGAACTGCGCACGCCTTTTGTGGGAATAATGGGTTACGCTGAACTGCTACACGAAGAATTGGAGAATCCCGAACATAAAGAAATGGCACAGGGAATTTTGAGTACCTCTAATAGGATTATGAACACTTTAACCAAAATTTTAAATTTGTCAAAATTAGAAGTCTATGATGAAGAAATACATTTCAAAGAGGTTGATATTAACAATTTAATGAATACTGCTTACAAAATCTTTCTTCCCGCGGCACAGAAAAAAAATCTTTTGTTTGAAAAAACGATTGATGAAAGTCTTTCATACTTAATAACAGACGAAACTGTATTATTCGATATTTTGTCGAATCTACTTAGTAATGCCATCACTTATACAATTGAGGGGGAAATTTCTTTCACTGCAGAGAAAAAACTAATTGAAGGGAAAGAATTTTGTTGTATTGAAGTTAGTGATACAGGTATAGGAATAGCTGAAGATAAAAAAGATATAGTTTGGCTGGAGTTCAGGCAGGCAAGTGAAGGGAAGACCCGTGATTATCAAGGCACAGGTTTGGGACTAACCATTTCAAAAAAGAATGCAGAATTGCTCGGCGGTCAAATTTCTTTTATAAGCAAAGAAGGTAAAGGAACAACGTTTACGCTGCTGCTGCCATTGAAAAAATAGAAGTTCTTCTTTTAATATCAGCAAATTTTATTTCTTGAAGGTAAAATATTATTATAATCTTCATTACATTCAAAAAGAATGTTGGGTTGAATTCAATCCATTAACCCTTGGTTAGAATCCTATGAGGTTACAGGATTCTCATCGGAGTCCGATTACCTAAACGGCATCTTCGCCCGTTTAATTTTAATGAATCTGACGTCTTTCTCTCAAGAAGAAAATGGGACTACAGTTTGCTAACTTATACGTTGAGCCAGAAAACCTGCGGCAGGCAAGGTGTTCGTCCATTATAAGCTGTAACATTAAAAATAAATAACATACTCGGCAACGATGTAGCAGCATTGGTAAACAAAATAAAAGCCCCGGGTAATTATGAAATTGAATGGAACGCCAGCGCCTTTTCAAGCGGAGTTCATTTTTTGCACCGTAGATTCTAAAAACGAAAATCAGGCAAAGGTTTTGAGAATAACTAATCGTTGTAAAAATAAGTATTGCGAAACAAATCATTTTTTTCTACGATAATAGAACCCCGATGGGGTTCTTTATAATGCATCAACAGAACACTATTCTTTTTGCCCGGATATTTTCCGCGTGGCGGAAAAATTATTGTAAAAACACAACACCCCGAAAAAGCTAATCCCCGTAAGGGATTTATTATTTTTTAATTGTCTCCTGTTCTAAAATAATCAACGCGGTTTCTTAATTAACCGGTTTTAATTCCAAAAAAAAGGGGCTCACATCGAGCCGCTTTTAATAATTTAGATTATTACTTGATTAGTGTCATCTTCTTAGATGTCTTATACTCTCCGCTTTTTATTTCGTAAATGTAAAGACCACTCGCAAGCCGTGAAGCGTCGAATGTTACCTCGTAACGACCTTTGGTTTTGTATTCGTTGACGAGTGTTTTTATTTCTCTGCCGAGGATGTCGTAAATCTTTATTGTTACCAATCCGTCTGCCGGCAACTCGTATTTTATTTTCGTAGCAGGATTAAACGGATTGGGATAATTCTGAGAAAGCAAAAACGAATATGGGTTTACTTTATCTTTCCCTTCATTCACATTTATCACTATGCCTTCCTCATTAAAAATAGCTAACTCGCCGCTGGCAGTCCCAATCCACTTATTTCCGCTTCCATCTATTACGATTGCTGTAACATGATGATGCGGCAAACCGGAATTTGTAGGTTTATAAACAGTCCAATTTGTATCGTCATATTTAGCTAATCCATTTTCAGTCCCAATCCATTTACTGCCGCTTGTATCTATGGCGATTGCTGTAACTCTATTATTCGGTAAACCGGAATTAGAAGTATTGTAAACATTCCAGTTTGTACCGTTAAATTTAACTAAGCCATGCTCATAAGTGCCAATCCATTTATTACCGCTTGCATCTACAGCTATTGACAATAGATAATTCTCCGGCAGACCGGAATTAGAAGTATTATAGACAGTCCAATTTGTATCGTCAAATTTAGCTAATCCACTACCAGTCCCGATCCATTTATTACCGCTTGCATCAATGGTTATTGAATTAATGGTACTAGACGGTAAACCGGAATTCCAGGTACCATAAACCGCCCAGTCTGTGCCGTCATATTTTACTAATGCCTCAGCAGCTATCCACTTATTATCGCTTGCATCTATAGTAATTACTTCAATATGAAAACTCGGCAAACCGGAATTTGAAGGATTATAATCAGTCCAATTTGTGCCGTCATATTTGGCTAATCCGGTCCAAGTCCCGATCCATTTATTGCCACTTAAATCAATAGCTGTTGTATAAACATATTTATCGGGTAAACCGGAATTGGAAGGATTATAACCGGTCCAGTTCGTCCCGTCATATTTGGCTAATCCGTATCCCCAAGTTCCGATCCATTTATTACCTCCCGGTTCTATTGTAATTGAAGAAATGCTATTCCCGGGTAAACCGGGAATTGAAGTATTATAACCGGTCCAGTTTGTCCCATCATATTTTACTAATCCGTTAAGTGTTCCGATCCATTTCCATCCATTTTCATCTATGACGCATGATTTAACCCAATTATCCGGCAAGCCGGAATTGAAAGTCGTATATCTCGTCCAGTTTGTCCCGTCAAATTTAACTAACCCAAAACCATTTTGAGCCCAATCAACATAAGTGCCGATCCATTTATCGCCGTTTACATCAATTGTTATTGATGAGATGCTATTAGCCGGCAAGCCGGAATTTGAAGTATTATAAAGAGTCCAATATGTATCATCATATTTTACTAAACCATCAAGAGTTCCAATCCATTTATTGCCGCTTGCATCGATAACGACTCGAAGCACCAAATTATCCGGCAAACCGGAATTTGAAGTGTGATAATGTACCCAGTTTGTACCGTTATATTTAGCTAATCCATTCTCAGTTCCGAGCCATATCTTGCCGCTTGCGTCAAATACGACTGAATAAATGCGACTATTAGTCAAAACAGCAATAAAGGTCCAGTTCGTATCGTCAAATTTAACTAATCCACGACCAGTTCCGATCCATTTATTCCCGCTCGCATCAAATGCGATCGAATGCACGTCATTATTCGGCAAACCGGAATTAGAAGTATTATAGATAGTCCAGTTTGTCCCATCAAATTTAACCAGGCCGTAGTTAAGAGTCCCGAACCATTTATTACCGCTTGCATCCACAGCTATGGATACAATAAAATTAGACGGAAGATCGGAATTTGACTTAGTATAAAATGTCATCTCTCCTGAATTTTTATTTATTTTGGTTATACCACCATCACCGGCTACCCAAATAATAGAATCTTCTACTGCAATTGCACGGATATCTCTATTAGATGTAAAATTTGTCCATCCCGGATATTGTGCAAATACCTGTATAGATAACAATAAAACAACCATTGATAGAAAAACCTTTTTCATAATTACCTCTCTGTTAAATTAAATTTGGTATTATAACCATCATTGATGGTAAAATAGATTGACATAGCTTGCCTCTCAAATCAAAATATTAAAGAATATTTTTGACTTTATTGTAAGACACCAAAAAAACTTAAAATGATCTTGTATAAATTCTCCAACTACTATTAAAATGCAAAAATATAGTTTTACTTTAATGAAGAGAATAATTTTTTTAATATGATCCATCAGGCATTAGGACTGCTACTATTAATTTTATTTAATCAATGTCATCTTCTTAGAAGCTTTATAATCGCCGCTTATTATTTCGTAAATGTATAACCCACTGGATAAATTACTTGCATCAAACATAACTTCGTAACGTCCTTTGGTTTTGTATTCGTTAACGAGTGTTTTTATTTCTCTGCCGAGGATGTCGTAAATCTTTAATGTTACCATTCCGTCCTTCGGTATTGCGTAACGGATGGTTGTGGATGGATTAAACGGATTCGGATAATTTTGTTCAAGCAGGTAATCCGTAACTGTTAAATCAGTATAATTATCATTTTCAACATCAAGTAAAATACCCGGTTCAGGCGCGGGTATTTTTACGCTTGAGTAGATATGAAATTCTCCGGCATTAAGCGTTATCGGGTCGGTAGTATTTGAAACATTTATACTGTCGCCGCTAAAATAGTCGTACCACCAGCCGGTGTGTACGAAGTTGGGGTTTGCAGTTTTTGTTATTACATCAAAGTTACCGATTATTGAAACATCCATAGATGAATGGTAGAGGTTGATTCTTTTTACAGCCCCTGCAACATCGAGCGTAAAGTTTGTTGTTTCAAACGCAGGATAATCTCGTTTTAAAGTAATCAACGCCTGTATTACTTTATAAAGATTACGGCGGTTTACCTGTCCGTAATATTCCCATTTTATTGGTTTGTTGCATACCCGGCAGGGATCATCAATCGATACATCATAACCAAGCTCGCCGAACTGCCACAGCATTTTCGGACCCGGTATTGTGTAAAAAAACGCCGACGCAATTTTTATTCGGCTCAGCCCAACAGGTAGTTCTTTTATGTTATAACTTCCGCTTGAGTTGCCGTACTGTAAATTTTTATACATTAGTCTTTGTTCATCGTGACTTTCCATATATGTAACAAGATTTGGATTCTGCCATCCGTGCGCCTGATAAGAAGCCCAGCTAATGTTAGAATTACTGTTGTAACCCATTGTTGCTTCGTTGTAGTTATAATTCATATTCCCCCACAACATCATACCGTAATTGGCAAGCACGGTTTCTTCGCTGTTGTCGGCAAAGTGTTCTAATATTATGTAAGCCGATGAATCAACTTCCCAAATTTTGTTTGCCATTCTTTCAAGTATATTTATTCTCGATTGATCGTACTGACCCCAATAACCAACATTACCAACGCTGTTGCGCTGTGTAAAACCTTTTGAAAGATCAAAACGAAAACCGTCGAATTTATATTCATTTAACCAAAACTCGTTAACGCGGTCAACAAAATATTGCGTCGCCGTGCTTTCATGGTTAAAGTCGTAACCAACATTGTAATCATGTTTCGGGTCGCGGTTTAACCAGGGGTTATTTAACGAAGGTTTGCCCGCCGCTGCGTCAAAATACAAACGCGCAAGAGGCGAGTTGCCGAAGGCGTGGTTAAGAACCATATCGAGAATTACCGCAATTCCCTGCGCGTGGCACTCATCAATAAATTTTTTCAAATCGTTTTTATGCCCGTAATATTTATCAGGCGCAAGATGGAACATGGGGTTGTAACCCCAGCTTTCGTTTCCTTCAAACTCCATTATAGGCATAAGCTCAATAGCGTTTATACCGAGGCGTTTTAAGTAACCGAGTGTATCTTTTAATGTTTTGTAATCGTGAGCGGCTACAAAATCTCTAATTAAAAGTTCGTAAACAATAAGTTTCGATTTATCAGGTTTCTGAAAATTTGGTACCTGCCAGTTATAAGGCGCCTGCCCGGTTTGTATAACAGAAACCATTTGTGAAGTTTTACCCGCCGGATAACTTAAAAGGTTAGGATATGTAGTGCTGCTTATATATTGGTCGTTCCACGGGTCAAGTATTTTTTCCGAATAAGGATCAGCCACGCGGATGTCGCCGTCGACAAAATATTGGAATCTGTATTCGGTGCCGGGTGAAAGATTATTAATCTCTACCCAGTACCTAAATTGATCGGGTGTACGTTTCATCATATATGCCGGGTCAACTTCCCAATTTGTAAAATCGCCTATTACATAAACATACTCTTTTTCCGGTGCGTAAAGTGAAAGCACAACCTGTGTAGCGGATTTGTAGTTTATACCATCTTCATAACCTTGAGGAAGAGATTGTATAACAACAGGAGCATTAATAACGTAATAAAATGAATCTGCCACAGTTGCGCCGACGCTGCCTGTTGCTACTGCCTTTACCCATTTTTTGCCTGCCTCGCTTGCTATGATGGAATAATCAATAGAAGTTGAGGAAGTTTGGCTTACAAGATTACCTCCGACAAATAACTCAAGCAAGGTTGAATTAGCTGAAACAACACTTACAGAAATAGTATCGTTTAAATTTTTGATGACAGGGCGCTCTGCCGGATTTGTAATTGCAACATTTAACCCCGCAATGGATATTGGAAGAAATATATCGCCGCCGCTTGCCGTTTTACCTTCAAGCCATGAACCGCCTACCTGTACACCGCTCCTGAAAACAAACGCAACCTGTAAAACCTGTTCACCCTGAGGAATTCCGTAAAAACTTCTTACCGAAGGTTTTATTTTAAACTGGTAAAGATTTGTCCCGATGCGTGTTAATTTTGTTTCGGGCGTGTTTACACCCCATTCTGTTTTTACATATTTCCAGTCGCTGTTACTTGTACTTAAGTTTGTAATAACGCCAGTATGCGCATAAACGTCGCCGGTGTAATTTGCAAGTCCGCCGTTACCCTGCGTTGCATCAAAAATAATTGTAACCGAGTCGCTTTCGGTGGGAAAGTCGGGCGACCATGTAATTAGCTGCGCAAACGAAAATTGCGCAAATAAAAAAAGAAGAGTGAGTAAATGTTTTATTTTCATTTTATGTCTTAATAGTTAGTAGTTAATAGTTAATAAATTTCTTTTAAGTTTGGTTTCCCGGCATCATCCATGCGTTGTAATAAAGTGAAGCCAACGCTTTTGAGTCAGCGCTCATTCTATTTATTATAAGATATTTTGTTTTGAACCGAAATAATTTTAAATACTCGTTATCGTCTCTGCTGTCTGTTTGCTCGAAAGCATAACTATCAGCGGCAAAAATAACAGGTAAATATGAATTAGATTCTGTAATATAATTAAAAACATAAGAGAGCGGGGCTGCAACAAATTCTTTCGGCAGATTTTGCAGAGCATGACGTGCTATTATAAAATGCCCCTCATCACCCCATGATAGAATGAAAGATAATGAGGAAAATACAAATGGTATTAATAATTTTTTGCTCATTTATTTTTTTATCCCGGTAAATTGAACTACAATTTTTCTACGACGCGGATGTGTATCAAAATCAATTAAGACTATTTGCTGCCAGGTGCCAAGCATCAGGCTGCTGTTTTCAAAAGGAACAGTAAGCGAAGCTCCTTGAAGTGAAGCGCGGATGTGTGAGTGTCCGTTGCCGTCGTGCCAGGTATTATTGTGATGATAATTAATATCAGCAGGAATAATTTTTTCAAAAAAAGCCGGGTAATCTATTTCAAGACCAGGTTCAAATTCTATTGTGGTAATACCGGCTGTTGCGCCGGGAACAAAAATAAGCGCACTTCCCTCGATAAAATTCGATTCGGTAAGCAATATTTCCACTTCACCGGTTATATCGAGTAAATCAGAATTGCCTTTTGTTTTAATTTCGAACGATTTTGTTTGAATTTTTAACATACAAGTGTAATAATAAGATTTTAATCACCAAACCTAAATGAATTTACAATTACCCTGTATTATTAAAATGACAGGCTGTTCCAAAGATAAGGAATTTTTTTATCTCTCTTTATTTGATAAATTTCGGGAGAATTTTTTAAATAATAGGATTGTTATGAGTACCAAAGAATTTATAGAGATGGAAGAAAAATATGGCGCACACAATTATCACCCGCTTGATGTTGTGCTCCAAAAAGGAGAGGGAGTTTGGGTTTACGATGTTGATGGGAAAAAATATCTCGACTGTCTTGCCGCATATTCAGCGGTTAACCAGGGACATTGCCACCCGAGAATAATAAAAGCTTTAAAAGATCAGGCTGACAATATTACATTAACTTCAAGAGCATTCCGCAACGACCAGCTTCCTTTCTTATATAAAGAATTATGCGAACTTACCGGGTACGAAATGGTATTGCCAATGAATTCAGGCGCGGAAGCGGTTGAAACAGCATTAAAAGCTGTACGAAAATGGGGTTATAAAGTAAAAGGAGTAAAAGAAGATTCTGCCGAAATAATTACATGCACAAATAATTTTGCCGGCAGAACAATTTCGATAATAAGTTTTTCTACTGAAGCTCAGTACAGAGACGGCTATGGTCCTTTTACACCAGGCTTTAAAGTAATTGAATACGGCAATGCTGAAGAGCTTGAAAAAGCAATCACCCTAAACACAGTTGCCTTTCTCGTTGAGCCAATCCAGGGCGAAGGCGGTGTTGTTGTACCTGAGGCAGGCTTCTTAAAAAAAGCATATGACATCTGTAAAAAGAATAATGTTCTTTTTGTTGCCGATGAAATACAAAGTGGTCTTGGAAGAAGCGGAAAACTATTTGCATACATGCATGAAGATATTCGTCCCGACGCTGTAATTATCGGTAAAGCTCTTTCAGGCGGATGTTATCCGGTTTCGGCGGTACTATCGGATAAAGAGGTGCTTGGCGTATTCAACCCCGGCGATCACGGATCAACCTTTGGCGGAAACCCGCTTGGCGCTGCAGTTGCACGCGAAAGTTTAAAAGTTTTAGTGGAAGAAAATCTTATAGAAAACTCCGCAAAAATGGGCGAGTACTTCCGCGAAAAATTAGGTGCTGTCGGCTCCAAACATATAAAAGAAATTCGCGGCAAAGGTTTATTTATAGGCGTTGAGTTGTTGCCGGAGGCAAAAGGCGCCCGTCGTTTCTGCGAAGCATTGATGCAGAGGGGAATACTCTGCAAAGAAACCCATGATAATGTAATCCGATTTGCCCCGCCGCTTGTAATAAAGCAGGAAGAAATTGATTGGGCAATGGAAAGAATTAAAGAAGTTTTATTAATGGATTAATCGTACCGAAGACTAATTATAAAATATCAGCTTTAAAATTAAATTTGTATCCGGAGGTTTAACAAACCTCCGGATTCAGTTTACGATTAATAACTTCGTTAGCACAGAATTATTTTCCCCAAGTAAAAATGCTTTAAACTTTTCCCGATGAGCGCTCGTCAACAAAAATAAGGTAATCGGTTTTAGGCGGAACCTTACCGAGCTGGCGGAGCATAGTTGCTAATTGTCCGCGATGATATGCTGAGTGGAACATCAGATGTTCTACCATTTGCAACAAGCTATATTCCCATGTTTCGCCGCCAAAGTTAACATAACTAATTTTTTTATTCTCCCCATCCTCAATCAACTCATCAAAAAAAAGAATTTGTTTTGAAAAGATTTCAAAAAACCGATGCTCAATAAATTTAATTGTGGGGTAATAAGCAGGGTTGAAAGTTTTATCGAATAAGTTGCCTTGCCAGCGCTCAAACCATAATTCTTCAACCCATAACATATGCGCTAATGTTTCATGTATTGAAGTGAAACTGCTTTTTAGGTTTTTCTCAAGATCATCGGGTTCTAATTGCAAAATTGTATTAATGAAATTAGAAACCGCCCAATGATTATATCTTAACTGTTCTATTAATAACTTCATAATTTTAACTTCTTATTTTTCTTATGAGAAACTTGATGGAATTATTTTTTTCTTATTTGAATAAATTCAATTGGCGCACCGTTTTCTTCAATAAAAGCAACAATGTTTCCCTCGGATGGACTGTTCGGTTCAATAATAACTTTTTTGTTTTTTATAGCTTCATAAATATCCTCAACCTCAAAGGCAACATGAGGCACAGTCTTCACAATATCCGGCAGTGTGCATTCTTTTTCATATCTCATCCATTCAATACCGTATTCGCTTTTTTCGTACCCGCAATGGTAAAGTTTATAATCTTTTAAATAAACTTCACCTTTAATTTTTTTATTTGTGGAATACCAATATGATGATATTTAAGATTCATTTATATTCCATTTAATTTAGAATTAATTATACACCTGTTTTCAGCTTCAGATGCAAGCATCTCTCATAAACACAGCTTTAATCGCTTTTTTCTAACAGACTCTTTTAAAAAAGATGCCCGACACTGAGTGTACATAATACCGTATTGATTTTTTTTATTCGGTTTGTGTAGAAGTTTCAATACCAAAAAGGTCAAATGGTTTTTTGCTAAAAGATTCGTTAAATAACAACACAGAAAGGAAAATGTATATTATAAATGCAAAAACAATAACCAACTGAAACTTTGATGTTTTCTGAATATCCTGTCTTGATTTTAAATCGCAGACTTCGCCAGGGCAATACTGAGCTTTTTCTTTATAAAATATTGAATAAAATTTGCATCCTAAACAGATACCAAAAGCGGATTCGAAGAACAAAAAAATAAGACAAAGCATGCAGATAATACCGGTTATAGGGCTGTATGAATTTACTACCACAAGAAGTATGAACATTACAGACGCCAGAACGACGCCGATGACCCAAGCGAATTTTTTTTGTTTAGCCCCGACATACTCCGGAACCTGATTTCTTACTATTAAACGTCCAATGATTAAAGAAGGTGAAAATTTTGGATTAACAAAAACGCGGATTACAATATCCACCAGAAATATTATAACTGCATATTTAAGCAATAAAAAATCTCCCTTGAGGATAGCTAAGAGTATCGAGATAAACATAAGTAAAAAAAGTATCCCGGCTGCCGCTCTTACTTCCCGTTCGTTCAGAACAGGTATGTTGTACCCTTCAACATCTTCTCCAAATTTTATTATTTTGCTCATTTTTTGAACTCCTTCATTCTTTTTAAAATTAATAAATTGTTATTTACTTAAGGGGGAGGAAACTTTCGCTTATCATTAAAATTACAATCAAAACTACCATTGAATCAGCATATCTGAAGAAACAGATTTTCCATGCGAATTATTTATTAACAGCCAGCCGGGTTTTTTCTAAAGTAGTTTTTAATTGTTCTAATAAATCTTTCATCATAGATTCCCTGCGATTGTTTAATTCAGTTTCTAATTCCATTGCCAGGTTTGCTGCGGCTCTTGCACCAACAGAAAAACTAGCGCCTTTTATTGTGTGCACCTCGTGATTTGCTCGGGTGTAATCACCTTGAATAATATGACCTTCAAGATTGTGCAGTCTTTTAAGCATATCGTCAAAATAGGTCTTCAACAAATCGTTTTTAAAATCTTCATTGCCGAGGCTCATTTTGTGAAGATGATGAAAATCAAAAAGAGAATTGTCGGCAATCGGTTCATCTTCAAGGGCAATCTCTTTGGGGGGTTGCGTGTTTTCAAACCCGAGCCAAAAATCAAGTAGTTTTATTAATTGATCGGCTCGTATAGGTTTTGTGATGTAATCATTCATTCCTGCTTTCAGACATTTTTCCCGGTCACCTTTTAGCGCATGCGCGGTAATTGCTATTATAGGAATAGTTCTGAATTTGCCGCCGAGACTTCTTATTTGTCTTGTGGCATCGTATCCGTCTATTCCCGGCATTTGCACATCCATAAGTACAATATCAAAACTATTCGTTTGAACTGCTTCTAACGCGGTGTACCCGTCTTCAGCCTGGTCTACAACAAAACCGGCATCTGATAAAATTCGTACGGCAACTTTTCTATTTACTTCGTTATCTTCAACAAGTAAAAGTTTGTACTCGGCGCGCAGCGGCTTATTTGCCGAAGACAATTCTAAAGTGTCAATTTGTTTTTCAAGCTTTTCAAGAGTTTTAAATTCCTTGTAGGTTATATCCTGATTTTCATTTTGCTGCAGCTTAAGTTTTATAGTAAAATAAAATTTACTCCCTTTTCCTTTTTCGCTCTTTACAACTATTTCGCCCCCCATCATCTCGGTAAGCTGTTTACAGATTACAAGCCCGAGCCCTGTCCCGCCAAATCTTCTTGTATGCGAACCGTCGACCTGTGTAAACGGCTGGAATAGAAATTTTATTTTATCCTCAGGAATACCTATACCGGTATCTTCAACCATCGCAAATATTTGAGTTCCAATATTTGCAATCGGTTTAGATTTTATATGCACATTTACGTTACCGGTTTCGGTAAACTTTACGGCATTGCTTAACAGGTTTACAAAAATTTGTCTAACTCTTAATGCATCACCTGTAACAAAAACCGGGGTTGCGTCATCAATATATTTATTAAGAGTAATTGATTTTTCGTTTGCGCGAGCGCTCAGCATTGATATAGAATCGTTCACAACCTCAATAAGGTTAAAATCTGCATCTTCAAGTTCCATCCTGCCCGCTTCAATTTTGGAGATGTCGAGTATGTCGTTTATTATATCTAATAAAGCTTCCGCAGATGTACGCGCGCCCATTAAAAATTGTTTTAATTCTTCATCACTTTTGTAAGACTTATTTTCTATCAAAGTCAAATATCCTATTACGCCGTTCATCGGGGTTCTAATTTCGTGACTCATGTTTGCGAGAAATTGACTTTTAATAACGTTAGATTTTACCGCTTCTTTGGCTAGCATATCCGATCTTGTTTTTTCGGCACGTAAAGCGGTTTCAGTTTTTTCTCTTTCTTCTTCCAACTTTACCTGGGCAGTAATATCGTGCATATTCCCTTCAAAATAGATATTGCCTGTTAGTTCATCGTAAACAATTTTATCGTTTATTTTTACAATAATTTTTGTTCCGTCTTTTTTCTTAAGGCTAAGCACATAATTTTTTACTTCTTTTTTTGTGTTTAATTCCTCAATAAGTTTTTTACGGTCTTCCGGGTTTAAGTAAATATCGTTTTTGATATCCGCTTCTAACATATCCGCTTTTGTTTCATAGCCAAGAATATTAAGCAGAGCAGGGTTTATTGTAATAAATTTGCCGGCAGCGTTTGTCTGGAAAATTCCTTCGGCAGAATTATCAAATATCGAGCGGTATTTTCTTTCTGACTGCCGCAGGAACAACGACTTTTCGGCAAGCTGCATTCTTAATTTAAAATTTACAGCGCTGCCAATTACAGAAATTACACTTAAGAATATAACAAACAGAACAGATTCGTACATATTCGGGAGGAAATATATATTCTGATCGTTAAATAGAATAGCCATTGCAAAAACTATATTGTAATAAATCGCAACCACAATCTGATTTTTTACTTCCCAGCTTAAAAACAATGCCGATGTAAAAATCATCAAACCGACAATCTGCGCGTTAACTACAAGGGTTGACGGCAATAGATAAATCATATACCCTGATGAAACAATTATAGAGATAAGCAAAACATGAACGAGCAAAACTGTGTAATTTCTGCTTTGTTTGAAGTTGAGAAGAACCAGCACACTGAAGGAAATAATGGTTGAAGTGAGTCTTACACTGTATACCTGAAGTGAAAACTCAGAAAAATATCTAACTTCAAAAATCATTGCAAACAAACCCGAGACAGCAATAAGAAGAGCCATGACTCTTAACGGCGTTTTTAGTAGATCGTTATACTCTTGTTTTATTACATTGTACTCTTTGTTGCTAAAAGGAATTTTTGAGTTTACAAGGTATTCCACAGTATTTGCTCCGGATGTTTTTATGATTATGCCTTCATTAAATTTCAAAAAATTTAACAATTTTTATTAAGACGTTAAAAACCGGAAATTGAAATAAATTCCGCCTTACAAGTATAACATTTATTTTTTTTATAGATTACACCTCAAAAAAAAAAATTTAGATTATATGACCGATATTTTATATTCAATAGATTTAACAATATTTTACTTTTTTAACCATACTCTTTCTGCCGGTTTTCTCGACAAGTTTTTTTCTATTATTACAAATGTAAATAACTGGTACATTGCATATATAATTCTACTTGGTATTCTAATAACAAAAGGCGGCAGACAGGGGCGTATTGCAGCCGTTGCGGTAATTTTGATGATAGTTGTTACCGACCAGTTGCAGCACAAAATTATAAAAGAAATATTCCAGCGGATAAGACCCTGCAACTCACTCTCTGATGTTCTCACGCCGCTTGGATGTACCGGTTCATTCTCATTTCCCTCAAACCACGCAACAAATAATTTTGCGGTTGCGGTACTGTTTTACAAATTATACCCGAAACTAAAATACCCGCTATTTATATCTGCTTCGCTTATTGCTATAAGCCGAGTTTATCTTGGACTACACTATCCCTCGGATATTGTTGCAGGCGCTTTGGTTGGCAGCGGGTTTGGTTATCTTTTTTCGCTTGCTGTTTTTAAGACCAACAGTTGGATTGAAGGAAAAAGCAGAAAAGGTTTGAATGTCTGAAAATAAAAAAAAATTTAACAGCATTAATTTTATTGTTTAGGGAATGGAAAATGTATGGATGTATGCGGAAGCAACTGTAATTCGAATTTTAATACCCTTTATGCCAGCATACAATCAATCTTCGGTTCTTTTGCATGAAAACTAAAAACAATTTAACCTCAATACTTTCAACAATTTTTTTTAAGGCATTTAAATGATAGTAATAGAAAAAGATAAACTTTTAATTAGAACCGCGGAAGAAAAAGATGTTTCATTAATAATGAGTTTTATCAGAGAACTTGCGGAATACGAAAAACTTACACACGAAGTAAAAGTAAACGAAGACATGCTGCGGAAAAATTTATTCGGGGCTAGACCTTACGCAGAAGTTCTAATTGCTGAATACGGTAACCAGCCAGCCGGTCATGCAATATTTTTCCATAATTTTTCTACGTTTGTTGGTAAGCCGGGAGTTTATCTTGAAGACTTATTTGTTCGTCCCAATTTACGTGGAAAAGGAATAGGGAAAATGCTTCTTTTAAGTTTGGTTAAAATTGCAAAGGAAAGGGATTGCGGTCGTGTTGAATGGTCGGTTTTAGACTGGAATACCCCATCAATTGAATTTTATAAAAGCCTTGGCGCGTCGCTTCTTGAAGATTGGCAGATTTTTCGTTTAACCGCCGACAAATTTGATCTATTAGCATATTAGTCTTTATAATTCTTTCAGGAAAAGTTAACAGCAAAACACAAAATAACGAAACACAAATGGGAAACAATAATATTCAACAGTCAATTGTAAAATATATTTATAAGTTCGATGAATAAAACAGGACGGGACTATTCATCCCTTTAGCTGACGGATCATAAATCATAAATCATAAATCATAAATTGACGCCTGTAATTCGCAAATCCGCTAATTTCATTTTATCTTTGCGTCAAATTTTTTTTATCTTTTTCCCCGGTTCTGCATGCGGGATATTTGTTTTATAACTAAATAAGGATATTTGATGTTAAATTCGAAAAATAGAAGAATAGTTGTTACTGGGATGGGAGCACTTACTCCAATCGGTTTAAGCGTGGATGAGTTTTGGAATGGAATGATGGAAGGGAAAAGCGGTTGCGCACTTATTACACAGTTTGATGCTTCCAAATGCGAAACAAAATTTGCGTGCGAGCTTAAAGGATTTGTAGTTACAAATTATATCGACAAAAAATCAGCGCGCAGATTAGACCCCTATGCACATTACGCACTTGCAGCAGCTTCGCAAGCAATAAAAGACAGCGGCATAGACACAAATACACTTACCGATGAACAACGCGGACGCATGGGTGTTATTTTTGGAAGCGGCATCGGCGGTATCCAGACATTTTATAATCAGGCTGTTATTAACCATACTGAAGGTCCATCCCGCATTTCACCGTTTTTTATACCGATGCTTATACCCGATATCGCCGCAGGTTATATTTCAATTATGCATGGTTTACGGGGACCGAACTATTGTGCGGTATCTGCCTGCGCAACCGCAAACAACAATATGATCGATTCATTTTTAATGATTAAAAACGGTTATGCCGATGTAATGGTAACAGGCGGCAGTGAAGCGGCAATAAACGAAATAGGTATGGGCGGGTTTAATTCGAGCAGAGCATTATCTACCCGTAATGATTCTCCCGAAACAGCGAGCCGTCCATTTGATTTAACACGCGACGGTTTTGTAATGGGCGAAGGAGGAGGTTGTTTAGTTATTGAAGAACTTGAACATGCCTTAAACCGCGGCGCAAAAATTTATGCTGAGTTTGCCGGTATCGGTCTTTCAGCGGATGCGCATCACATTACCGCACCGCATCCGGAAGGAATTGGAGCAAAACTTGCGATGAATATGGCGCTTAAAGATGCGGGAATAAGCACAACAGATATTGATTACGTTAACCTGCACGGTACGTCTACTCCGCTTGGTGATATTGCGGAAACAAAAGCAATAAAAGACGTCTTCGGCGCGCACGCTTATAAGATGAACATCTCATCAACAAAAAGTATGACAGGGCATCTGCTTGGCGCGGCGGGCGCTGTGGAAGCTATCGCAACTATACTTGCAATAACAAACAGCAAAATTCCGCCGACAATAAACTTTGAAAACCCTGACCCTGAATGCGATTTAAATTACACATTTAACAAACCGCAGGAGCGCGATGTTAATTACGCCATAAGCAACGCCTTCGGTTTCGGCGGGCACAATACTTCGGTTATTTTTAAGAAGTACATTTAAATTCCTTAACAGTAATAACTGCCGGAGGAGAAGAGAGTTCAATTATTGTTTAACTTTCATTCTTCCGTTAGCAACAGATTGTATAATGTACAATGTATAATGTACAGTGTAATCCGCGTGCGCCCATGCCTTTAATTTTTTCGCAAAAAAATAAACAACCTTTGCGTCTTTCCGTAAAGTTTTTTAAAAATTTGCGGTAACAATTTTAATGGGCGCAGTTATAGTACGAGACAACAAAAATATAAATTGCTTATTTCGTACCTTATCAATAAAATTTGTGTAATATTTGGCAGAAAACATAATACATCATGAATTATAAAATATTACCACTTTTTACTTTCGCCTTTTTACTTTTTACTTTCCGGCTTGTCCGGGTGCGGGGGAACGGTAGTGAAAAAAATTAATTTGCGCGCTGCTGTTCCGGGTTTTACATCTACATTACAAATCGCAATTCTTTCCAAAGAAGCAGCTAATCTTGTGCGCTCATTGTACATTGTACATTTCAAGGAGTCTCGTATGAAACAAAAAATTCTTTTACTAATAAGCGTATTAACAACAGCAGTTATATTTTTTATTGGCTGCAACAAATCCTCGCCGCCAACTGCGCCGCCGCCGGATGTTGTAATTAAAGATACGGTTAACATAATCGTTGAGGATATTACACACCGTAGCATTGCAATTAATGTAAAAAGCACTGCAAACAACAGCGGGTGGAGAGTAAGCTTATACCGCACGTTAAACGGCGCTGATACACTCGTTTCTTTTTTTGCCGCCGCTCTAAAAGATACAATAATAATAGACGACAACAACGGCAGCGGTTTAATGCTTGATACAGAGTATAAATACTACGCCGCATTAACCGACACTGCCGGCAAACTGCAAGAAAAAACCAACACCGTAACCGCCAAAACACTCGCCCCAACAAACCATAATTATACCTGGCAAGAGTACATAATAGGTGATGTTGGAATCCAATCCAGCATACTCTATGATGTGTGGGGAACAGATGAAAATAATGTTTGGGCAGTTGGTGGTGTGCAAATTAATGGTACTTCCTATGGTGTGCTACACTGGAATGGCAATGAATGGATACCAGACAGCACAGCTGGGGGATATGCAATATATGGTTTTAATAATAGTGATGTTTGGACAGTGGGGGGAGGAGTATTCCACTATGACGGAGTAAAGTGGAATAGAATTGATGGATATTCTTCCAATGGCCAAGGATTCCCTTTGGATTCAGTATTATTTTATAGTATGCCTTATACTTCAATTTGGGGCACATCAAGCAATAACTTATATCTCGGCAGTGGATGGGGCAAAATAATTCATTGGGATGGGAAAAAAGCCAGTATTGTTTTTTCAACTGATTTAACGATACTGGACATATGGGGAACAAATGATAAAAATATTTATGCAGCAGCGGGTAGTACATCTCAATATACAGGCAGACTATTTCATTATGAAGGGAGTGAATGGAAACTGATTAGAACCGGCGGAAGGTTCTTGAGTTCATCAGACACAGAAGGACCTTTTACATCTGTATGGGGGACAAAAAATAATGAACTTTTTTTACAAGCAAAATATATAGAAGCGAGACTTGGTGGTAACTGGCAAAAGGAAGAACTCTGCCCATACTGGATGCATGGAATAGCGGGAACAAACACCAACAATATTTTCGCGTGTGGAGACAGAGGAGTATTAAAACATTTTAATGGAATAGACTGGATGACGTATGAAGGACTAACGAATAGGCCTTTATCTGGGATTTATACAGTCGGTAATAAAATATTCGCAGTCGGCGATAGAATAATCTTAATAGGCACAAATTATTGAAAGGATACAGCCATGAATAAACTCATTCTTCTTATTTACTGCCTTAGTATATGGGCAGTATGACTTGTAATGGGTCACGTGAAAAGCTGTTTTTATAAAAACTATTTTCCAAGGTTATCAAATTAAACCCGCTCCACTTAATCCGTATCCGTTATCCGTTAGCTAACGGAAACGGATACGGAAACTGAAACAGATTTTTAGAGATACCCCTTAATTATAAAAAGATGAAAAAAATAATTTATACTTGCATTTAATTTATCTACAATATAAATTAGAGCCATCATATAGAGATGGTGCTTAAAATGAAATATTTTCTATCAATAGATTGTTCTCATAATACATTTATTTTTTAATGAACCGGTTTTCATTAACGGGGTCCTTTCCGGT
>CAYJPN010000034.1:0-55407 GCA_964372115.1 uncultured Ignavibacteriaceae bacterium
CGAACCTTCTCACAAGTCATTCAAACCTTCTCACAAGTCATTCAAACCTTCTCACGAGTCATTCAAACCTTCTCACAAGTCATCCAAACCTTGTCACAACTCATTCAAACCTTCTCACGAGTCATTCGAACCTTCTCACAAGCCATTCAAACCTTCTCACAACTCATTCAAACCTTCTCACGAGCCATTCGAAAGCTCTTACAATCCAACCAAACACCGTCACGAATCATTTATTTTTTCTCACAAACGCGCCGGAGACGGATGAATGTTTTTCATTCAAACATACAGCCATACAAACATGCAACCATCCAATCATTCTAATGTGATAATTTGGTTCTGTCTTGTCCATGTTAGTTTTATTCACAGTTCAAACAAATTTGTAAATGAAAAGAAAAATTTCTTGTTGAATGAGAGCTAAAAAAATAATTAAAAATTATAAGCCGCGGCTGCGGCAGTATTGGTGGTCGACGAACCGGAAAGGACCCCGTTAAAGAAAGACCGGTTCCTTAATATATGAATTTATTATGGGAACAATTAAAAGTTAAGCAAAAACGACACATCTTTAAGCACCTATTAAAATGTTGGGTTCAATTTATATTGAAAATAAATAAAACGCAAGATTATACTATAAATTTTTATTCCGTAACGGGTTAATAAAATTTTATATAATTCACCTTACGCATTATTAGATTATTCATTAGGGGTTGTCTTAAAAGTTTTTTCCTCCGGGCAAAGAAACAAAAACCTTATTTGAATCAGATGACCTAAGTAACAACAAGAAATATAAAGCCGTAAAAACCTTATTACCTTCTTATTTTTGTATAAACAGTTATAGTGCATGTGATAAGGTAATAAGGCTAATTCCCACAAGCCGGACATCTGATACTGAGGTTTATCAGACAAAACAACAGTCGTTTTACTTATACGGCGCCGGGGGAACAGGTTGCTGTCTTTTTATATCAGTCTCTTTAAGGAATGTCTACAACTTCAAATAATTGAAATACGAAATCCAGTAGAGAGAATTGCCGCTCGATAAATGTTTAAAATCAAAGTTATTAGCAGTTAACGAACCGGCAACCTCTAATTTGTAAGTTTCCGGTATGTTGTAATGAGAAATTATAACTTTGTCAGCGGATGGTATAAAACTCGGAAATAATTTTAAGGAAGATATTTTGTCTGTAAAAAAGTTATTTATAACAATTTTTTTTACACTCATCATTGGCATCTCTCCAAACAAAATATTGTACTGCGGCACATTTGTGGAATCCGAACTAAGTTCGATATAAGATGATGTTGGCTGCACCATTGAAAAATAAACAGGTGTAAAAAAAATTACATTGGCAGCGTTTGTTGTAAGCAAAGTTTGTTTTGCTGTTTTTGATGGAGCGATAATCATCGCGTTTAATTTTAACGAAGTAGTTGTGACAACAATGCTATTTCCGCCGCCAGTCACTCCGCCATTATTTTCAATTCCGCCCATGTAAGATATTTTTTTAGACTCACAAAAATATTTTCCGTTATTGTCTATCAAAGCATGGTATGGAAGATATTGAAGCGAAGCGTCCTGAAAATAAGGAGCAAAAATAATTTCATCATAATTCGCCAAATTCTTTTTCACGGGTAAAATCAAACGGTTGTAGATTCCTCTTAAAAGCGGGTAGCTGTTGGTTGTATCATTGCTCTCTATATTTTTTATAAGTGAGTTTATTTGCCCTTTAAGCGACTCTTCGTTTACGGAAAGTTCATTTGCAAATATTTTATTTTTAGCTAATCCGATAACTGTCACGTTATTTCTGCCGCTGAAAAAATATAGAACAATTTGTTTGTCGTTTAATTTCGCTCTAATATTTTTTACATCAACCGGAAGAATTTTATATTCTGATAACATAAAATCTTCAAAAGGACTTTTCCCTTTAATATTAAAATCATCAAACCTGGCAGTAAGGTTATCGAGTTTATCGTCATTCCTAAATTGCCCCGTTTTTGCATTTTCGTTTGCAATCTCAAATTGTAGAAATCTTATTTCGGTGCTCAACTCTTTTAATGAGTCGGCGCTTTTATTTTTATCATTATCCCCGAACTTAAATTCATTTAGATCTTCTAAAAAAGTCTGAAATTTTCTTCTATCGAGTGAAGCGCTAAAATTTATAAGGTCTTCATATTTTTTTGCGCTCAAAAAAGGGATATAAAAATTTAGTGATGATGAAATATCTGGCTGAATGCAATAATATTCCGTAAGACGGTTTGATATTTTTAATGAATTGGTTTCTAATAAATTCTTAATTTCAGCCATCAACATGGATGATTTATCAATATTGTTTTGTGATGAGTAGGAAATTGCTTCACCGGTAAGAGCGTTTAATTTGCCCGGCAAAAAATTCACATCTTCAAAATAATCGGTAAGTTCCGAAAAACTCTTTTTTATATCGTTTAATTCTTCTTGTTTGTTTTTATCGGCGGTCAATAATCTTACACCGGCAATTTTAAGTTTTATAAAAGCCGAATTTAAAAGTTCACCCGCTTCGTCCGATATTTCAATTGCGTTTTTATAATTATTTATCGCGTTATCATATTGAAATAATTTTTGATAACAGTCGGCAAGATTATTTTTTATATTCCATGCTGTTGAGGGGTCCACTACTTTACTGATTTTTCCATCTGCAAATATTAAAGCATTTAAAGCGGAGTTGTAATCCCCCATCTGAAAATATGTTAATGCAATGTTGTTCATTATCGATGGAATTAATTCGGCTAAACCGGCGTCTTCAGCAGTTCCCCGCGAAAATTCAAATGAATTAAGCGCATCACTTAACGAGCCGAAACGAAGATAAGCCTCACCTATTTTATTTGACGCAACTGCCTTTCCCTGTAAATCGCCGATTATTTCGTATGCTTCAAACCCTTTTGAAAAATAATTAAAGGCAGATTGGTAATCTCCCTTTTCGCTGTAAACCGAACCGATATTAAGCTGAGCAATTGCTTCCCCTTCTTTATCGGCGCTAAACTGGCTTGTGTTGAGTGATTTTACATATTCCACCACCGCTTTTTTGTAATGTCCAAGTTGAGAATAAATATTGCCGATATTGTTTAACGCAATGCCCTGGCTGCGACGGTTAAACCGCTGCTTAAAATATTCTACTGCTTTTTTGTTGTATTCAAGTGCGGACTCGTAATTAGCGTAGTTGTATTCTATCAGTCCGAGGTACAAATAACATTCACCGGTTCGGTCGGATAATTTTAATTCGTTTTCGTTGCTGAGTACGTTTATAAATAAATCTTTTGCGTTGGTGTAATAACCACGCTGGTAATAATCAACAGCCTGGGTAAAATATTTGGCGGATTCTTCTTTTATTTCTTTCGGCGAACGACTGCATGAGACAAACGCAAAAAGAAGAACCAATAAGAAATATTTAAAATATTTTAACATGCGGAAAGCGGTCATCAATTTTGGGATCTTTGCTTATAATTTCTGTTTCACCGGTTGTTAAATAAACTCGTGCTAAAGCGCCTGTACCATACTCCGTAATGGAAGTGTAATAAATGTACTTATCATTTTCATCAAAAGTTACCTGCGGAAAAGCCTGATCGGTAAACCCGGCATCCGTGGCTAATATTTTTTTTTCGCCGGTTTTTTTATCAAATAAAACCAGATCCGATTTTAACATATCACTTTGAACTGAATCATCTTTTTCCGAATGGATTGAAAGGTAAGCAATTTTTTCCCCGTCGTTCGACCATACCGGTACAACCGCCATTTCACCGGGCTTGTTGATCATTTTTTTATCCGGCGAATCGAGGGAATCAATTGTAAATACATCGAACAATTCATTCTCATTTTTTTGATTGTACAAAATCGAATTATCCGAAGGATTCCATAATGGATGGAAAACAAAATTACCAAACATCATAACAGAGTCGGTTGCCAGATCGAAAAGAAAAAGTTTTTTTGTTGAGTTGTTAAAATATGATATTTTAGAATCGTCCTTTGACCAGGTAATTGAAACATCTTCCCATGGATCAATCAAAATTTCTTTTATGATTTTGTGAGAGGTATCGGCAATACTTATTCCGGGCGAGCTGTAAAACGCATATTTCGTTTGATCGTGAGAGACCGATACACGGTAACCCGGAGAAAGTTGTTTTAAATTTTCGCCGGTGGAATCACATTGCCAGATGTAAGTATCGCTGTTAAAAAGAATATTATCACCAAACCAAACCGGCAAATATGTTCTGTTAAACCCGAGATCATACTTGTTCAATCCGTCCGCATTGCAAATTGCAGCTCTCACTTCGTTGTTTATATAATCCACAGCGGTGTAAACTATTTTTGTCTGCCCGTACGAAAATGTCGCAAGTACAATAGAGAACATCAAAAAATATTTTTTCACTTACGCAGCCTTTAATTCTCCGGAACAACTTCGCCGATAACGAGAGGATGTTCATTAAGTTCATTTGCCAATTTTATAACATCATGCTGTTTATCTCTCGAAACAACCGCGATAAGTCCGATACCTAAATTAAAGACCTGCCGCATTTCAGCATCGCTTATGCTGCCAGCGGATTGAATTATTTTAAATATTGCGGGCATTTCCCACTTCGACCAAAAAATGTTGAGCTTTAATCCATCGGGCAAAATTCTGTTTGTGTTGCCAACAATGCCTCCGCCGGTTATATGTGAGAAACCTTTTATCTTAATTTCTTTTTTTAGCGCTTTGATTAATTTATAATAAGATTTATGAATTCGAAGCAGTTCATCGCCAAGCGTACCGCTTAGTCCTTCAATTTTATCTTTAAGTTTATATTTATCGAGCAAAACTTTTCGGGCAAGAGAATATCCATTTGTGTGGAGTCCGTTAGATGGAAACCCGATAAGAACATCTCCTTTTTTTATTCCCTTACCTTTTATGACTTTAGATTTGTCGACAATGCCCACAATAGTACCCGACATATCGTACTCATCTCCTAAATAAAGACCGGGCATTTCGGCGGTTTCGCCGCCAATCAAAGCGCAGTCATTTTCGCGGCATGCAATTGAAAATCCTTCAATTATTTTTTCGGCTACATCGGGGTTTAGTTTTCCAAAAGCAAGGTAATCGAGAAAGTAAAGAGGTTTTGCGCCGCACACAGCAATATCATTAACGCAGTGGTTTACCAAATCCTGCCCTACTGTGTTGTGCCGGTTCATTGCAAAGGCAATTTTAAGTTTTGTACCAACTCCGTCTACGCTAGAGACCAAAACGGGTTTTTTATATTTAGCCAGATCAAGTTCATAAAAACCGCCGAATAAACCAATATCCGAAACGACATTTTTGTTAAAGGTTGATTTAGCAAATGATTTTATTCTTTTTACAGTTTCTTCCCCGGCTTCCAAATCGACGCCGGCTGATTTGTATGTAGTCTCCAATTATAGAATCCATATAGTTTTAAAATAGGGGCTAAAATTTAGCATTAATAGCCGTAGGAATCAAAGGGATTAGGCAGATAAAATGTAATGGTAATATTGCAACCTTTATGCTATTTTTGGCATCAAATTAGAGGATTTATAATTGAGAACTTCTCAATGAATAAAAGTTCGCAGAATTATCTCTGCCTTTTGAGTAACACGCATTCAAGAAAAATTATTAAATTTGTAATCTTAAAAATTAGAATTTACGCAAAAAATGTTTGACCACGCATTAAACGATCGCGAAAAAAACATACTTCGTTATGTTATTCAACAATTTGTACTTACGGCAACGCCCGTAGGTTCGAGGAACATAACAAAAAAATACCATCTCGGTATTTCTCCGGCAACGGTGCGGAATATAATGTCCGATCTTGAAGATTCCGGATTTATCGATCACCCTCATACTTCAGCCGGGAGAATACCGACAGATAAGGGTTACCGGTTTTATGTTGATTCGCTTATGGATTTACAGTTGATAGGCAAGCAGGAAAGAAATTTAATTCATCGGGAACTTGAAGCAAAACCTTTGGAGACTGATGAGCTTTTAAAAATAGTATCTACACTTTTAAGTAACATTACCCAGCAGCTTGCGTGCGTAACATACCCGCGTTTAGAAGCCGGTGTGCTCGAAAAACTTCAGCTTGTCAGTTTATCATCTACAAAACTGCTTGTTGTTATAAGTATAAAGGCAGGTCTTGTAAAAACAATTACGATTGAACTGGCTGCCGAAATAGATGCTGAACAACTTGAAACAATACAGCGGATTTTAAATGAAAGGTTATCAGGCTTAACTTTTAAGGAAATTCGCACGACTTTTCGCGATAGGTTTATAGATGTAAATGAAAATCAACGGTCTGTTATTCGTCTTTTTTACGATTCGGTTGACAAAATTTTTAATGATAATGCCGGCGCCGATAACATCATGATTACCGGTGCAAAAAATGTACTTAAACAGCCTGAATTTGAAGAGCCGAAACAATTTCAATCAGTGATAGAATTGATTGAAGATAAAGATATCATTATACATATTGTGGATAAATCGGAACAAAAAAACAGTGAAAATGTATTTATTTCAATCGGCAGCGAAAACGATAATTCTAAGTTATCGGAATATAGTTTTATAAGCAAAAAATATAATCTTGGCGAGGCTTCGGGCACCCTCGGAATAATTGGCCCAAAACGAATGGATTATGATAAAGTTGTTGCCATTGTAAATTATGTTTCGAAAATACTTACTGAACTTTTAAAAAATGAAAAGAATTAATGAGGAGAAAATGAGTAAAGAAAAGAATAAAAAAGAGAATGATAAAAAAAATGGTTCGGAAGAATTAAAGGAAAAAATTGAAGCTAACCAAATTTTTGAAAAAGAACTTGAAGAGAAAAATATTCAGATAGAAAGTTTAGAAAAAGAAAAAGATTCTTTAAGAGATCAGCTTTTAAGAAAAGCAGCAGAGTTTGAAAATTATAAAAGAAGAACCGAAAGCGAACAAACCAATTTACTGAAGTATTCTTCGGAAGCTATGATATCAAAACTTCTCCCGGTAGTAGATGATCTTGAAAGATCATTAAAACATATGGAGGATACAAAAGAACTTGAATCGATAAAAAGCGGAGTAAAACTAATTTATGATAAGTTTATAAAAATTCTCGATTCGCAGGGCGTAACAAAAATGGAAGTGCTCGGCAAACCATTTGACGTGGAGTTCCATGAAGCATTAATGCAAAGAAAAGCCGAAGGAGTTGAACCGAACACTGTTGTTGACGAGGTTGAAACCGGGTACCTTTACAAGGATAAAGTTATTCGTCACGCAAAAGTGGTTGTTAGTGATGACACTGTTGAAGAAAATACAAACGAGTAAAACGAAAAAGGAATATGACAAAAAGAGATTATTACGAAATACTTGGTGTTGAAAAAACTGCCGGCAAAGAAGAACTAAAAAAAGCTTACCGCAAACTTGCTATGCAATTTCATCCGGATAGAAATCCTGATGACAAAGCGGCTGAAGAAAAATTTAAAGAAGCCGCTGAGGCTTACGATATTTTAAGCAGCGATGATAAAAGAGCAAAATATGACAGGTTCGGTCATGATGGCTTAAGAGGCGGCGGGTATGGATCGCAGGGATTTACAGATATAAATGACATATTTTCTCATTTTTCGGATATTTTCGGCGGCGGTTCAATTTTCGATGATTTTTTCGGAGGTACTTCGCAGCGCAGAAGCCGCAGAAGAGGTACAGGTATACCCGGTTCTGATTTACGTGTAAACTTAAAACTTACACTTGAAGAAATAAATACCGGGGTAACGAAAAAAATAAAAATAAAAAAGCAGGTCCGCTGCCATGATTGCAACGGTTCGGGCGCCGAAGCAGGAACTTCAACAAAATCATGTCCTGTGTGTCACGGAACCGGCGAAGTCAAGTCAGTATCGCGTTCTGTTTTCGGACAGTTCGTAAACATTACAGCTTGTAACAATTGCAGCGGTGAAGGAAATGTGATTGATTCTCCTTGTAAGAGTTGCAGCGGCGATGGTAGACATCATGCTGAAGAAACAGTAAAAATAAATGTTCCGCCCGGTGTTCATGAAGGAAGTTACATGACACTGCGCGGTGAAGGAAATGCCGGTAAACGCGGTGGACAGGCAGGCGATATTATTGCGGTGTTTGAAGAAGCGCCACACAAATATTTTAAGCGTGAAGATGATAATTTAATATTTGATTTGATAATCAGTTATCCGGACGCCGTACTTGGAGGTGAGGTTGAAGTTCCTACATTAGTTGGGAAAGCCCGTATAAGAATAGACCAGGGCACTTCGCACGGAAAGTTACTAAAGATGCGCGATAAAGGTATTAAACATCTTAATCAGTCCGGTTCAGGCGACCAAATTGTTAGAATTAATGTTGATATTCCTAAAAAGTTGAACGCAAAAGAAAAAGAGCTGCTTAAACAGCTCGCTGATATGCCAAACTTTAAGATCGGACCATCTGAAGGGAAAGATGGATTTTTTAAAAAGTTCGGTCTGTAGTTATTTAATATAATTACCATTTATTGCACGTACAAAATTGAATACTTGATGCTATAATAACTGGTTCTTATATTTTCAATCGAAATATTTTTTATTCTTAACCATATAGGAATACAAAATGCTCAGTAACCTCGCCGTCAGGTTAAAAATGACCCTGACGGAGATGAAAATAATTCTTTTTTTACTCTCGGTCTTTGGAATAGGTTTTCTGATAAAATCGACTGTTGGTAGTGATATAAGTACTGCTGTTAAAAAGTTTGATTATTCCCACCAGGACAGTTTATTCAGAAGTATTGGAATTACCGAAGATTCCAGTATAGTTTCGGCGGAATTATCAAACAAAATAGTTGATTCTAAGCAGGAAGTTTTAGATTTTAACGAGCGCGATTTTAAAAAGAGTAAGACCGATTCTGCACCTCGAGAAAAAAGTATAAATTTGAATACAGCTAATGTATCAGATTTTATAAGACTGCCTGGAATCGGGCAAAAAACCGCTCAAAGAATTATTGAGTATAAAAATTCTCATAATGGATTTAATGATTTAAAAGAGTTATTAAATGTTAAGGGAATTGGAAAATCAAAATTAGAAAAAATAGAAAAGTATATTTTCATAAAAAAAGAATTTAAACCCAAAGCTCCGGAGGAAAAATGAATTCTAAACCAGAACCCTGGTATATACATGCAGGTCTTTATATAGTAATTGCAGTACTTGTTTACTTGCTTGTAAGGGTTGCTATTATGGAACCAAAAGCAATTGTATCACTCGAAAAGTATGCAAAAAAAGAGTCTCGCCTAAGAATGGAAAACATAAAAGAAGCTCAAATTTTATTTCAGAAAAAATTTGGTCACTTTACAGCAAGTATGGATAGCCTTGTTAATTTTGTAAAAACAAGTGCGTATGTTGACAGTATTAGGAATGGTTTTGATTCCCTATCGAGAAGACCAACTGATCCATTCAAGAAATTGGCGGAAGGAAAATTTGTACCAGACAGTCTTTTTGCAACACCAAAATCTCATCGACCGTATATTGTTCAAATTGATACAAGCGTTGTGACCGACACTATTTACACACCACAAGGGAAAGTAAAAAGAGTTGAAACAAGAACAGTTATCGGTTCTAGATATTATGTTGAAGACCCTGACGGCTACGGAACAGTTGGCAGCGTTGAGAGCGATGCTCTAAAAAACTCCCTTTCGTGGGAATAGATAGCTGATATGAGTTTCGAGAACCATGCAGGCATTTGTATTTCTAATTCTAAACTGCAGGTAGTCGAGGTTAATTACAAGCGGGAACAGTTCTTCCTCGAAAACGTTGATGAAGCTTATTTTAACGAACCTATTGATTTTGAAAAAGATAAAACCACAAAAATTAGCGCCCTCATGCAGGGCGCTTTTAATGAACTCCTCATCCGCAAAGCATTAAACAGTACATCGGTTTCATTCACTCTCCCTTTCCAGTATTTTTATATGATGCAGATTCCATATGATAATACTCTTCTTCATAACGATTTACTTGAAGAGTTTCGCTGGGAGTTTTCGGTGTTATATCCGTTTCTCCCTGTCAAACATTTAGCAATCCAATATATTGAATTAGAGAAAAACGAGATAATACAATATCACTCTGCGCTTGCCGTTGCACTGCCAAGAAAGTTTATACAGCTTTTACAAAATTTTTGTGCTCAAAATAATTTAAATCTTCGTTTTGTAGACAATTTGCACTGTGCCTCTGATAGAGCGCTCGGAGTAAGCCAGCCTCTCGCAGAAAAAGGCGCCGTGTTAAGTGCGTATATAGGTAATAAACACCTCTCAGTTATTATTCATCTTTACGGCAAACCTATTTTCTTTAAAATTATTCCGTTAGTTGATGCAAGCGAATTACCACATCATCTGCTTGATATATTGGCTCCGAAACCTTCCATGAATATAAATATTAATATGATCGAAGCGGCATATATTACGGGCAACCATCTCTCAAATTCTATGGTTCAAACATTGCGGAAAGCGGTTGGTATAGATTTTATCCAATTTAATCCTTTTAACAAAATTAAACCGATGCCTGAATTATTCGAAAATAATCTTTATAATGAAAAGTCAAACACATTTTCTTCAGCCGCGGGAATTGCATTCAGACTTGCTTAATATTTATCTTTAGCCCGCTTCTAATTTAATCCGGTATTATTATGAGAATGAGAATTATTTCAGGTGAATTTAAAGGACGTTTAATAAATGTTCCTCAGTCAAAATTTATAAGACCAACAACAGACCGTGTGCGCGAAACAATGTTTAATCTTTTAAATAACAAATTGGATTTTGAAGGACTAAAAGTATTGGATATTTACGCAGGTTCAGGTTCTCTTGGACTTGAGTGTCTGAGTCGCGGGGCTGCAGAAATTCATTTTATCGAAAAAAATTTTCAAATAAAAAAAAACTTAGAACAAAACATTGCTTCGCTAAATGCCCAGTCTAAATGCAAAATATTTAATATGGAAGCGGTTCGCTTTTCGCAGATGTTTAATGATAGCGGGTACGATTTAATTATTGCCGATCCCCCGTTTTTTAAGGACGATATTTATAAAGTTGTCGCAAATCTTTTTGAGAATAAATACCTCGCTGTAGATGGTTTTATTCTTATCGAACGATCTATTCAAACAAAAGAAAACGATATAATCAATTTTGAAACCGAACCATTTAAAATTATCGGGGACACTTGTCTTTACGAACTTTTCCCAAAAATAATTGAAGAATAAATCCATTATGTTTGCAATACAATTGGATAAATTGACTGTACCCCGTGATAAATTATAGTTTTGAGGCAAGTTTGGTATTTTTCTTTATTTACAAGAATTCTTTCAATGATAATAAAAATATTTATTTATATTACGTTTATAAAATAAATAAAAGAGACTAAGTATGAGAAAAGTTCTTTATCCCGGTACATTCGACCCTGTAACCTTCGGACATATTGACATCATCAAACGCGCTTCCGAATTGTTTGATGCTGTTCATGTTACTGTGGCAATCAACCCCTCAAAAAAACCTTTGTTTACTGTTGAAGAAAGAGTTGAACTGCTCAAAAAAAGTTTAAAAGAATACAATAAAGTATTTGTGGATTCATTTGATGGATTGGTAGTAGATTTTGCGCATAAAGTTGGCGCAACAGGTATAATCCGCGGATTGCGGGCAGTAAGCGATTTTGAGTACGAATTTCAGATGGCGCTGATGAACAGAAAATTAGCCGATGATATTACCACGGTATTTTTAATGCCGCATGAAAAGTATACTTACCTTAATTCATCAATAGTACGTAACCTTGCAAGTTTGCACAGCAATGTTGGTGATTTTGTCCCCCCGGAAGTAAAAAAAGCTTTAGAAAAAAAATACCTTAAATAAAGCATCGATAACAGTTGAAAATATTCCGCTTATTTTTCAAACCTAATTGCAAAAATGAAGCTGTAATTGAATCTGGTCTATATTTTAGCCCGCTAATATTTTAAAGCTTTCCTTCAACTATCATCCCTACATCGATTCATCTACGTAAACTTTAGTATGCCTTGAATCATTTTTCGGTAGCTTCTGCCATTAGCTTGTGTGCTGTTTCCTTTCCGAGATATATATCTATGAAATAGTGAACAACGTAAAGTGCGGGTGTTAATACAACGGCAAGAAATGATTTATAAATGTAGTTTACGAGACCAATTGCCAGCACTAAAGTTAAATCCCAACCGGCGCCAAAATAAAACGCAATAAATAGAACAACAAAACTGTCAACCAACTGAGAAATAAGAGTAGACCCGGTAGCACGAAGCCAAATTTTACTGTTACCGGTTTTTTCTTTTAAAAGATGAAATATTGTAACATCCACAAGCTGCCCGATAAGAAACGCTGTAATTGAACCGGCAATTATCCATAACCCTTGCCCAAAAATAGTGTTAAAAGCTAAGTCCATATTTAGAATTCCGGCATCGGTAGGTCTTTCAATCCAAAAATCCGAAGGTTTTAAACCCATTGAAAAATAAACCATCAAAAAAGAATACAGAATTAAAGCAGCAGCAGTAAATGAAAGAAACCTAACTCCCCTTCTTCCAAAATACTCGTTTATTATATCAGTCATTATAAATACCACAGGCCACAAAAGTGTACCGGCTGTGAGATTAAATGATAAATTTTTTACTCCAAAAATTGTTAAATCAATTGGGGGTAAACCTAAAGTTTTTTCCAAACTAAATATTTTTATACCGATAAATTCTGCAAGCAATGCATTGGCAATAAAAAATGCCCCAAGTATATAAAATAACCTATTTGTTTTGTCGCTCATTATTCCTCAATATATTCAGCTAAAATAATCATTAAACAAAATTTCAACTTCATCCATCATTTTTTGATCAATGTTAAATGATACATAATCCGCAAAATTATTTAAAACAACCACAGAATTAATGCTTGTATCCTTTTGTTCAAGGTCGGCAATTCGCTTGCAAACATTTTGATTTAGTTTTCTAATATCTTCATAAATCCTGGTTAAGTTTTCAAATTCCCAATCCGGGGGAACACCCCGTTTACCTAAAAAATATTGCGCGAGCAGATACATGGATAAAACGCGGTACTCTGTTTCTTCAAGCGTAGCAAAAGGCAAATGAAATTTTACCATTGGTTTTAGCTTGCCCATAATAGGACATCCGCTTGTAACCATTAAAATGCCAATCAAACTACTAACCCCAACTTGAAGAGAATCTTTTTTAAAATACTGTCTCGCTTCTGTTTTTATTTTTATTTCAACTCTATCATAAGAAGCGCATCCGTAAAACTCCTCTATAATATCTACAAGATTAATGGCAACAGGACAGTAAACAGTTACATTTTCATCAAGCGGGCAGTGGGCACACTTAAAATTTTTTAGTTTAGTCCATTCCGGCATCAACAAATCGTTATCCCGCTTAACTAACAATTTTTTTTCATCAATAACAACTTTGAAATACTTCTGCGAGCCATCCTCAAAAGTAAATTCGTACTCAAACCGAATATCGTGTGTCTCCAAAATTATAACCTCAACATTTAATGTTTATTTCTTCTTTTTACAAAATAATGGTTTTTATTTGAAAATGAAATATGCAGGGAAACAGAAAAGCGGCAGATTTTTTTTCTGCCGCTTGAAATGATTAGGTATTTTATAGATTAGACGATTTATCTTCTACGAGTTTTTGACCCGCTGCTTTTTTGTGTTTCAGTAGATCGCCCGCTGTTAGAACTCGGTTTTCTAACTTCCCTCTGCTGCACCTGTGGTCTTTGAGTTCTTATTTCAGATCTTGCTTCAGTTTTTTTCTCCACTTTTGGAGGTGTAACTGTTTTAACTTCATTACGAACCGGGGTACGTTCTACTCTATTATTCACTTGCGGCGGAGTAATTGTACGCTCTTCTTTACTAATTGTAACGGGAGGACTCGTTGTTCTTTTTTCATCATTACTGTTTCTTTGGTTAATCTGAGTATTGTTTCTCTCGTTAACGCGTGGATCAACTTTTCTCTTTTCATTGATTACCGTCCTTTCCTTTAAAGTCCTGTCGTTTTTTACTTCACGGCTCCGGTCATTTGTTGCATCCCGTTTGGAATCTTTTGCATCAATGGCGCTACGGTTTGCTGTTTTATCATCAACGCGAATATTTTCTTTCGAATTTCTGTCGATGTCTTTTGCATCGCGATTTCTACTGGATAGTTCAACTTTGTTTACTTCCAGATTTGCTTTCCTATCAGCGCGTTTTACTTCAATATTCTGATCGCGATCTCGCTTTATTTGATCTCTGTCTGCAATAAAAGTTCTAACTACACTGTTATCTCTGGAATTTGTAGATCGAACGTCACTCGGATCGGAAAATCTTTGAACTTCTCGTTTTACTATATTCTTCCCGCCTCTATTTCTAATATATTCTATATCTAAACCGGTGTTTACAACCCTGCCATCATGGTAGCCGTAATTGTTGCGATACTTTGTTTTTGTATAAACACGATATTTATATTTACTTGCTACATAGTGATTATAAGGATACGGATCGTAGAAGTAATTGTACTTTATAAAATGCCAGCAGCTATAAGGACTCATATATTCGTATGAGTAATGAATACCTCTGTTTATCGAAAAGAGAGCGTAAGGTGACAATGGAGCCCAACCGATATAAACATCGTCGTATCTCCACTCAACCCATGCAGGCGCCCATTCGTAATCGGGAATCCACATCCAACCGTAGTAATCATCATTATACCATCTTCCGTAATGGTAGGTTATATAACCAAAGTCTTCGTATGAATCCCAAAACCAGCCGTCGTCTGTCCATACCCATCTGCCAACCGAGTATGGCTGCCAATTTCCACGCATTATTGTAGGACGCCAGGCGATAACACCCGAACCGATATCCATCCAAACACCGTATGGAGATAACGCAGAGAAAAAATAACCGTCAATACGTGAAGACGGAACTGAACCGGCTTCTGCTGCAAAAGAGAAACCGAATAATAAAACTGCGATTAAAATTAACTTTTTCATGATAATACCTCTTATTAAAGATTCATATCTTTTTACTCAATGATTATGCCAATTTAATACTTCTATTTTCTTGAATTAGGTCGGGGAATGGAACCGGAGTGTCTATTATTTTATCCAGAGTAGAATTTATTGTGTACAAATTATCTTTTAATACTTCTGCCTTTCCATTTGTAATTACCGAATAAACCACTTATTGATGCAATTATTATATAAGTGATCTGGAATATCTCGGCTGCGAGTATCAATTTTATAACATCGCTCTTGAATAACTTATTATTTCCTCTTTTGATAATGAAATATTCGGCAGTAACTTTTACAACAAACGCAAACCCGAAATAGTATAAAAAATTGTATGAGATTATAAAACCGATTGGAAGCGTTATTATAAGGCTTAGATAAAAAAGAAATATCAAAACTAGTTGAGCGATAAATATTTTACTTGTGTAAAATATCCCTTTGCTGGCCCATCTTTTCCGCTGATTAAAAAATTGTGAAATATTTTTATTCGCTAATGTAGCTACAACAGCTTTATCATCATAACAAAATTTTACTTTATAGGCGGTATCACGATTTATTTTTTGCATTAATAATTCATCATCCCCCGATGAAAGATTCATCTGCCCGGTATAACCACCGGCTTCATCAAATGCTTTTTTTCGGAACGCGAGATTTGCTGCGTTGCAGATTGCCGGTTTCTTTATTCCTATAAGTCCGGCACCCGCGATAATTAAACCCATAAACTCAAGTTTTTGAAGTTTTCCGAAAAAAGTGCCGTCGTCTATAAATTCAACAGGACCTGAAACGAACCCCGTTTGTTTGTCGAACATTCCCACTAATATTTTTAGCCAGCTTTTCGGGTGTAAACAATCAGCATCGGATGTAACTATTATATCGCCTTTAGTAAATTTTAACGCGTAATTGACAGCCTTTTTTTTATGCGCCATATTATTTTTACCGAATGGTGCGTTTAATACTTTTATATTTTTTTTCTTCAATGATTTTTGGAGAAGCCGCGGTGAACCATCATCCGAGTTATCGTTTATGTAAATAACTTCAAATTTCTCTTCCGGATAATCAATATTTTCAACGCTCCTTAAGCTGTCAAGTATTACTTCCTTTTCGTTACGAAATGGAATAATTATACTCACAAATTCATCGGAGACTGCGGGGTTTTCTTTTTTTTCGAGTTTAAATAAACCGGTGTATATCTCCCCCAGAAAAAATAGATAGTGAATTAAAAATAATAGGAAAAGAAGGAATACGATATCAATCATTACGATTCTTCAACAATAATAACATTCCAACGGCGGATGGAAATAAAATATTTATTATAAAAAGAAAGATAGAAGCGTTAAAAGCGGCAGCAGCCGTTCCGCCAAGTTGTGTAATAAAAAAAATAGAGGCCCCTTCGCGAACACCGAATTCACCGATTGTAATATGGGGAATAATTGTTTTTGCGAACATCAAAAGACAACCTGCCCATATAAAATTTACTAAATTATATTCTGAAGAAAATGCGGCAGCCAAAAGGGCAAACTGCAAAATGAACGATATATACTGCCCTATTGAATTTAGTGTCATTTTTGCGGACACATTTCTTTTGAGACTTTTCAAAACGCTAAAATTCTTCAGCAGTTTGTAAAATCGCGGGGATGATTTTAATTTATTAAACAAAATGTTATTCCAGAAATCAGCGTTTAAGAACAACATAACCGAGAGATAAAATGAAATAAGAACAACTGCGAGCAACGGCACAGTAATATAAAGCACCAAATTATAATTAAACTGCAAAAAAAGGAGGAGCGCGAATGCCCCGGCATAAAGTACGATTAAAAGTGGAAATATTTTATCGGCAACGGTGGCAACAGTAACATTCAAGAGCGATTTATCTTTAAAGGCAATCGCTCTGCCGAAATATTCCCCTACCCTCATAGGCGTAAATGCACCGGCTGAATAACCGTAAAATAACGAAGTTATAATTTTTTTATTATCCGTTACCCCGAGTAATTCATGACAGACAATTCTCCATCGATTGTATTGGAACAATAGATTTACAGGCAAAATTAAAATAACGACAATAATTAGAACCGGATTTGCGGTAATTATCGCCTCAAAAATTTCCGAGGGTTTTATATAAGAAACAATAAATGCAATTAACCCTGCCGCAATTGTAATTTTTAAAATATTACGCAGTAGTCTGCCGTTTTTTGCCGCAAACTCCTTTATTGCATTCAAAAACTTAATAGTTTGTTCCTGAGCCAATTAAAACCTATAATTTTGTGTCCGAAAATAATTAATTATCCATTACAACAAAAGTTTATTAAACTTTAACTTGCTTTAAAGGATTAAGTTTTATTTTTTGTTGTATCCCAATTTTATTTTTTCTCGACAGGCTAAATATTCGGAGCGAAAATGTTTATTAATTTCAGTGATATCCCGGGGCATCAAAACTTATTTTTAGATTATCTTTACGAATTCGAAAATGTTAACAATTATTTTTTGCATAATTTTCGTAACCGGGAGGATTACTTAAAAATATTCAAAGATATTAGCGCTTCGGAAAAAGCGCCCCGTACAAAGTTAGTTTATCTAATAAACGAGCAATATGCGGGTTACAGCCCATCAAACAAAACGGCTCTAAATATAAAACTGCTCGAAGATTCAAAAACAATGGCTGTGGTTACAGGGCAGCAGCTTGGAATGCTTGGCGGACCAATGTATACATTCTACAAAATAATTACAGCCATAAAACTTGCAAAACACCTAAGCGAAAGATACGACGATTACCACTTTGTCCCCGTTTTTTGGCTCGAAGGTGATGACCATGACTTTGAGGAAGTCAGCTTTATTAAGATGATAAATGACCAAAATGATATTACACAACTGGTTTATGGAGATAAAAAGGAAGAGGAAGAAGGCAATACCGGAAGCGTAGGTTATATAAAATTTAACGAATCAATTAACAAATTTTTTGATGATCTTGGCGCCATTCTTAGAGGAACCGAGTTTAAGGATGAAATATTAACTAAACTCAAATCATTTTATAAAGACGGCGCTTCATTTAAGGATGCTTTTAAAAAATTACTTTTCTGGTTATTCGATCGTTATGGTCTTATAATTTTTGATCCGCAGGATGCAGCAGTAAAATCTTTGTTAAAACCTGTATTCAAAAAGGAAATAACAGACTTCAGAACCCATACCGCGAAGTTGGTGAATGTAAGCGCAAAATTGGAAGAACTGTACCACGCGCAGGTCAAAATTCGTCCTATTAATTTGTTTTATAGCATTGACGGCGGCAGACACTTAATTGAACCCGGTGATAATGATTTTAAGCTAAAACGAAAAAGAAAAAGGTTTTCGTACGAAGAATTGATCCAGTTGATTGAAGATGAACCTGAAAAATTTAGTCCGAATGTTATATTACGACCAATTTGTCAGGACTATCTTCTTCCCACTGCCTTTTATATCGGCGGACCAAGCGAGATAGCTTACTTTGCCCAAGTAATGCCTCTTTACGATATCTATAAAATTCCCGCGCCGGTTATTTATCCCCGCTCATCGCTTACAATAGTTGAAAAAGGCGCTCACTCACTCCTTGAAAAATATAACTTGACCATTCATGATATTTTTATAAATACCGACAAGCTAAAAGATCGTGTTCTATCCGAAATTAGTGAAGATTCACTCGATGAGATTTTTGAAAAAACAAAAACCGAACTTGAACTTACGATGGATTCGCTAAAAGAAAAATTGTTTGGATTTGACAAAACACTGAGCGATTCGAGCACAAAGTACAGGCAAAAAATTATAAGCTATATCGATGAATTAAAAATCAAATCTTCCGAAGCACAGAAGAAAAAACACGAAACTACACTTCGCCAGCTTGATAAACTCTCCGCAATGTTGTACCCTAATAATAATCTTCAAGAAAGAGAAATTAACTTTGTTAATTTTGTAAATAAATACGGATTGGATTTTATTGATAAAATTTATGAAGAGCTTGAAATAAATAAATTCGAACATCAAATAATGATGTTGTAAATTTTATGGTTTCATAGGGTGTGCGTTCCGGGTGTTTTAATTATTTGATTAATTTGAAGCGATGCAAATATTTTTAAAATTGTTTAATTAAACTTTAACCGACTACAATACTTTCAATTTGTTTTAAAAATTGTGGATTTGAAATATTAACGCACCCAAAATCTTCAACAACTCCCCCGCTTTTATTTAACATCGAAAGCACCGCGCCGCTCATCGCAATCCGGTGATCGCCGAAGCTTTTTAGTTTATACTTTTTATTAATTTTACTCCCGATTAATTTAAAACCATCCGGGAATTCTTCTACCGATAACCCGGCTTGACCAAGATTGTAAGAGATAGCTTTTATTCTATCGGATTCTTTTGCTCTCAATTCAGCGGCATGATTTATTATAAAATCACCATCGGCAAAAATTCCGGCAACGGCAAGAATCGGAATTTCATCAATTATGTTTGGTACAATATTTTTATCAATTTTAATATTATGCAGTTTGCTGCTTTTTATAAAAACATCCCCGTATCGTTCACCCGGGGTTTCTTGAAGTTTTACAATTTTAATATCACCTCCCATATCTTTTAATACTTCAAGTATACCGGTTCTTGTCGGATTAAGTGTAACATTTTTTATTAATAACTCTGAGTTTTTGCTCAACAAAGTAAGAACAATAAAAAATGCCGCGGTTGATATATCCGATGGAACAAAATAGTTCTTTGGCTCCGGGATGTAGGATGAGTTTATAGTCATTACTTTTTTTGAGTCATAATTTTGAACAGGAAGACCAAGCATAACTTCAGTGTGGTTACGGGAAGGAGTATTTTCAGTTACAGTTGTGTCGGTTTCAAAATGCAAACCTGATATTAAAACAGCACTTTTTATCTGCGCGCTCGCAATCGGTAATTCATAATTAATTGGATTTAAGTTCTCGGATGGATAAAAGTTTAAAGGTAATGTCAGTTCGTTGGATGAGCTAATCTTTCCGCCCATTTTGCTTAGAGGAGCAATTATTCTTTTCATCGGTCTGGCTGATAATGACTCATCACCTATTAGTGTAGTTTCAAATTTTTGATGAATTAATATGCCGCTTATTAATCTCGCTGTTGTACCTGAATTACCGGCGTCTAACGGAAAATGCGGTCGAGAGAGTGAGTTTATTCCTTTACTTTCAATATACAATTTATTGTTGTTGGTTTTTATATCAACGCCAAGCTGTTTAAAACAATTTATGGTTGAATTTACATCCGCGCCGTTTGAAATATTTGTTATTATCGATTTGCCGTTTGATAGCGATGAGAAGATTACAGCTCTGTGCGAAATTGATTTGTCCCCCGGAAGACTTAATTCCCCTTTTACCTTTGTTATTTTATTAAAGCGCTGCAAAATTATTTCTTACTTAAAAGGGTCATCAATTCATTAAGTTCGTCATCACTTTTGTTACAATTTGAATACATATCTTTTGCAAAACGCTGCCTTGCTGCTTCGTAAAGCACAACAGCGCTTGCTACCGATACATTCAAACTTTGAACCATACCGAACATCGGGATTAAAAATCTTTCGTCCGCAAGTTCTGCGGCTTCATCTGAAACTCCCCTGTGCTCATTGCCGAGAACTATAGCGCACTTTTCGGATAAATCAAGGTCATATAAATTTTTTACACCTTCGGTTATGGAAGACGCATAAATTTTAAATCCTTTATCTTTTAAGGATGTATAACAATCGCTTATGCTCTTGTGCTTTTCTTTTTCAATCCATTTAAAGGCGGAGCCGGATGATTTTTTTGCGATCTTTGGAAACTTTTCGATGGTATAAACCAATGAAACAGCAGGAACACCTACAGCATCGCAGGTGCGGAAAATAGCGCTTACATTATGAGGATCGTGAATGTTTTCAAGTACAATATGCAATGTCTGCTGCCTCTGCCTGGCAACTTCTATAATTCTATTTTTTCTTTTTTCTGTTTTGAAGATTAACACGGGTCAGCTTTTTTGAAAAACTAATTTGTAAAAGATTTGTTTTTTTGTAACTCTAGCGCGGTCGAGTTTAAATTTCCCTTTGTCGGTTTTTAAATAATATGCTGCAAGTTCTATTATTTTTTCAAGAGCGGATTCTTCATCATGAGCCCATAGTTCGCACCCTTTTAATGAAGGCACCTCCGCGGTACATCCATCATCCGTTTTATTTACCACTAAATCCAAAACCATTTTGTTATTACTAATCTCTCTTTTTTTACTATTCCAATTTTTACAAAATCCGATATCATTTGATCAAAGGGTGAACTTTATTTTAATACCGTAATCCCTTCTTTATTATATCCCGGTAGGATGCCATGTTGTTTTTAATTCGAGCGTTTTTTCAATTATGTACGGCGATTCGTTTTGTTCATTATACCAATCATTTTTTTTGAAAAAAACAGTTCGTTTAATATTGTTGCTTGCAAACTCACTTATCGATTTTGTCATCTTCTCATCATCCCCACAATAGATAATTGAGTTCACATCCATGTGAGAAGCCATGTGGCTGAATAGCTCATCTTTTTTACCTGTCAATATATTTACAACCCCGCCCGGTACATCGGAAGAGTTTAATACCTCTGCGAGAGAAATTGCAGTTAAGGGTTTGCTTTCAGAAGCCAAAACGATAACCGTATTTCCACCGACAATGGCAGGAGCTATTAACGATATTAAACCAAGTAAACTTTGATTTTCACCGGCAATAATTGAAACAACTCCAACCGGTTCAACATTTGAAAAATTAAAATGCTGACTTGAAACCGGATTTACCGTGCTGAAAAATTGCTGGTATTTATCGCTCCAACCTGCATAATAAACCAATCTGTCGATAGATGTATTCACCTCTTTTTGAGCAGCCTTTGACGGTTCGCCCTGGGCAATTAGTTCTGCGATAAATTGTTCTTTTCTACCTTCGAGCATTTCGGCTATTCGGTATAACACCTGCCCTTTGTTTAAAGCAGTGCTATTTGCCCACGCGGTTTGAGCTTTACGTGCGGCAACAACCGCGTTTCTAAAATCTTTACGCGAAGCTAAACAGATATTTGCAACCAGGTTGTCTTTTGAGTTTTTAACAGCGTAATATCTCCCCGACTCAGTACGCGGGAATTTTCCCCCGATATATAATTTATATGTTTTATTAATGTCTAATCTGCTCATAATTTTTTACCAAAAATTTATTACTCGAATTTTACGTATGGTTTTAAACCCTGCAATCCGCCTTCTCTGCCGAAACCGCTTTCTTTATAACCGCCGAAGGGCGATGTCGCGTCGAATTTGTTAAACGTATTTGCCCAAATTACACCCGCCTCTAATTTTTGGGTCAGATGAAATATTTTCGCACCGTTTTGTGTCCATACCCCGGCTGATAATCCATATGGAGTATTATTCGCTTTTTCAATTACTTCGTTTATTGTCCTAAATGTTTGAACTGTTAAAACTGGTCCGAAAATTTCTTCCTGCACAATTTTGTGCGATTGCGAAACATTAAGGAACAGTGTAGGAGCGCACCAGTTACCTTCTTTAGGTAAACTGCATTCGGGTTGATAAATTTCGCCCCCTTCGCTCAAACCAATTTTTATATAGTTCTGTATTGTCTGTAATTGTTTTTTTGAGTTAATGGCTCCGATATCGGTGTTTTTATCTAATGGATTACCGACAATTAAGGTTTCCATTCTTGCTTTTAGTTTTTGAATGACTAAATCAGCGACTGATTCCTGTACAAACAATCGGCTTCCCGCACAACAAACATGACCCTGATTAAAAAATATTGCATTAACAATACCTTCAACAGCCTGATCTATTGCTGCGTCTTCAAAAATAATATTAGCGCCTTTTCCGCCGAGTTCTAAAGTTACCTTTTTATCGGTGCCCGCTATTGCTTTGGCAATGTATTTGCCTACACCCGTGGAACCCGTAAAAGCAATTTTGTTTATATCGGGATGATTAACAATATTAGCTCCTGTTTCTCCGGCTCCTGTAACAATGTTAACAACCCCTTTAGGTAAACCGCAATCGTTTATTATTTCAGCTAATTTTAATGCTGTTAACGGTGTTGATTCTGCCGGTTTTAAAACAATTGTATTTCCTGTTGCCAATGCCGGTGCAAGTTTCCATGCTGCCATTAATAAAGGAAAATTCCATGGAATTATTTGTCCGACTACGCCGAGAGGTTTTGGTTTTCTATTCGGAAACGCATATTCCAATTTATCCGCCCAGCCTGCATAATAGAAAAAATGATTTGCTGCAAGCGGAATATCAATATCTCTTGATTCTCTAATCGGTTTGCCGCCGTCTAAACTTTCTATAACCGCAAACTCACGCGCCCGCTCCTGTATCAAACGCGCGATTCTAAAAATGTATTTGCCGCGGTCTTTACCGGACAAATTTGCCCAGCCCTTAAAAGCTTTACGCGCCGCTTTAACCGCTAAATCAACATCTTCCGCGGCAGCTTCGGCAACGCTCGCAATTTTTTTATCGTTTGATGGATTGATAGTATCAAAGTACTTACCCGTAACCGGTTTTACAAACTTTCCGTCAATATACAAATCGTACTGTTTTTGTAAGTTTATATGGTCGGTACTTTCGGGCGCTGAGGCGTAATTCCAGGCAGCTTTAAACATATCTTTATTTTCGTTTTTCTTCATAATTAATCTTTTGAAAAATAATTAGATGATTGGTACATCCCTGTTTCAGCTTTAACCAATTGCATAAGAATGTCGTTTAATAAACTACTCGCACCGAAACGGAAGAAGTTTTTATTCATCCATTTTTCGCCGAGAACTTCGTTAAGCATAACGAGATATTGTAAAGCGATTTTTGATGTCGAAATTCCACCGGCGGGTTTCATTCCTATCATTTTACCTGTTTTTATAAAAAAGTCTTTTATTGCATCAAGCATAACGTAAGTAACCTGCAACGTGGCGGCAGGTTGAACTTTACCGGTTGAGGTTTTAATAAAGTCAGCGCCGGCGTACATAGCAATTTCACTCGCCTTTCTAACATTATCTAATGTATCTAACTCGCCAGTTTCTAATATTACTTTCAGATGAGCTTTACCACAGGCTTCTTTAACAGCGGCAATCTCATCAAAAACATATTGATAATTACCGGCAAGAAATTCGCCTCTTGAAATTACCATATCTATTTCATCAGCGCCCTGATCTGCGGCAGATTTTGTATCCAATAGTTTTACTTCTAATGCAGACTGGCCGCTTGGAAATGCCGTAGCCACAGAAGCCACATGAATACCGCTCCCCTCAAGGGCTTTTTTTGCAATGCTAACAAATGAAGGGTAAACACAAATAGCGGCAACTTTAGGAATATCTTTTAATGAATCATGCGGATGCATTGCTTTGTAACAGAGCTGCTGTACTTTGCCTTTTGTATCTTTACCTTCAAGGGTTGTAAGATCAATCATACTTATAGCAAGCTTTAAACCCTCTTTTTTTGATGAAGATTTTATACTCCGTGAGCAAAATCTTGCTATCCGTTCATCAACACCGGTGGTGTCGTAGACCGGTAAATTATTTAAGTTTGGAAGCATTTATATCGTCTAATTATTAAAATTTGTAAATTTTCTTTTGTTTAATTCATTCCATTAATTTTCAAATACGCTTTATAAGTATTTTGGAGCAGCATTGCTATTGTCATCGGACCAACACCGCCCGGCACCGGAGTAATAAATGACGCCTTTGGTGAAACTTCGGCAAAAGCAACATCACCCACTAAACGATAACCATTCTTTTTAGAAGCATCATCAAGCCGGTTAATACCTACATCAATTACAACAACGCCATCTTTTACCATGTTACCTTTTATAAATTCGGCACTCCCCATAGCGGCAATTAATATATCCGCCTGCTTTGTATAATAACTTAAATCTTTCGCCGCCGAATGACAAACAGTTACAACCGAGTTTGCAAATTCTTTTTTCTGAAGCATTATATTCGCAATCGGTTTACCGACAATATTGCTTCTGCCGACCACTACAACGTGCTTCCCTTTTGTTTCTATGTTGTACCGTTTGAACAATTCATGAATACCGGCTGGTGTGCATGATACAAATGTATCTTTTCCGATTACAAGATTGCCGATGCTAATCGGATGGAATCCGTCAACATCCTTTGCCGGCGAAATTGCCTCGATTATTTTATCTTCATCTATATGTTTTGGCAGAGGAAGCTGCACAAGTATACCATGATAATTATTATCATCATTGTATTTTTTTACAAGATTAAGTAGTTCTTCTTCTGATATTTCACTGCTCAGTTTTTCAGCTTTTGAATTAAAACCTATTTCCACGCAAGCTTTTATTTTACTTTTTACATAAACTTCCGATGCGGGGTTATCACCGACGAGTATTGTAACCAAACCCGGCACATCATTTCCGCTGACTTTTAATTTATCAACTTTTTCTTTTAACTCTAACCTTATTGTTAAAGCAGTCTCTTTTCCGTCAATTATTTTCATCACACTTAAAATTTCTAATTTTTAACTTCTAATTTCTAATTTTTAATTTTTAATTTTTAACTTCTAATTTATAATTTCCAATTTTTAGCTTCTAACTTCTAACTTCTAACTTCTAATTTCTAATTTTTAATTTCTAATTTTTAATTTTTAATTTTTAATTTTTAATTATTACTTGTTCTCTTCTGCCGCTGATCTTATAAATTCCGGGAATATTATTCTTTCCAAAGAAATAGTTTTACCTGTGTTGGTATCAATTTTAAAATAAATTGCGCACAGATGAACATCATCTACCGCTGTTTCATATTTCTGCGGCGTCTGGTAAATAAAACGATTTACAGCGGCAATTGTCTTCATACCTATTACCGAGTCATAAGGTCCGGTCATTCCGACATCAGTAATATATCCCATTCCTTTCGGAAATATTCTTTCGTCCGATGTTTGAATATGAGTATGTGTTCCGACCATGGCGCTGACCTTGCCGTCTAAAAAATTAGCCATAGCAAGTTTTTCGGCGGTTGCCTCAGCATGAAAATCTACAAAAATAATATTTGTGTCAGCTTCAATTTTTGGTATTACCCATTCTGCCGCGCGAAAAGGACAATCAATAGAAGCCATGAATGTTCTTCCCTGTAAATTTAATACGGCAGCTTTCCCTTTTTTAGTATTCATGATATAATAACCGTTTCCGTATGTTCCTTTCGGGTAATTCAAAGGACGAAGTACGCGCGGTTCGTTTTTTAGGTAATCCTGCGATTGATGTTTATCCCATGTATGATTTCCGCCCGTAATTATATCAACACCAAGCTCAAAAAGTCTTTTCCCTTCCTTTGCGGTGCAGCCTTTTCCGTCGGATGCGTTTTCGCCGTTCGCAACAACAAAATCAATCTTATATTTTTGCATTAATGATGGCAGAAACGTTGAAACCAGGTTCATTCCCGGCTCGCCTACTATATCGCCTATAAATAATATATTAAATTCGTTCATTCTACAGTCTAATAATTGAGTGGCAAATATATTTATAAATGCCGATAATCGAAAGAAAGCGGCGTTGTATAAACAATCAAATATTTGTGTAAAGTTTATGAAAATATCAGACGAAATAAAAACTACACGGTAAATGAATGAATATTGATGAGCAAACTTTAGCTTTTTATATTTTCATTGCCTTCCGTTTGTAGTACGAATTGAAATGGCGGCACTCTCTTATTTCCTTCTCTTTTCAATAGAAGGGTTTTTAAAAGCTTTCGAAGCAGTCAATATCAAATTAGATGAACAGGTAATTAATTTTTGGCTGAGAAATATATATAACTATTTTTTTACGCCGATTAATTAAGTGACTATTTAATTACCGCAAAATATCCTTCAAACAAAATGCCCGGAGGTTTGCCGCTGAAAATTTGATTAAGTGGTTTTTCACACCATTCGTATATCTCTTTTTCATCTGCGCCATTATTTATAGCAAGTTCGATATTTGTTTCACTAAAAATATAGGACATATACTCCGAAAATCTCATCGGAATCTCAATCTCGAAAGTCTGGTATTTTTTTAAAGAGAATCCATACTTCCTAAAATTTAAGTTTATTACATCTAACTCATAGTCCGGCGGGTAAGGGTATTTAATTATAAAACTCTTAAACCATCCAGCCAAACGCTCATCATTTTTAACCCTGCTGCCTGCCGAAAAATCGTAAATTATTATGATCCCACCAGGACTTAAAACTCTTTTTGCTTCGGGAAAAAATAAATTAAGATTAGCATAATTAAGCGAACCGGCTGCCGTTATTATGCCAAACGAATGATTTTTAAATGGTAGTTTTTCTGATACGGAGCAGATAAAATTTGAGGTTTCCGAAACTGATTTTGAAAATGAAAGCATCTTTTTTAGCGGCTCTAAACCAACAGTAAAATTTGATATTGCTTCCAATGCTTTTGTTGAAAGACCGGCACCGCATCCTATATCAAGCGCGGGGCGATCCAAAATATTTTCATTTATAGATGACCGGAAAATCTCTATAACTTTTTCATGAACCGGCGGACGATTGATCGCGTACGCCTCAGCTAATCGAAAACTGTTGTATATTTTTGAATTTTCACTCATGCCTAAAATTAATTGAAAATATTCTTAAGCAAAACTTCTTTGAAGATATATTATAATTTTTTTAACTGCCTGAAATCATTTCCATTCGAAGAAAAAATAATTCAACCATAAATCCCGGCAGTAAACTACAAATTAATATAAGGGAATTATTGTTGTAATAGCTCTTTCATTAGGAGGTCGTAGGTTAATGGGAAAAGATTGAGAATCCGAAACGGTTTTAATCGTTTACAACCTTTTTAGAGTAGACTCAGTTCATCGTTCTGATAAAATCATATTCTCCGAAAAGAGTTGAAAAACACACCTATCTAAGTAATAACCATCGTTCATTGCATAATTAATGATGATACTTCCCGCTTACCCTGGAGCAATTCAAATTATCTCGTTGCTAAAACAGATTAAAATCGCAATCATATATGAATGAACTTCGTTTCAATACCTAATTAGTAAGAAAGTTCTTACTCAAAAAGCTTTGTAATTTGGTCAAAATCAAAAGCATATAGGTAATAACTGTTCTTCAGTACCTAATTAATAGGTAAAATACCTATATCCTCTTCCATTTTGCATCCGGTCCTCTGCCAAGGCAATCAATTCTGCCTTCGTTCTTTTCATTCCTTAAAATCTTCCTTATTAAGTCAATTCCTACTGTAGGGCAGCGATCTTGTAAATCTTTTACGGCAAACTCATCAGAGGAATTTTTTATTGCATCGAGAACCATAGCAGTCTTATTGCCACGTGCAGTTGTTATTATCCCAACTCTATTCTCAAAATCTCTATAACCTTTTAGTAAAATTCCTATAAAATATTCCCACCAGGGGATTAGATTATGCTTGTCTTCGTGCCAACCTTTAGATGATTTATTGAGAGCATCGTAGTAGCTTTCTTTGTTATCTTCAATCAGTTTTTCAAGACTAATAAACCTGCCGACTTCATAACCGGCTTTATATAATAGCAAAAGTGTAAGTAACCGGGAAATCCTGCCGTTGCCATCTCTAAAAGGATGGATGCAAAGGAAATCAAAAACATACGTTGCAATAATCAGCAATGGCTCAAGTCCCGCTCTATTCATTTCAGCATTAAATAACGTATGCAGATTATCAATTGCAGAAGGAGTTTCAAAAGCTGACAGAGGTTTGAATTTTACAACTTTACTTCCATCGGGATGAACTTCTGCAATCTCATTTTCAGTAGTTTTCCAGTTGCCGCCGGAAATTGCAGAAAGCGCAAAAATATCTCTATGAAATTGCAATACTATATTTGATGTCACCGGTATGTGTTTATAACTAGAATGAATTGTATTAAGCACATTTCTATAACCCGCAATTTCCTGTTCCGATCTGTTTGCCGGTAGTGTCTTTTCCGCGGCAATAGCTTTAATCCTATCTAACGGCGCAAGTATTCCTTCAATTCTGTTTGAGGACTCAATACTTTGAATAATTGCAGTCTGCCGGAGTGTTTCCAAAAGTTGGGGAGATTGTTCCTTGAACAGATTTTGTCTCCCTTTGTATTCGCCAATCAACCGGATTGTTTGTAAAACATTATGCGAGATTGGAATGGATTCGATATAATTATTTTGAAATGACTTCATTATTTAGGGTAACATTTTTCTTATTGAGTTAATATCTTCAGTAATTTGTTTTTCCAAAATTAATACTTTATCCATTAAAATATCCGGCTTTTCGTATTCAATCTCTTCATACACTATTTTTTTGTAACGGTAAATTGAGAGATAGTATTTGTTCTCTTTAATTACTTTTATATCAACCGGATTAGCTTTTTTGTAGAACGAAGTCTTAGCTTCGTTTTTATTGCTTTAATTTTTGTAGAAGTTTCGCTTCGACTTACACTCCAATGCTTTATAAATTCCGGCAGAGCATTGGCTTCTGTTTTATTTCGTTTATCATCAAGAAAAAAACCATCGGCTTGCAAATCGTAAAACCAAACCTTATCTGTAATACCGCCTTTCTGAAAAACAAAAACGGCAGAAGAAACACCGGCGGACGTTTGAACGCGTACCCCTCAGCTAATCGAAAACTGTTGTATATTTTTGAATTTTCACTCATGCCTAAAATTAATTGAAAATATTCTTAAGCAAAACTTCTTTGAAGATATATTCTAATTTTTTTTAACTGCCTGAAATCATTTCCATCCGAAAAAAAATAATTCAACCATAAATCCCGGCAGTAAACTACAAATTAATCTAAGGGAATTATTATTTTATAGCCCCGTCATTTATGGCGGGGATTAAATAAACCGGTAGTACCCGGCTTTAGCCAAATTATTTCCCGAATGCGACTAAAGCCTTTCCTTATATCTCAATTCGGTCCCCACATAAATGGCGGGGCAATCAATAATCAAATAATGCGTAAGTGAGTTATTTACAAATCAGCTCCCCCTTAAATGCTTTTTGCGTTAGCGAGTTGAAAAGATTTGTAGTAAGTAGTTCCTTTTTCATCCTTTTGGTCTATTTATTTAGCTACGATATTTTTATATGTTCTTATCGGTTATATAAGATAAAGAAAGAAGTTACTATGAAAGTACTACTAACTTTTATCAGTTTAAATTATTTCTCTATTTGTTATTCCAGTTAATGGAAGCTGAAAGGCTGAACTATAAAAACATTTTAAAATATTGCTTATAAAAGAAAAGTAGATATATAATGCGTAAACAAAGTATAAAAGTCAGTTTTGGATTTTTAACGACATTTATATTGATAATATTATTTATCTCTTGTAATGATGATAATCCTACAAATCCAGGGACACCCGGAGAATTTGGACTTAAAACAAGTCTTGTTGTTGTTGTGAATCCTATTATTAACCAAGGATCTTCAACTACGATTGAACCTGGGACGCAAAGATCAGGCATTCCAATAAAAGCAGGTTCATTGGCGGCAGTAAATACAAGTTCAACAGGCCTTGCTGTTATTACAGACCTTTCTGTTAATCCGGCGCTGCCCGTGATCTTTCCAGGTGATACGACCTACATAAATGTTGTTCAAGAAAAGGAGCTTTATGATTATGTAGTCTCATATAAAAACGGAGTTATCGAGGAGATATTTCCTGCTGTTCGATACACCATTGGCGGACAAGTTGTAATACTTGATTCGACAAACAATATAAACGATTACGTTAATCAGGATAATGCAATTATAGTGCTTAAACCGGGCAAGTATTCAGGTAACATAAACATTACAGCACGGAACGTTTTGATTTTTGGTTCTGCTTCCGACGATGGCGAAGCTTTGTCAATAGTTCAAGGAACGGTTAGCATAAGCGGTGAGGCTGCAAGAATTAGAGGGCTAAATATTCATAATACTTTAACAGTAAATGCAAATAATTTTGAAGCGGCATTTTGTAAGATGAATAGTGCAAATATTCACGGCAATAATATTTTGCTTCTTAGAAATATTTTTACGGTAGGGCAGGCGACAGTTTCAAGTTCAAATGCTATATTAGTAGATAATATTGGAATACCATAACGCAACAAGTTGAAAGTCAAAAGTTAAAAGTATAAAATTTATCTTGACACAAAAAACAAAAATATTATTTTCAATACTTTAGCGCGGCAGCCGCAAGTAAAAAGAGAATAAGAATTTCAAAACAAGAAAAATATCTCGACATAAAATATCCGTTAGCTAATGGATTGGAATACGGATACATTCCAATACTATAGTGGTCATTAAGCCATCAGTTGAGATGTATTCTGCGGTTGGATAAATCCCAAACCGCGTAGAATAATATTTGAAACTAGAATCTCTTTAAAGGAGATCAGCTTCGCTTCCATCAACATCCGATTAACTGTTTCTTGCGTATGGTAAGTTTTCCCTTAACCAGGAGCTGATTATATTTCTTGTTTTTGCCGAAGCTTTTTCAATTTTCTTCTAAACGACAAAGTGAGCTTCTTCAAGAATTGCTTCTTTTCAGCCCGGTGTCAAAATTTACTCAACCAAACGATGTAGTTCCTTTTCCATCCTTTTGCCCTATTGAATTACAATCCATCTTCTTCATACCTTTATCTCGGTTTGAAAAACTAATATATCTGATGGAGATACAAATGAAAACTAATACATTTTTACCTTTTGTTTTGAAGCGGCGTTTTCGCTTCATCGGCATCCCGCTATTTGCGGGATTAATTGTAGCATTGATGATGCCTGCCGCTGCTTTTTCTCAAGCAACTGCGCCACCACTTGGAACTGCCGCCAATTTCGGAGTTCTAGCCCAAGCAGCAATCAGCGGGACTTCCGTTGTTGTTGGAAATGTCGGGACGTTAAGTGGTGCAATAGATGTCACCATCACCGCGCCCGGATATATGGTTTATCCGGTAAACGACGCTGTTGTACAAACAGCCCATACCGATTTGTTGACTGCATATAACGACGCTGCTGGACAAGACCCAGATTTTAATGTGGCCGGCGGTCTCCTCTCTGGTACCCTAACGGAGGGTGTCTATACGCTTTCGGCAGCGACTCCTAATCTGCCGGGAACTGTCACACTCGATGGCGGAGGCGTATTCATCTTCCAAGCAAGTTCCACTCTTATTACATCAGATGGCAGTAGTGTGCTTCTTACTAACGGCACTGTGTGGAGCAACGTCTATTGGCAGGTTGGCAGTTCAGCGACTTTGGGAGCGAACTCAACTTTTGAAGGAACCATAATGGCTAATACATCCATTACGGTGGGTGCTAGTGCGTTGGTGACTGGTCGTATATTAGCCGGAGCGGTGACTGCAACTGGTGCGGTTACTTTAGGCTCTAATGTATTGCCTGTGGAATTGACATCTTTTACCGCGGCGATAAATAATGGCGTGGTAGAATTAAATTGGAACACAGCTACGGAAGTAAATAATTACGGTTTTGAAGTGCAAAGAAGTGAGACGCAAAATTATAATTGGACAAAAATTGGTTTCGTTAATGGCTCAGGCAACAGCAGTTCACCAAAAGAATATAGTTTTACAGATAAAACAATTTCTCACGGCAGCTACGCTTACCGCTTAAAACAACTTGATAACGATGGCGCGCATAATTACAGCGACGTTATAGAAGTTAATGCAGCACAAATACTAAACGGCTTTTTGCTTAATCAAAATTATCCTAATCCGTTTAATCCCTCAACGCAGATACAATTTGGAGTAAACAAAAATACTCATGCAACATTAACGGTATTCAATGTTCTCGGCGTAAAGGTTTCAACACTGTTCAACGGCAATGCGGCAGCGGGACAAGTTTACAACGTAACATTTAACGGTGACAACCTGGCAAGCGGCATCTATTATTATAAGCTTCAAACAAACGAGAAAAATGAAGTTAGGAAAATGATTTTGATGAGATAATGTTAGACCCGGTTTTTTCTTATGCCACTCAATTATTATATAGTTATACCGGGCTATAAGAAGTTCTATAAATCTAAATTACAGTAGTGTCAAAGAGTGTAGTTTGGCGCAACGATTTTTAATACCGAAAACTTTAATTATCACGCTATGAACTGTAAAAAATACTTCGAAGCGAAAAAGAGAATCGACTTTATCTTAAGCGCGGTTATTTTTATAGCAGCGTTTCCTTTCATGTTGTTGATAGCTATTCTCTTGACAGTAATCTTGAAATCATTTCCGTTGATAATTCAAAAGCGCGGCGTAACGGTAGATAACCAGGTCTTCAATATTTATAAGTTTAAAACCATCAAGATTAATCCCATTAACCGGATAAACACAGAAAACATTCTTTTCAAACCGGATTTATTTCAATACGTGCCTGCATTTTGCAGATGGTTAAGGAAAACCGGTTTGGATGAGCTGCCGCAGTTGTTCAATGTGCTGAAGGGCGAAATGAGTTTGGTTGGTCCCGTCCTTTATCCATTAGCGATCTGGAAGTGTTAAAGAATAAATATCCGAATTATTACTATGTTCGAAACTCAATTACCGTAAAGCCGGGAATTACAGGAATGTGGCAAGTATTTGGCGAGAGAAACAAAGGAATAAAAAATTTGATCCTTCTTGATCTTTACTACTTTGAACATACTTCGCCTTTCATTGATATACGGATTTTATTAAACACAATTCTATTGGTCTCCAGAGGAAAGCACATTGATTCTATTACTCCCGGTATGTGTCATAATAAAGATTTGAACACTTTAAGCGACGCTCATTTAATAACCAATTTTTAAACGCAAACTTGATAAGCTCGAAAGAAAGACTTTGACAAACAGAGAAATATTTTCTATTAAAAAAGCAGCAAACAATATTTTCTTGATTGAGGAGTATTCCCTCCATCCAAAAGATGTAGTTCCTTTTTCATCCCTTTGACCGATTGGATTACTATGATTCTCTTCATAGCTTTATATAAAATTTTGATGAAATTTTAACAAAAGGAGATTTATCATGTTATACACTATCGCGGTTGTTCTAATAGTTTTGTGGCTTTTTGGGCTACTTACCTCCTATACTTTGGGCGGTGTTATTCACGTTCTGCTTGTAATTGCAATTATTATGATCTTAGTAAATGTCATTAGTGGACGGCGTAAGGGTTGAATGCATGTTTGTGCATTGAAGGAAGTAAAAAACAAATGGAGGATCGTTATGCAAAATGAAGGAAACGGAATGGGTAAAGGACTATTTATTGGTATGTTAACCGGCGTAGCAGTCGGATCAATCTTCGCGTTTTTTTACGCTCCCAAATCCGGTAAAGAATTACGAGAAGATATAAAAACCAAATCACATGATTTTATTGAAGATGCTGATCAATATATAGTGAACGCAAAAGATAAAGCCGGAAACATAGTTCATCAAGGGGGGGGAAAAAATAAAAAGTATGCTCGCAAATGCTTTTGATAAAGGATGAAGTTGTTTGCAAAAACAAGAAGCCATTGGCTTATGAATAATCAATAGTGTTGTCTGTAAGACCGAAGGCAGAAATGTGAAATAAATAAATCTCAAGTTGAACTGTTTTTTCTTGACTTTTTTTTTCTATAGACAATACCGTTAAGTAGCGGAGTTTTTATGAAAAAATATTTTGTTGTTGTTCTGTTTGGGATGTTGTTAATTATAAGTTGTAAAGAATCATCAAATAAAGGAGTTGCTATGAAAGGTTATGTGCAAAATATCGAGAGTATCGCGGTAAAGAACGAAGAATTTCGCCGAGTGGTTTACACGGCTAAGAACTGCCAGCTCGTTGTTATGGCATTGAAGCCCAAGGAGGAAATCGGGGCTGAAGTGCACAAGCTCGATCAGTTTTTTCGCGTGGAGGAAGGCACGGGCGAGGCTGTTCTTAATGGCGTTCACACGGAGATCAGCGCGGGATTTGCCGTGCTCGTCCCTGCCGGAATGAATCACAACATCATCAATACCAGCAGTGTTCCACTGAAACTCTATACAATCTATTCGCCGCCGAATCATCGTGACGGTGTTGTCCACCATACCCGCGCTGATGCGGAGAAGGACAACGAACACTTCGATGGGAAAACTACAGAATGAAGATCGGACTAGACTCTGGAGTAATTGTCAATGAAATCTAATGATGCAAAAAACTTTCCTGTCGTTTGCGTAGGCGGTTCAGCCGGAGGGCTCGATGCCTATACCAGATTACTTAAGTATTTACCGGGCGATATGGGTGTTGCTATCGTAATTGTAAATCATCTGCGAACCGTCGCCACTATGCTTCATGAGATTCTTCCGCGATACACAAAGATGCCTGTTGAACTGATAACAGAAAAATTACTTATCGAACCGAATCATGTTTTCATCATTCCGGAACAGCGTGATTTGCACGTTCTTGATGGAGAGTTCCGTCTAAAGCCGATATCAAAGCCAAGGGGATGGCCCGATGTGATTACGGTTTTTCTCCGTTCCTTTACACAGCACTGGGATGGGAAACTTATCGCTGTCATTGTCTCTGGCTATGATGGTGATGGGGCAGCAGCGTTGTGCGGTATAAAAGAAGTAGGAGGCATTACTATAGCACAAAAACCCGAAACAGCTAAACAGCCTGATATGCCTGAGAGCGCAATAGCAAGCGGATGTATAGATTTTGTCCTTTCGCCTGAGGAGATTGCTCAAGAAATAGTACGAATTGCAAACGCTGCAAGAATATAAATCGATTAATGTAGCGGCAGCATTATGCCCCTTGTAACCAGATAGAAGAACTGTGCATTTCATTGCCCAAGTTCTAATGGAACCAGAGATATAGATTTTTGTCTGCCCATGTCTACAAAATTCAATTCTTATAAACCTTTGACACAAAAGTAAAATAACGGTAATTTGATTCCTATCAATCTCCTTTAGAATATTTTGTTGAATAATTAATTTATATAAAAATTATGGCTCATTTAACTACACGCTCCGCTTATAAGAATTTGGTAGATAGAATTAATCAATTTCCACAAGGAGCCCCACCTTCAGAATTACTTTATAAAATTTTAGAAATGTTATTTACTGAGAAAGAGGCTGGGTTTGTAGCATCATTACCTATAAAACCATTTACTGCAAAGGAAGCAGCATACTTAACTAAAAAATCTATTAGTGAAACACGAAAAATACTAGACGAGCTTTCATCGAAGGGAATCTTATTGGATGTTGAACAAAATGGACAACCGATATACTCTCTTCCGCCGCCAATGGCAGGCTTCTTCGAATTTTCGATGATGAGAATCCGTACCGATATTGATCAAAAAGTTTTGGCAGAACTCTTCTATCAATATCTTAATGTAGAAGAAGATTTTATTAAACAGCTTTTCACTGGAGGAAGCACTCAAGCGGGAAGAACCTTTGTGAATGAAAAGGCTTTGAGCGAAGCGCACAAATTGGAAGTTCTTGATTATGAAAAAGCAAGCGAAGTAATTAAAACTGCAAGTCATAGAGCCGTTGGAATGTGCTATTGCAGGCATAAGATGGAACATCTCGGTAAAGCGTGTGATGCACCTATGGAGATTTGCTTAACATTCAATGATGTTGCCGCCTCATTAATAAAACATAACATTGCCAAAGAAATTGATATAAAAGAAGGGATGGATTTACTTCAAACTGCCTATGATAACAATCTTGTTCAGTTCGGCGAAAATGTTAGAGAACAAGTTAGTTTTATTTGTAATTGTTGTGGATGTTGTTGTGAAGCGATGCTCGCTGCAAAAAAATTCGCAATGTTGCACCCGGTACACACTACAAATTATCTCCCGGTCGTAACAACTGAAGATTGTAACGGATGCGGAAAGTGTGTGAATGTCTGTCCTGTTGAAGCCATGAGTCTTGTGTCTGCTAATGATCCTCTGAAGAAAAAAAGAAAGAAAGCTGTTTTGAATGAAGATATTTGTCTTGGATGCGGATTGTGTGTTCGGTCTTGTACTATTGGGAAGATTCATTTGATAGAACGAAAGCAAAGAGTGATTACTCCTCTCAACAGTGCGCACAGAGTTGTAGTGATGGCAATTGAGCGTGGGAAATTTCAAAATCTAATCTTCGATCAACAAGCTTTGTGGAATCACCGAGCAATGGCGGCAATACTTGGTGTGATTGTAAAACTTCCTCCGGTTAAACAAGTGCTTGCAAGTAATCAATTGAAATCACGTTACTTGGAATATCTTTTATCAAATTATAATAAAAATTAAAACTTGTTCCTCTTCAATACTCTTAAAAAAACTCATTAGTATGATCTAAGACAATAATATTTTGATGGTTTCTTTGAATAATAAAAAATTATGCATGCAGATTGTATAACACTATAATCTCTTTGACATGTATTTAACTGCAGCAGAAACGACTCCGTTAATTGGCGAGTAATTTCCTTTAATCTCATTACCAAAAGATGTAGTTCCTTTTTCATCCTTTAGAACGATTGATTCGCTTTAGATCCGTATGTAATTTACAATTAAAACAGAAGTATAACTTTCGAAAAATTATGACGGAGAAAAAGACATGAGAAAAATCATTGAAAAAGTTCCTTTATACCTGATAGTAATATCTATAACTACGTTTATTTTCTCAGGATGTGCGGTTATAGAGGGAATATTCAAGGTAGGAGTATGGGCTGGAATTATACTTGTATTGGTGATCTTAGGGGTTATCTCTTTTATCATTAGTAGGTTTAGGAAATAAATAACAGAAGAATCTCTTCGATTGACCCTTTTCAGCAGAAGTGATAACACATGAATGGAAGAGGGTCACGTCGATTGGGCAGAAATACAACGTGCACAGATTGAGCAAATGGGCATGGAAAATTATCTGGTTACCCAAGCTTAAAGTCAGGCAAGCTGATTCAAAGTTATTTGATAACCAATTACCGGCTATTTTATTTGTAAGAATGCATTCGGTGATAGTCCACCACCCTTTTCTGTCTGCGAAAAAACAAATACTAGATTAAATTTTTCATAATTGGTAATAATATTCATAAGGTGATAGTGATGAGAGTACCGAAACATATTGGAATAATTCCTGATGGAAACAGAAGATGGGCGGAAGCCAATAAAATGACAAAAGAAAAAGGTTATGAATATGGTATAGACCCGGGCTTAATACTTTTTAAATTATGCAAAGAGGCAGGTATTAAGGAATTAACGTACTACGGGTTTACTACTGATAACACGAAAAGACCGACAAAACAAAAAAAAGCTTTCACTAGCGCCTGCGTAAATGCAGTAAATATATTATCTAAGGAAGAAGCAGAATTGTTGGTTATTGGTGATTTTGAATCTCCTATGTTCCCAAAAGAATTGTACAAATATACCACAAGGCAGATCTTTGGTAAAGGAGGGATTAAAGTTAATTTTTTAGTAAATTATGGTTGGGAGTGGGACTTAAACAAATTGAAATTAGCTGACTCTACTCAGAAAAATATTGCGGGGCATATTAAATCTTTTGATGTTTCCAGAATAGATCTGATTATAAGGTGGGGTGGCAGAAGACGTTTAAGTGGCTTCCTTCCAGTGCAATCTATTTACTCGGATTTCTATGTGTTGGATGACTATTGGCCGGATTTTAACCCGGAGCATTTTTACAAAGCACTGAATTGGTATAATGATCAGGATATTACCCTTGGAGGTTGAGATCTTGGGTAAAGGCGACTTATCGGAAAACTTAGAACCCCGGATTTATAATTTTAGATATTTAAAGATATAACTAACATGGTTGCAGCAGCCCCAAATCAACACCACAAAACAGAAATCATCCCAGAATCGTTTTCAGATACTATTTCTGATTCTATATTTAAAAATTCATTTTAAAAGTATCTTCTCTTAAATTTTTTTGCTTTACGTTTTTTCAAGGAAGTATTTAAACCGCCGTCTGAGTTTAATGAACTGATGAAACTCTTAAAACAATTTCCAAAAGTATTTCGATGGTCAACAATTGACCCATCAACAAGAGACAATCTGAGTTGGATTATTTACTCACCCAAAAGATGTAGTTCCTTTTTCATCCCTTTGACCGATTGAACTGTCGGATCCCACTTCCTACTTTAATATGGAAATTTAATTTGAAAGGAAACTTACTATGTTATACACAATCGCAGTCGTTCTGTTAGTTCTCTGGTTACTTGGGCTACTTACTTCTTATACAATGGGTGGAGTTGTTCACGTTCTGCTTGTACTAGCAATAATATTGATTTTGGTCAATGTCTTTAGAGGACGTCGGGCAATCTAAGTATTTGCTAAATGTCGAAATATTCTAGCAAGCTGAAATCATGATTGAGAATAAACTATAAATTTTTCCAATGCTTTTTTATTTAAGGCTAAAGGAATAGTCACATAACTGTATGACTGAGCAAATTAATTCGTCTCGCGGGATTCGTATTCTCATTAGTTTTGCAGCACTTGTGATAATTATTGCAGGAGTTAGCCTTGCACAGTCTGTTGTAGTTCTAATCTTACTTTCTTTTTTCCTTGCACTTCTTGGAACCCCGCCAGTACTCTGGTTAAAAGAAAAACATATCCCATCCGGATTTGCAGTTTTGATTGTCATGGCTGTTATGATAGTCATTCTCCTTCTGATTAGCGTACAAATTGGCTCATCCTTTAGCGGTTTTATAGATCAATTGCCTTTATTGCAGGCACGTATTCGAGAACAAGTCCTGGAACTTAGTGCATATTTAAGAAGCAAGGGTTTTTCGGGCACTCAAAAATTATTACTGGATTATGTTAAGCCGGAAGTATTACTAAAGCTTACTGCCAACTTGCTATCGGGATTGAGTTCTGTACTTTCTGATCTTGTCCTGATACTTCTCACAGTGACCTTCATATTGCTTGAAGTATCAAGCTTTCCTATAAAACTCCGTTCTATTCTCGGTGATCCTAAGCAGGTATTTCCTCATTTCACAAAGTTTGCTAATGATATGAAGCGCTACATGGTTATTAAGACATTCATGAGTTTAGCTTCAGGCATTTTGATAGCTGTTTGGTTGTACATTCTCGGGGTGGATTATGCAATACTATGGGGTTTTCTTGCTTTTCTGCTTAACTACATTCCCAATATAGGATCAATCCTTGCTGCTATTCCGGCAGTGATCTTAGCAATTGTTCAGATGGGATTTGGAAGCGGAGTGCTGGTGGCAGCAGGATATATAATAATTAATTTTGTAGAAGGAAATGTTATAGAACCAAGACTGATGGGGAGAAAACTTGGGTTATCTACGCTGGTCGTCTTTCTTTCGTTAATTTTTTGGGGAGGCTTACTTGGATTCGTAGGTGCAATTCTGGCTATACCGCTGACAATGACAATGAAGTTTGCATTCGAAAGTAGTGAAAGCACAAGATGGATTGCTGTGCTGCTTGGTTCAGAAAAAATGGAGAAATCGCATTGATCTATCTTGATGATGCAGATGTAGAAATATCAAACCAAGCAACAAAAGCATTAGAAGAACAACTTGTGAAATGTGGTCATGTAAAATTATCTGGTTACTCAAGCTTTAAGTCAGGCAAGCTGATTCAAAGTTATTTGATAACCAATTACCGGCTATTTTATTTGTAAGAATGCATTCGGTGATAGTCCACCACCCTTTTCTGTCTGCGAAAAAACAAATACTAGATTAAATTTTTCATAATTGGTAATAATATTCATAAGGTGATAGTGATGAGAGTACCGAAACATATTGGAATAATTCCTGATGGAAACAGAAGATGGGCGGAAGCCAATAAAATGACAAAAGAAAAAGGTTATGAATATGGTATAGACCCGGGCTTAATACTTTTTAAATTATGCAAAGAGGCAGGTATTAAGGAATTAACGTACTACGGGTTTACTACTGATAACACGAAAAGACCGACAAAACAAAAAAAAGCTTTCACTAGCGCCTGCGTAAATGCAGTAAATATATTATCTAAGGAAGAAGCAGAATTGTTGGTTATTGGTGATTTTGAATCTCCTATGTTCCCAAAAGAATTGTACAAATATACCACAAGGCAGATCTTTGGTAAAGGAGGGATTAAAGTTAATTTTTTAGTAAATTATGGTTGGGAGTGGGACTTAAACAAATTGAAATTAGCTGACTCTACTCAGAAAAATATTGCGGGGCATATTAAATCTTTTGATGTTTCCAGAATAGATCTGATTATAAGGTGGGGTGGCAGAAGACGTTTAAGTGGCTTCCTTCCAGTGCAATCTATTTACTCGGATTTCTATGTGTTGGATGACTATTGGCCGGATTTTAACCCGGAGCATTTTTACAAAGCACTGAATTGGTATAATGATCAGGATATTACCCTTGGAGGTTGAGATCTTGGGTAAAGGCGACTTATCGGAAAACTTAGAACCCCGGATTTATAATTTTAGATATTTAAAGATATAACTAACATGGTTGCAGCAGCCCCAAATCAACACCACAAAACAGAAATCATCCCAGAATCGTTTTCAGATACTATTTCTGATTCTATATTTAAAAATTCATTTTAAAAGTATCTTCTCTTAAATTTTTTTGCTTTACGTTTTTTCAAGGAAGTATTTAAACCGCCGTCTGAGTTTAATGAACTGATGAAACTCTTAAAACAATTTCCAAAAGTATTTCGATGGTCAACAATTGACCCATCAACAAGAGACAATCTGAGTTGGATTATTTACTCACCCAAAAGATGTAATCCCTTTTTCATCCTCTTGCTCGATTGTGCAACTTTGAATTACTTTATATTATATCAAAGGAAACATTAAACCAAATGTAGAGATGTATTCTGCGATTGGATAGATCCCAAACCGCGTAGAATAATAAATGAAACTAGATTCTCTTTAAAGGAGATCAGTTGAACAAACAAACATTGAAAGGGAAAAAACTATGTCGTTGATTGGATTAGTAATCGTGCTGGTGGTTGTCGGTGTCGTGCTTTGGCTTATTAACAGCTACATTCCGATGCAGTCTACTATAAAAAAAATATTGAATGCGGTAGTGATTATCGTTGTGGTACTCTGGTTATTAAGCGCCTTCGGAATAATTGACAGTCTTGATACGATTCATATTGGGAATTAATAAATCACCTTTCACAGATATTGTAGTATCCGTTAGCAAACCGTAGGCGTCAACTTAAAGGAAAAGAGTCCGTTAGCTAACGGATAATAATTTGTCAGAAATAGAATAATAAAATGCGGCTAATAATTTATTGATCTCCTACAGAGATCGATGATTTTATGGTTTACCGTTTACAATAATTGAACCCCGATGGGGTTCATTCTGAAAATACACAATCAATTATTACAATTCCGGTTGATTGAATTTTTCCCCGTGGGGGATAAATTCTTGTAGGACAAATCGCACCATCTCATAATCCTATTCCCCGTAGGGGAATTATTATTTCAATACATTATTGATCTCCTACAGAGATCGATGTTTTTTCTGGTTTTTTCATTTCTACAGTAATTGAACCCCGATGGGGTTCAGTCTGAAATTATACAATCAATCATTACAATTCCGGTTGTTTGAATTTTTCCCCGTGGGGGATAAATTCTTGTAGAACAGATCCCACAATCCATAATCCTATTCCCCGTAGGGGAATCATAATTTCAACAATTTATTGATCTCCTACAGAGATCGATGTTTTTATGGTTTATTGTTTCTATAGTAATTGAACTCCTACGGGGTTCTTCACTAAATAAAGAAATAACCATCGTATTATTTGCATAATATTATTTCCGCGTAGCGGATATATTCTTGTAGGACAAATCGCACCATCCCATAATCCTATTCCCCGTAGGGGAATCATTATTTCTTTCGTTTACAATAATTGAACCCCGATGGGGTTCATTCTGAAAATACACAATCAATTATTACAATTCCGGTTGTTTGAATTTTTCCCCGTAGGGGATAAATTCTTGTAGGACAACCACCCCGCATGACACAACCATTCCCCGTAGGGGAATAATTATCTACTATAATCTATGATGATTTTTTGTTAGCAATGTCCACAATGGGGTGAGGTTCCTGATGATAAAAAGAGCCGGAAATTGGGAACAAATAGTAATTTGAATTTGCAACTTTTTCTATTTGTGCAACTGATTCGATTTTTCTTACATTGCGAATGGTTATCTCGATACTCTCAACAATATTAAAATAATATTAGCCGGTATATCGTAATATTAAGCATCGAGATAACCGGAAGATAATCAGCTCAAATTATTCACCGCCGCCTGAAGGTACATGCGGACCTTTTTTACCGGTGGGTTTATATGGTTTTAATCCGAAATCTGTAACCATAGGATTTGTTTTACCATAAAATCCGTACAATTGAGTTGAGAAGCGGGAATAAAGCGTAAGCAATTCTTTTTCCTTCGCCTCATACGCATCAAATTTTCGGCGGGCTTCATTCAGGGCATCTTCATAAGCCTGTCTTAAATCTTCAAGCTGCTGTTTGGCGTCCCTGCATGCAGCGTCTTTAACCTCGGCGGGGTAATTTTCCTCGCCGGAATGTATAACAGCGCCGTCAGCCATTTTTTCAAACTGCTGAACGGCAAGCGCGTGTTTTTTGTTACTTATTTGTGGCATAGCACTTACCTCATTATTTGTTTCTGTTTACCCGGCTGAATTATAAAAACCGGGTTTTCCCTTTAAGGGTTTTTGCAACAAACACCTATTCTAATTTTTCAGTAATAACAAGAACACTAGATTTCATAAAACTTTTACCCGATTAATAGCTTAATATCAAACAATAATTATAATTAGTGATTGAATAATTATAACTAAAGAAGAATATGTTATAACACGGTGCGCATTTTCTACAATTAATCGTTGTTTAATTAATATTATTTTGTCATTTATTTTAGCTCATGAACGATTATTTATAATAAACTCGTTCCTTGTTACAATAAATCTTCGATGAATTACAATTATTTTATCTTTTGTTATAATTATTCTTTGATTAATTGTAAATAATCGTCGGGTTTTTATAATTATTTTATTCTGAATTATGCCGGTAAAGTACTATAATTGAATTGTTTAACTGTAAAACAGTTATTATTGCAAAACTTTTCAACTAAACTGCAATATAACAATGCAACAATTCGGCAATAAAACCATATATCAATTCAAATTTATCTTGGATTATTAAATTGGAAAATTATTTTTTTTGAGTTGAAGAAATACCCGGAGACCCAAATCGAACAATAGACCAATCTATCGATTACTCATCTATCCGACGATCAAAACAGCATCAATATTTTCAGCACCGGTACCTAAATAATTATTTTTTATTTTTTTATCAGTGCAAAAAATCGGTACCATTGCGTGTTGTTAATTAATTGCAAATATATAGGATTATATAGTTACAATAATTGAACAGCTATTTGTTAAGTTTTAGAATGTCCAGTCAATTATTGCAATTCTTTTTAATAACTCAACTTACTTATATTTTTGCCTTTTTGCCCCGCCATTTATGCCCGCCCTCCGGCGGGTGTTAAATTTACACCAAAATATTGGGTTTTAGCCCCATATTTGCTATTGATGCGGCTAAAGCCTTTCCTTTTTTTCAATTAAGTCTCCGGCATAAATGACGGTACAATGAATACTCTAATAATGCGTAAAGGTGAGTTATTAACCAACCAACTCCCCCTTAAACGCTTTTTGCATGAGTGAGTTGAAAAGATTTTCCAATTCTTTTTCTGATGCTTTCTGCTTCTCTTTTAATGTTTCTGTTTTTTGAACAAGTTCTGCAAATTGTTGTTGGAATGAAAGTGGAGGATAGAGTAAAGGTAAATTTTTAACAGCAGATTTTGTAATTGACTTAGTAATTGCACCCCTAATTTGAGATTTAATATTTACTTGGCCATAATTGGTTGATAAATAATAATATAAATATACCGTATTTAACGCTCTAGGTCGAATAACTAATTGATTTAGGCCTAACGAAACCGGTCTACCAAAATTTGGCATTATCCAAAAGTCACCAGCACTACCAATTTTATTCATTATTATTTCTCCACCATAGATCTTGGATTTTGAGAAATATTCATAAGTGGTTTTAGAAACATATTTTAGATTTTTTGTGAAGTCATTTGAACTCAAGTTTACTGTCCTAACCATAATTGCATAATCTTCTTTGTTTACCATAACAAGATTTTTAGAAACGTTTTCGTTACTACCATTAGAACCAATATCGCCAATGTATCCAATGAAATCACCCAGTTTTTTCATCTCCCACCCTTTTGGATTCTTCACCGGATCGCCGAACATTTCTATAAATGCAGATTGTAGACATTGTTCTGTTAGTTTGTTTGCCTCTTTCCGTTTTTGTTTTGCTTGGTCTGCTTTTTCTAAAATTTCTGCAATTTGTTTTTGGACTGGAAGAGGTGGATACTCAATTTTTATTTCTCTTAACTGACTATTATTAAGTATCGGAACTATTGCTTTATTAGCTCTATAGATTAGGTGGTGAGAATTTTTTCTAAACCAGAAGTACGCATAATCAACATCAATATTGGAGTTAAATTTTATTCCGGTTATCTGTTGGTTTGATGATCCATCATATTGTAAAATTCCAACGCGACCAATATTTCCAATACATGTAATTAGTAAAGTATCTTTTGGAAATATTAATGCTTTACCTTCGGTTACTCCCTTTTGCGTCAAAGTTCTTGTTGACTCTTCTAAATATTTAGATTCTCCGATGTCAGAAGGTGTATACCATTGAATTTCACCATTAAAGTAATCTTCTTTTTTTGTAGATGGTGTTTTTCCAGTTCGTATAAATTCAGCAACTTCACCCAAAGATTTAATCTGCCAGCCGTTTCTATTCATAATCAATTCTTGCTCAAAAACTTTTTTTTATGTCTGAAATATCTTTTGCAATTTCTTTTTCAAGGTTCAATACTTTTTCCATTATCACTTCCGGCTTTTCATATTCAACTTCTTCATACACTATTTTTTTGTAGCGGGAAATTGAGAGATCGTATTTGTTTTCTTTAATCTCCTTTACATTAACTCGCACTATCTTATTCCCCTCTTTAGAGAGCTTGTCCCGATTTGTCGGGAGGTTAGGGGTGTGTTTGGTTTTCCACTTTGCAATAATATCCGGCAGATCATTGGCTTCCGTTTTATTGCGCTTATCATCTAGAGAAAAACCATCGGCTTGCATATCGTAAAACCACACCTTATCCGTAATACCGCCCTTCTGAAAAACCATAACAGCAGTAGAAACACCGGCGTATGGTTTGAACACACCGGAAGGCATTGAGATGATTCCTTCCAGCTTACACTTATCAATAAGAATTTTTCTAAGGTCAATATGAGCGTTGCTTGTACCGAACAAAACTCCATCGGGAACAATAACCGCGGCGCGTCCCCCCATTACAAGCAGATCGTAGATCAATTCAATAAAAAGGAGTTCCGTCTTTTTCGTTTTTATTTTGAAGCGGCTGTTTACATCGGTCTCATCAATAGAACCTTTGAAGGGAGGATTTGCAAGGATAACATCATAAAGTTCTTTTTCGTTAAACTGTTTTGAAAGCGTATCGGTATAAAGAATTTTCGGGTTATCAATTCCGTGAAGCATTAAGTTCATTGCGCCAATGCGCGTCATGGTTGAATCGAAATCGTATCCGGTTAGCGCATGCTGCTTTAAGAATGTAAAAAGTTTTTTATCCGCAATCTTATCTCCAATTAAATGATGAGGAATTCCTTCTGCATCGTAATCCAACACTTCGGGGCTTGTGTTGTTTTCTAAGATATGCTGATAAGCGTTGAACAGAAATCCCGATGTACCGCAAGCCGGATCGCAAATCCTTTCACCGATTTTAGGATCAACAAGTTTAACCATCATTCTGATAATGTGGCGCGGAGTTCTGAACTGTCCGTTCTTACCGGCAGTAGAAAGCTGCATTAAAAGATATTCATACATATCACCTTGCACATCAACATTCTGTTCGCTGATGTGAAGATCATCTACGATCTTCACCGCTTCTTGCAAGAGCGACGCTTTTGGAATGATGAAGTAGGCATCTTGCATGTGTTGGGTAAAGGTGCTTGTCTCACCTCCAAGATTGCGGAGAAATTCAAAAACTTTATCGCGCACGTGTTTAAGCATTCCTTCGCCGGGAAGTTGAGACCAATAAGACCAGCGGCAATCTTCATTATTAGCGAAGAGCGATTGGTATTTAGTATTTCTTCGTTTTGCCGATGCAATGTTTGCGTTGTCGTTATCCTCCAATCTTTTTAGAAAGATGAGATAAGACATCTGCTCAATCGCCGTCAGCGGATTAGAAATACCGCCGGACCAGAATTTATCCCAGAGAGAATCTACTTTTTGTTTTATGGTTGAGGAGGTTAGCATGATATGAAATAATACTTTATTGACATAATGAATTAATGTTTGGGTAAAGTGGACACCCCCCTAAACAACTTTTAAAACAGTTCTTTGTAGAGCATTTATTCTCAACTAAGGTTTTTCTGAATGCGATAAATACTTTATCATTTTGCCAAATATCTAATATTGAGTTCTGATTTATATTTGGTGGATCATGTGGTTTGAAAAAAGAACAAGGCAACATATTCAGTTTTTCATCTATGAAAGCAGAGAATCTTGCAGCTTCACATGGTTCTGCAAAATTTTCATTTATCTCTAGATTTTTTATCAACCAACTTACACTACAACTATCAAATCCCAATTTGAAGGGATAATGATTTTTATTAATTAAGTTAAAGAACATTCCGGCATAATGACTATTTTTAAGTAATAAATCATTATTGACGATCCTTCCTTGAGGTTTATAGTTTAAAAAGATAAGTGCATTAATTTTTTTTAAAAATATAGGAGTGTTCGATAACCAACGTATTGCTTTCTTTATGCTTGTAGAAGTTAGTAGAAAATGTATATTTAATTTAATTTCAAACTTATAAATACGATTAATCAAAGATTCCATTAAGTCATCATCATAATATGCACTTAGAGCAACCGCGCCACAAAATTCTTTGCTATATTTTAATATTTTTTCAGATAGACCATAACCATTCGAAGTATAAGATGGAACAAGACCATACTTCTCTCGAGTCATTTTCAATATTTTGCAGAAACTAGGATGATAATTTGGGTTTCCACCCCCTAACGCAATTTGGAATACACCAATTTTTGAAGCTTGGCGAACAACTTCTTCATAATTGTCTAACGAAATAAACCCGCCGTTTCTGTCAGAACTTCTATAACAAAAATCACATGATTTTTTACAATAGTTGGTTATTGATATATCAAGTAATTCTGGGCCACCCTTAGACCAAAATGGTTCTTCGTATCCTTTTTTTTCTTTCCTTATAAACAATCCCGATTCTCGGTCAAAAAAAGTTGAATAATTCTGTTCAGAATTTGTTTTAAAAACAAACCGATAATTAGTATTCACCATGTATTTGGAATGGCATTGAAATAAATTGAATCATTTTCGACACAAAAACTATCCATGCAAAAAAATCTTTCTTCAATTTCGCCTTCACTCGCTAATTTACCGATGTATACTTTTTTGTTTGAGCTTTCGGCATCACTAATCTTGGTTTTAATACTCTCTGGTAAATATTCATATTCATTTTTTTGCCATGAATCATCTTTTTTATAATTATTAAATAATTCAATCTTTGATTTGACAACCTTATACAATCCTTCAAAAAGAAAACTGAATACGGAATCATTTTCGATACCAATTAACTTTAAATATTCATCTTTCCCAAAATCATTACTCGTAATTAAAATAAAGGATGTTGATGAACTATTGGTCACAAAATCAGTTTTAATTTTCATGTTTTATTTCCTCAAGCAATTTGTTTATTGCAACAACCATTTTTTCATCAAACATTAATTCAGCCAGATTATACCCCCCGGACGATGTTGCTGACCCAAATAATAATTTTGTGTCATCACTCATATTTTGCTTGACGAAACAAAGACTATCTTCAGTAAGATTATAGTGTTTATACAAATAATCAAAAACATCAGAATATTCCATTGAATAATATTTGTTATACTCGTCTATAACATCGACAGTTGAGTTTTCAAAAACATCTAAAATATCGTTTATAATTTTATTTGCATATGTGGCGTTCATAATTTTGGACTTTGAAAGAAATTTATCCCGAGAGAAATTTTTCGGAATGATTAAAAAGAAATATTTATCAAAATCATCTATATTTAGGGGTATAAACATAAAATCAACAACCTATTTTGGACTCAATAATTTTTATTTTTTCATTGTCTAACAGTATTTTATTTAACTCATACAAAGACTTATAGAAAAACGAAATTGTAAGAACCTTTTCTGTATTTTCATCATTCATCATTTCATTAAAGATCAATTCGATTGAACCGAAAAAGTTATCACTAAAATTAATACCATATTTTATCAAATCCACTGTGCAACTACAAATACTATCCAAGAGAGATAAGCTTTTTACTTGGTTTATGTATTTTAGAATAATAAGACTTGATTGCTCGGGATATTTAATAGAAAATGCTTCATATACTTCGAAAGATATTGCCGATACATCGGTCGAGTCATCCATTAGTAACAATATTAATTCAAAATAATACAAATATTCAAAAATGTTTTTCCCGTTTTCACCTGAAATAGTTTTGTCCAAGAAATCATAAAAAGATTCCATCTGGAGATTATCACTTCTATAAGCCCCATAATAATCATCATTTACCCAAACAAATATTGGCGCTATTAAATTTTTATAGTCACTGTCACTCAATCCGGAAATAATATCTAATAAAATACTAATATTTAATATTGGGTTTTGCTCTATTTTTATTCGGTGTATCAACTTCTTAACAAATACCAAAGAATACTGTCGATTCGATTTGAAAAGATAGGAAAGATATTGCAAATCAAGCTTGTCCACTAATTCATCATCAATAGAAAATATTTCTTCACAAAATACTCTTTCATACCAATCTTTTCTTTTAATTAATAATCCCAAGTCATTATTTTTACTTTCTTTGTACGCATAAAAAATATATCTTGCAAACCCTTCTGAGACTATACCTCTTGAGGTTATCAATTCATCGAGTATATTTTCAAATATTTGCAGATCTCCTATTTTTTTCAGAATATATTTTGCCAATAAATAATCTCTAAATTCATCGAATGTAAAATTGATACACTCCTCTTTACCAGCAGAATCGGTTAATGTCTCTTGAATCAAAATGTCATTATCAATTATTCTGTCCAATTCATCAAAATAATCTTTAGAAAAATTCAATTTTGCCTTAGGTAAATTCATAAATATTCTATTATCAAACATAATTTCAATAATAGACTCCAGTGTTCTCTCAAACATCTCTTTGGAATATGTTTTTAACATACTATCGGATTGCATTCCAAGAGAAAGTTCTTGTTTCTTTTTATCGAAATATTTTTGAAAGACTTTATTTTTATACAAATGAGTTAACCCTTGAATAACATTTTCACGAGAGGAATTTGAATCCCCATATGCTTCGGAAAATATCCTTAAGAATAATGGGTCTTCAGTTAATTTCCGCCAAACACTATCTGATATATCAAGAATTCTATAGTGAAAGAACTTAGTGTATGCATTAAAGATTTTATTTCTGTCTAATTCTCTAATCCGGGAATCAAAATCTTCCTTTAAATACATTTTACCAGAAATGTCTGAAATCAATAATTCGTTAAATCGAATTTGAAAATACTCAGATCGACATGTCAAAATTATCCGCACGAAATTAAATTGGATTAAAGTTTTGATTAACAATTGTAACTTGGAAGAAAATAAGGCATAATTCTTTTGTTCATTTAAACCATCAATGACTATAACCAATGGTTTATTGTTCTGAAAAAATTTAATCCCTATTTCATTCATAATATCGGGAAAACTCTTGAATTGGCTCTTATAGTTTATTCTCTGTAGAATTGATTCTTCAAGATTAATAATATCTGACTCATAAAAATCTTTACCAAAAAATAAAAGGCTTGGAACATTACGTTTAAAAAGAACATTTTCTACAAGGTCGCAAACAAAATTAGTCTTGCCATGACCGGCGGGTGATGTAACGATAAGAACTTGAGTGTCAAGAGCTGTAAGTTTTTCTCCGATTTCTTCTAATTTCCGTTTATGTTTAAAGAGTGACTCATATTCGTATTTTTCCCACTGAAAGGAATATTTTTGAACGTCTGAAAAATCTCCCCCAAGTTTTAGTGCTCTTACTTTATTTTGAAATTCATTTATCCAACGAATTATATTATTTACGAAAATCTTTAATTCTTTTATACAAAGAGATATATTCTCCAATTGAGTATGATCTGATGAAGGTAACTGTAACTCAAAGGGTATTCGATCTAATTTATACTTAAAAATAAATTCATTTATTCGTGCATAATTTATTCGTTGTAATTCCTCAATGAGTTTCATAAGCATCAAAACTGGATCCGCATAATATCTGCCGATTTCTTTTATGTCAGTTATTTCAGTAAATACTTCCGGAATGTACTTCTTACTCCTTTTTTGTAATTCAATCTGCTCCCTTGAGAAAGACGAGCATGCTTCAATAAACTCATCATAATATTCATCCTTTTTTGACTTTGACTGAAGAAAGTTTTTAAGATAAATAAACGTCAAGTCAGTTTTGTCTATGGGTTTTACAACACTACCATGATTTTTGCCGACTATTACGTCATAACTATTATTACCCCAAATATTTTTTGCACTATGTTTATCTACTATTTTATCTTGAGCAGCAACTATATACTTTACATATATGACTTCTTCAATTTTATATTTATACCAGTCCTCATTTAACAATTCAACAAAATCTGAAGTCTTTTTCAATTGATTTATTTGTAAGTTACACCAAGTTAATGTAGAACCGGCGGAAGCCAACGTTGCACCGTTATTAGGCGTCGCATACAATAGAATTTTACTAACTCTTAACCTATTCTTAGACTTGATTTCTTCAAGAATATATTTTTTGCCAACCAATCCTCCTAGACTATGACAAACAATAACAATTTCATCATAAGATGAATACTTAATATTTATTTCGGATCTTAGTCCCTCCGCAAGATCTTGAATTTTAGGAAGAATTTGTCCAAAAGGAAAACGAAAGATTGATGTTGGAAAACTGAAATGTTCAATATCAAAATCATGATAAATTTCCATATCTGATTTAAGGAGCTCTGGAAATTTCCCCCATGTTTTTAGTGGATTTCCCCCCAGACCATGAATAAAAAGTATTAATTTTTTCTTCATTAAAGTTTTCTTTTTGAAATTTATGCTACCAATTTCTTCGTTAATTCAACCAGCTCATTTACTTCTTCTTCACTAAATAATTTCTCCACTGCATTAACACCAAAGTTTGTAAATGGAGGTTCGTAAAGATCAGCCGGTTCAAGTTTATGATGTTGTATAAAAAAGTTCTGCACCGCTCTTAAAAAACGTGATTGATCTGCATTGTAGTTGTGTTCAATAATAAATGAATCGAAAGACTTTCTAATTATCGTTTCGTAAGTCGGTAACGTTTCCAAATTCAATATATGTTTTAAGAAATCAATAAAGTTGCCGGTACGGATTCCGTAAGCTTTCAACATGTTCTGTTCATCAAGGGAAAGTTCATCGGTATTAAATTCTTGCTCTAAAGTTTTTTCAAGTTCAAGCAGAGCGTCAATACCAACTTCTTCTCTATTCTTTAATTTCATTATCGTCGGGTGTTCACCGACAAGTTTCAAAATTCTTTCTTCAACGCGTTTCCGGTATTCTTCAATATATACTTTTTCATTATCCTTTCTAACGATCACCCATTTACGCGCTTCTATAAAATCATCAAGTCCAAGTTCAAAGATAAGAGAAGGTTTTTCCCGTTTGTATTTCATCAACGGGGCAAGTACAACTTTCTTTTCATCAATCTTTGTAAGCGATGCGCCTTTCCAGAATTCGTTCGAAAGGACTTCGTTTACATGGACAATGTGTTCGCCAACTTGAGAAAGGTTTGTTGGAAGCAATGAAACATCTTCTTTGATTGAATCTATTGTTGATTGATTGTCACGTTTCTGCAAGAAGAGCAACCCGCACTTTTCCATCTTGTTGGTAAAGAATGCTTCATCAGCATTAACATCGGAAACAAACCGTAATAACGGCGCTACTTTCAGTTTTAGAAATTCTAGTTTATTTGGCGTGATGTAATTCCAGAATTCATCCTCCCAAGCGTCTCTAACTTCTTTGAAAACTTTCTTCACCGAAAAAGATTCAAGCGGAATTAAACCAATCTGATTTCTGATCTCCGAAATTATTCGTTTTGCATCATCACTCTTTTGATCGCCAAGCATCAACAATAACTTACTTAACCGGTGATTAAATATTGTTACAAGAATAGGTATCTGTTTATTTGTATCATCTTTTCTAATTGTTTCAAAATTTTCCCAGTAATCAACAATTAAAAACTTTTCCTTCTTTCCACCCGGCAGCCAATCAAAATGTTTGCACGCTTCGTTATTGCGTGTACCTCTTCCTATCATCTGCCAAAATTTTATATTGGAATTCACCGGTTTCATAAATGCAAGATTTACTAATTCGGGAATGTCAACGCCGGTATCCAGCATATCAACAGAGATTGCAATTCTCGGTAGACTTTCTTTCTTAAACTTGTTCAGCAGTTTATCCGCTCTCTCCATCTTTGAATCAATTACTTGAACAAGCTTTCCTTCATACTGCGGATACATATCGTTAAAAGTTTCTGCTAATCTCATCGCATGTTTATGGGTAATAGCAAAGACAATGGACTTGCCGGGAAGCTGTCCCGATTTATCCGAGAGCGCATATTCCATAAACTCTTCCCATTGAGCGCGGAGCGTATCTTTGTTTGTTACTTTTCTTTCTAAATCGGTTCCTTCAAAATTGAGATTGTCGGGGTCAATTCCTTTTTCTCTAAGAATTTCTTTTTCTTCTTCTGAAAGGTCAATTCCTTTAATGCCTCTTCTCTGAAATCTTGTTTGAGCAGAGTAAACACTATAATCAACTAAATTTCCATCTTGCACAGCGTCATCAAACGGATAAAGGAATGTCGGCGATTTACCTTCGCAATCGAAAAACTTAAAGGTATCTCGTTCAATAAGATCAGCCGGAGTTGCGGTTAATCCAATTTGAACAGCATCGAAGTAAGCGAGAACATCCGTAAACTTATTGTAAATAGAACGGTGACATTCATCAGCGATAATTACATCAAAATCAGCGGGTGTAAATTTATCATAACATATTTCTAAAGTTTGAAGTGTTGAAACAAAAACTCTTGCTTCTGTTGGTATATCAAATGTTCTAATTCTTCCACGCGCTTCGTGAGGCAAGTGTGTTTTGAAACCATCTGTAAGAGCTTGTTCAACTAGGCTGTCACGGTCTGCAAGAAACAAAATTTTCTGTGCGAAGTTTGCTCTAAGTAAAACATCTATCAATGCCATTGCCGTTCTCGTCTTTCCGGTACCGGTAGCCATAACAAGTAATGCTTTGCGTTTCTTTTTTATTTCGAAAGTCTCCGCAATTCTTCGAATGGCTTCTGTTTGATAGGAACGGTTTACAATTGAATCTTTTATTTGAATTGTGCTGAGTGGTTTTCTGTTTCTTTGAAGGTGTAATAAACGTTCCAAATTCTCTCTTGAGAAAAATCCGGCTACATGTCTTTCTGCGGCATGCTCACTATCCCAAAAGAAAACATCATCACCGTTGGCTAGAAAAATGAAAGGACGGAAGGATTGTTTGGTTTGAATTTCGGATACATATTCTAAGGCTTGTTCTTTACCCACACGTGCGTCTCTACTTGTTCGCTTGGCTTCGACAACAGCAAGAACATCACCATTGGATCTAAAGAGGCAATAATCTGTGAAGCCGCTAACTTTGGTTTTATCATAATTAGCAACCGGAATTTCAAACCCTACTTGGGTACGATCTGAAAGATTCCACCCCGCTTTGTTTAATTGAGGATCAATTATTGAATATCTTGTTTCTTTTTCGCTTATGTTAATTGGCGTCAAGTTTAAGCCTTAAAAAAATTAATTCTTGTATAAAAATCACCAACTCATAATCCCCACTAAAGGAAACCAATGGGAAGTGTCATCAACCATTCCTAAGCCAGTCCTTACTTTTAATAACTCTATAAAAATAAATAATTTAATTTTTAATTACTAAATATTTTATTGCGATAAACCAGGCAGGCCAATAATGGAATACCATTGGGGTTCCGTCTGAAATTATACGATCAATCATTACAATTCCGTTTGATTGAATTTTTCCCCGTGGGGGATAAATTCTTGTAGGACTAACAATACCATTAAAAAATATTCCCCGTAGGGGAATTATAATTTCAACAATTTATTGATCTCCTACAGAGATCGATGTTTTTTTGGTTTTTTCATTTCTACAGTAA
>CAYJPN010000035.1:0-53204 GCA_964372115.1 uncultured Ignavibacteriaceae bacterium
GTATATGAATATTGTCATTAATATTTTATTTTTGTGTTGGTTTAAACATACAAGCCAATCAAGCGGACGCCGTTTTCGCTTTCGGTATTTGTGTGATTTTTGGCTTTGTTCTTCCGTGTCTTGTTGCTTTGTAAAGTAGTTCTGTTAAATAAATTTTTTACAAATTATTGGCTGTTGTTATTTAAGTGGCATTCTTGTTCTGGGGCGCCGCTTATCGGCAACACCGTTATATGCCAAATCAAAATGAGGTTGAGATGAATATTGATAATATTGATTCGATTAAGGAATCCGGTTTTAACGGTTTCAAGAAAATCTCTGATTTAAAATTAAACTCTACAATAATTCCTAAAATTAAAGGAGTGTATCTTGTTTTGCGCCCCAATAAAAATAAAGTTGAGTTCATTGAAATAGGTACTGGTGGCTTTTTCAAAAATAAAAATCCTAATGTTGATATTAGCAAACTAACTGATAAGTGGAATGAAGACGCCGGAATAGTATATATTGGTAAAGCCGGCGGAGAGAATAGCTCCGCAACATTACAGTCCAGACTAAAACAATATTTAAATTTTGGACAAGGTAAAAAAGTGGGACATTGGGGCGGAAGATATATTTGGCAAATCAAGAATATTGACGACTATATTATTTGTTGGAAAGAATTACCAGATGAAGAACCGAGAATTATTGAAATGAAACTGATTGATTTGTTCAGACAAAAATTCAATAATTTCCCATTTGCTAACCTTGTGAGCTAAGGCAATGACACCAAAAGAATATGAGTCATTTGTTTGTGCAAAATTTTCAAAAGATGGTTATGAAACAGAATTAACCAACTATAATAATGATTATGGCATTGATGTTTTTGCTTTTAAAGCTAATGAGAAAATTGGAATCCAAGTTAAGATGTTTGGGCATACCACAAGAAAAGTGAATCGGCAAATGATAATGGAACTACACGGTTCTAAAGATTTATTCAATTGCACAAAAGCGATATTAGTGACAGATGGACAAATCATTGACAATGCCAAAGAAGTTGCAGACAAATTAGGAATTGAAATACGCTATATAGAACCAGACGATAAATTTTTAAGTAATAATAATTGCACGGTTGACCAGTTTGATAAGATTTGGGAGAGTTTCATCAAGCCATTAGAAGGTAAAACTATAATGCGAGACAGTGGTAAATCAAATAAGATTTTATCAGTTGATTGGAGTGGGATAGAAAGAGTTACATCTAATGGCAAAAAACAAATAATAAAAATCGAGATTTTCAGATTAGCTATAAATAAAATACTGATTGATGGAAGTATCACCCGCGATTTTATAAACCAAGAATATAAAGACAGAGCTTCCTCTGGAATTGTTTTGATATTGTCCCAAGTTCCCTTTTTTGATTTTTACAATAAGCCAGCAAGGATAGTTTTAAATAAGGAAAATTTTAAAGGCATATAACGTTACAAGGATTCATGCCAAGCCCCGTAAAAAAACGGGGTAAACTGCGCCGAGGTATAATCCAGTGTCCCCGCAATGAAACGGGGTCTATGGATGGATTAAGCCCCGCCAAACAAAATGGCGGGCAAGTTCCAAGCGACTTAACGCGGAGACTTGTATTTTAATAGCACATATTATAAGTGTGCTAACTCATACGGGATGTGATTATCCCGAAAGAACAAAAATAACCCTTGCTTTTTGCGTATGTAAAAAGTAGAAGGAAATCTTTAAAATAAAATTAACTACGGTGTTGTGTTTTAACATAACACGCCGTTATGTGCTAAATTTATTGTTGTAATCTTGATAATATGTTTTTACATTTAATGAGTAAATAATAAGACGGAGAAATATATATTATGCAATCACAACCATTAAGTAATGTCCAAGAAGAATTGCTGAAACTTTATTCCCAAAATCTCTCCCCAGAGGAATTGAAGGAACTAAAAACCGTGTTGGGTAAGTATTTTACCCACAAAGCAACTAAAGAAGCTGACAGAATTTGGGATAATAAAAAATATACAAATGAAACTATGGATGCTTGGTTAGATGAAGGATAGGCTTAAAGTCGTTCTCGACACAAATGTTTTGCTCGTGTCAATATCATCAAAATCAAAATATCATTGGATATTTGATAAATTAGTTGCTGATGAATACGACTTATTTATTACGAATGAAATATTGATGGAATATGAAGAAATTATTTCTCAAAAATATAATTCGACCGTTGCCCGCAATGTAATCAAATCACTTCTAATTTTGCCAAACGTTTATAAAGTATCTATATATTTTAATTGGGATCTTATTGAAGAAGATACAGATGATAATAAATTTGTAGATTGTGCAATAAACTCAAATTCTCACCTTTTAGTTACAAACGATAAACATTTTCAAATATTAAAAAATATAGATTTCCCAAAAATCAAAATAAATAGCATCAACGATTTTGCAGCACAACTTGGAATAGACTTGTAGTTATAAAATCGCACTTAACAAGCAACTGCTAATGAACCATTCCCCGCATTATGTTAGTAATTGTTTATACGTTCTTATTTGTTGTTGGAGCTGGGAGTTTTTTGAAAAATTTAGATTTAATTGAGTTTAATTTTGTGAGTAAATATAAGCCTTAGGCGTTGTTATTTAACAATCATTGATGGTTTAAAAAGTTTTTACAAAAAATAACAAGCTATTTTTTTATTCAGCGTCTGTTTATGGCGCTTCAATTTGGTTAAGCGAATAACAGGATATCCCAATTATTAAGGGATACTATTTATCGTCAATCGGGGTTTTAGAAATTTAATCGAAATAACCCTTGCTTTTTGCGTATGTAAAAAGTAGAAGGAAATCTATAAAATAAAATTAACTACGGTGTTGTGTTTTAACATAACACGCCGTTAGGTTTACAAAAATTATTCAAGGAAAAACTTATGAAGAAACTACTTTTTTTACCTTTGCTGTTTTTAATTTCCTGTGCTCCTAGAACTTATATGGAAGGCTATGATTCAAAGACAGTTAAATCATTCAAGAATATTGCAGTAATTGAGCCAACATTTATATTAGTTGAAGTAGATGAAGATTATAAAAAAGAGATTTATGATTATGATACAGAGATAAAAGAAGTTTTCAAAGAAAGTTTTGCTAGTTACGTTAAAAACTCTGATTCAAAATATTTTACTATAGATTCGACATCAGTAAATGCTGAAACTGTATTTGAATTAATTTCTAAATGCTATGGTATTGATATGGCTGATAGTTCATTGATTGAAAAAATCCTACCCAATAGAGATGGAACTAATAAATTACTTCTTTCTCATGTTTCAGGCTGGTATAAAACTGACGAACTTGTAAATTGGGAAAGTACAAAAAGCTTATTATATGGGATTTTTACTTTAGGAACCTATATTCCAGTTTATCGAGAATATGCACTTACAAATTATATGGTAATGATAGACTTAATTAATTATAAGGTCGTTTATAAAGACAAAAGAGAAATTTATGATGATATGAGAGTTAAAGAACAGTTATCTAATATAATCAAAAGAGCGTTATATTAATATTGTGTAAACCTAACCAGTTATTCCGATTAAAGTCAGATCGGAATTTAGATGTTCGATAAATATTTTTAAGCGCTTTCGGGACGCAGCTATCCCGAAAAAAGAAATTAACCCATCCTTTTTGCGGGTGTAAAAGGTTGAAGGAAATAAATAAAACGCTGTGTTATGTTTTAACTACTTGTTCGCCTTTGACGAACCAGTCCGACCCTGACGGAAACACGGCGTTTAACTAAAAAAAATGAGTCAAAATGAAAAAAATTGGAATAATTGGTGGAATTGCACCTGAATCTACAATAGTATATTACAAAGGAATTATAAATTCTTTTTTTCAAATGAGTAATGGAAAAGATTATCCGAAGATTATTATAAATAGCATAAATATGACAGAAATGTTAAGCTATTTGATGAGTAATAATTTAGCTGACTTGTCAGAGTATCTTTTAGAAGAAATACAAAAATTAGCATTGGCTGGAGCAGATTTTGGGTTATTGGCTTCTAATACTCCACACATTGTATTCGACAGATTAAAAAAAAGTTCACCAATTCCATTATTAAGTATCGTTGAACTTGCATGTAAAAAAGTTAAGTCTGAAAATATTAAGAGAGTGGGTTTATTTGGCACAAAATTCACAATGCAGAATAATTTTTATAAGGAAGTATTTTCACGAGAAAGCATAGAAATAATAGCCCCCAATGAAGAATCTCAGAATTATATTCACAAAATATATTTTGATGAATTGGTAAAAGGGATAATATCAAAAGAGACAAAGATGAATTTATTAGAAATAATAAAAGAAATGAAAAATAGTGATAAGATAGAGGGACTGATATTAGGCGGCACCGAATTGTCGTTAATATTCAATGAAAAAGATAATGAAAACATTTTATTATACGATACAACAAAAATCCATATTGAAGGAATAATGGAATATTTAAGAAACAATTAAAAAACTTCCTAACAAGTTATTCCGATTAAAGTAGGCACTCAATTTAGATGTTTGATAAATATTTTTTTAGCGCTTCCAACTAATATATTTTTTAATAAGAACCGATAGAATCCCTTCTACAAAAGATTAATAAAATACTTTTTCCATGTTATACCTGTTACGGTAATCAATCGGGGACATTCCCGCAATTTTTTTAAAAACCTCTCTAAACGCTTTATTGTCGGTATAGCCAACGTCGTACATCACTTCATTAATAGTCTTTCTTCCCGATTCCAATTGCTTTTTTGCCGCTTCTACTTTCACTCTTTGCACATATTCAATAACCGAATTAAAGGTTGCTTTTTTAAATCGCCGCTCAAAAGTTCTGCGACCGATACTGAAAATTTCAGATAATTGGTCGACCGTTATTCTATCTTTATAATTAGTTTCAATAAACTCCTGCGCTTTTTTAACCTGCTCATCTCCGTGTTCCTTTAGCCCTCTAAAGATCATAAAAGGAGATTGACTTCCGCGTTCGATATCAATCTGGAACATTTTTGAACAGCGAACAGCTATCTCCCTTCCGGCATATTTTTCAATTAAATATAAAACAAGATTAGAGGAAGAAAAAGCTCCGCCGCTTGAATAAATCCCTTTTTCGTCCGTGAGTATTTTGTCGACTACAAGATTTACATCCGGGAAAACAGTTCTAAAGTCATCTGCCGCTCGCCAATGAGTGGAACACTGCATCCCTTTAAGTAAACCTGTTGCCGCCAATAAAAAAGCGCCTACGCAAAGGCTGGCAACTTCAGCTCCGCTTTTATATTGTTTTATTATCCACGGAATAAATTCCACATTTAATTTCAGCGCCTCCCGAATATCTCCTTGCATTGCAGGAACGATTATCAAATCTGTTTTCTCAACGTCTGTCAAAAGACGATCTGTTTTTACCGAATATAATCCGTCGTTTAGTCTTACCAATCCTGTTAATCCAACCATCTGAATATTAAAGATTGGAGCCTTACCATCTGCAAGGGAAATATCATTCACTTCCGAAAATGCGTGCCGCGGAATTTCGATGCTGCTTAATCTGGATCTTTCCAGGACTAAAATTGATATCCTTTTCATGCGCCAAAACTACAAAAAGGATTTGACGCAATCAACCCGCAACATTGTCGTATTTACACCCCATAAAACTTAGTTTGTGATAGTATGTTTGCATTAAAATTTACAGACGGATTGCAGATGGAAAAATATTTTTTTGATAGAGATATTAAAGTTTTCTATGTTTTAGCTGAAAGATTTCAGGAAGGAATTTTGGAAGCTCACAGAAAATTACATTCACTTCTTCCGGTAGAAAACAAGCGAAACTTTTTTGGCATTTCAAACGTTAATAAAAAAGGTGTAATTATTTACAAAGTCGATCTTTGAAGAATTGGAAACAAAACAAAAATTATCTCTTAAAAAGAGTATTGCATTTGAGTGCGGTATCGCATTACTTCAATATGAGAAAAAATAATAAACTTAATACAATCAAAATAAAGGAAAAAAAATGAAAGTTATAAATCCCTACTTAAACTTCAACGGAAATACCGAAGAAGCTTTTAATTTTTACAAATCGGTTTTTGGCGGTGAGTTCACCATGCTGATGCGATTTAAAGACGTACCTGATCAGAAAATTCCGGAAGATGCAAAGAACCAAATTATGCACGTTGCGTTACCGCTCGGTAAAAACAACATATTGATGGGAAGTGATGCGCCGGAATCAATGGGATGTACTTTAACTGTCGGGAATAATGTTTACATCTCAATCCATGCGGAAAGCCGTGAAGAAGCTGATAAACTTTTTAAGGGTTTATCTGCCGGCGGCAATGTTCAAATGCCGATGGCGGATATGTTTTGGGGTGATTACTATGGTTCGTTTGCGGACAAATTCGGGATTCAATGGATGATCTCGTTTACGAATCCTAAATAAATTCTATTGAATGATTACCCAAATTGATGACTTAAATAGGAGAAATGATTTTGAGTAAATTGAAAGTTTTGAGTTATAGTGTTTCAATTGACGGATTTGGAGCAGGACCCAATCAAAGCATCGACAACCCTATGGGAATTGAGGGGATGTCTCTTCATGGTTGGTTTTTGCCGACTAAGACATTTCAAGCAATGCACAGTGAGATGCTTGGAGGTGGAGAAACCGAAGGTACTATCGGTGTTGATAATGATTTTGCTGCTAAAGGATTTGAAAATATTGGCGCATGGATAATGGGAAGAAATATGTTTGGTCCAATGAGAGGACCGTGGGAAGATCATTCATGGAAAGGATGGTGGGGAGATAATCCGCCTTATCATACGCCTGTTTACGTTTTAACTCATCACGCCAGACCATCTATTAAAATGGAGGGGGGAACAACATTTCACTTTATCACCGATGGAATTGAAACCGCGCTGAAGTTGGCAAAAGCGAGTGCCAAAGGAAAGGATGTTCGGTTAGGAGGCGGGGCTAATACAGTTCGGCAATATTTGAGATCGAGGTTAGTGGACGAAATGCACATTGCTGTATCACCCGCTTTCCTTGGATCTGGTGAGAGCTTATGGCGCGATATAAATTTAGTTGAACTTGGATATGAGTGCGTTGAATATGCGCCTTCTGAAAAAGCGGCACATTTCGTTTTCAAAAAAAATAAAAAAATTTAATCGCCGCGTTTAAATTCGGAATCAACCAGATGTTAAACTTCACCTAAAAGGATTAAGATGAAAAAACTAAAAATAATTTTCTGGATAATGACCCTAATAATTTTTCTTTTTGAAGGTGTGATGCCGGTTTTTACTTTTCAATCAGAACTTGCAAAAGAAGGAATTCGTCATCTTGGTTATCCCGAATATTTTGGAAATGCGTTGGTAGTGTTTAAAGTTCTTGGAGCTTTAGCTTTAATTATTCCACAAATTCCCGGGCGAATAAAAGAATGGGCATTTGCTGGTTTTGCGTTCGATTTTATTTTTGCAGCCATTAGTCACTGGGCTGTAGATGGTTTTGGCGGAGATACAGTTTTTCCGTTAATATTCATTTTAATTCTTGCCGCGGCATATGTTACAGATCAAAAAATTATTACTCAACAAAAAAATTGGTATCATAAAAACATATTCAATAATAATAAACAAAGGAGCTACTATAATGGCAGATGAAAAATCAAACTTGTTAACAGCTGGAAAAATTGCAGTACAACTTGGAGTCTCAGGTGGAGCTGTTTCTAAAGCGATCAAAACACTCGATATCAAACCCGATTTGGTTAAAGGCGGCTGCAACTACTACGGAGCGGAAACAATTAAAAAAGTTAAGGCGGCTATTAAATAGATCAAATTGACTTAGAAACAATTTAAAAGTAACTTCTGACAAGGTAGTCATGAAAAGCATATTTAAAAGTATAGGAGCGGTTTTAGGCGGATTTATTTTTATCGGCATAACACATACAAGCATAGATGCAATTCTTGAGAGCGCCGGTGTTTTGCCAAAAGGAAATCTTTTTGTTGAAGCATGGCTAATTCTAATTGTACTTGGTTACCGAGCAGTTTTCAGTATTGCAGGCTGTTATATCTCGGCTTGGCTGGCGCCTAATTATCCAATGAGACACTCACTTGCACTTGGCATACTTGGTGCAATATTTAGTACTATTGGCGCTACCACAATGGGTCATTTAGGTCCGGCCTGGTATTCTTGGACATTAGTTGTTATTGCTCTGCCTATCAGTTGGCTCGGAGGAAAACTTCACCAACTGCACTTACAAAAAAATCGTGCCGTAATAGAATAATGTTATTTATAAGTTAGACTTACAATCAAGTGAATATATTTTTAATTAATTATTGGAGATAGCGATGAGAAAAATAATTGTTTTATCATTTATTACATTAGACGGAATAATGCAGGCGCCTGGTGGACCTGAGGAAGATACATCAAGCGGTTTCAAATATGGCGGCTGGGTTGCGCCATATTTTACTGAAGCTGACAAAGCGGTAGGTGAGTTAATGGCAAAACAGATGAAGCCTGCAGATCTTCTTTTAGGCAGGAAAACATTTGATATTTTTGCCTCCTACTGGCCTGAACATGCAGACATTTGGCCTGGTGTTAATGATGTTACAAAGTACGTTATGAGTAACACCCTAAACGAATCAGGTTGGAAAAACTCAGTTTTTCTTAAAGATGTAGATGAAATCAAAAAACTCAAGAATTCAGTAGGCTCTGACATCCAAGTTCACGGCAGTGGTAATCTGATCCAGACGCTGCTCAAACATGATCTAGTTGATGAACTATGGCTCAAAACTTTCCCAATCATACTTGGTGTGGGGAAGCGTTTGTTTGGCGAGGGCACTATTCCAGCAGCTTTTACGTTAACGGAGAGTTTAGTTACACCAAACGGTGTGTTCTTCGCCAATTACAAGCGAGCTGGAATGGTGAAGACAGGCACTGTTGGAGATTAATCAGATAACTTGTTCGAGGTATTCTTACTAAATGATTTTTTTAATCATTAATGTTTGTGCTTCTTTTCAGCAGTATAATCCTGGGCTGCGGGTTATGCACAAAGCTGATAGATTGCAAAACTAGAGGAAGAGAAACAGTATGAGAAAGTTGAATGTATTCAATTTCATAACACTAAACGGATATATTGAAGATCTAAACCATGATATAAGCTGGCACCGACATGGCAGTGAAGAAAATAAATTTTCTGATGATTCACTGAAAGCCGAAGGCATTCTGCTTTTTGGCAGAAAAACTTACGAGATGATGTATAGTTTCTGGCCCACACCAATGGCTGCAGAGCAGTTTCCGGAAACGGCTAAGGGAATGAACAGATCCGAGAAAATTGTTTTTTCCAATACAATGAAGAAAGCAGAATGGAATAACACAAAAGTAATAGGCGGAGATATTGTGGCGGAAATGAAACATCTGAAAAATTCAAAAGGATTAGATATGGCAATACTTGGAAGCGGAAGTATTGTTACACAATTTGCAGATGCCGGGTTGATTGACGAATATCAGATTATGATTGATCCTGTGGCAATCGGTAAAGGCACACCCTTGTTTAATGGTCTAAAGAAAAAACTTGATCTGAAGCTAACGGAATCTAAATTGTTTAAAAGCGGAATCGTTCTTCTTAACTACAAGCCGCTGTAATAATAACTCACCTTACGCAAGAAACAGTTATTCGGATGTAAATCGAAGCGATGCTTCGATAAATTAAACAAATTTTATCTGTTAACAAATCCGTTTCCGTTGGCTGACGGATAACGGATGCAACAATATCTGCGTAAGGTGAGTTAATAAATATTATGCTGTCAAATAAAACGAGATATTTTAGGTGGAAAGAAAAATATTTATTTTGTTCACGTAATAAATAAAAATTTGGATAAACTGAAATTTGAATCGTTTTAATAGAGTTACCGCTATCTGGATTCAACTACAATCTAAAAAAATTGTAAGAGCAAAGGATATTGCAGCTCGTTTCAACATCAGCATAAGAACAGTCTACCGGGATATACAAACTTTAGTAGAAGCCGGAGTGCCAATTGGTTCTGAGGCGGGTGTTGGTTATTATCTTGTAGATGGATATCGTCTGCCGCCTGTAATGTTTTCAAAAGAAGAAGTCACCGCCTTTTTAACAGCCGAAAAACTAATTGAAAAGTTTACCGATAATTCAATGGATTCAAATTTCAAGTCAGGCATGATGAAAATAAGAGCCGTCTTAAGAAATTCAGAAAAAGAACTGCTTGAAAGTATTGAAGAGAATATTGAAGTTATCCGGCGAAAACCGTTTTTAGAAAATTCCGGCAGTACAAATGGAATTCAAATCCTCATTGAGAGTATATCAGAAAGAAGATCTGCTAATATTCGCTACCACACGTTTTATTCTAACGAAATTAAAGATAGAAATATTGAGCCTATCGGCTTATTTTTTTCGGGTAATTACTGGCATACAATTGCTTTTTGTGAGTTAAGACAGGATTACCGCGATTTTAGATTAGATAGAATATTGAATATTAGTAAGACTGACAGAATATTTAAAAAAGCGCATCCTTCGATTAAAGACTATCTAAATAAAATATCTAAAGAACAAGACCTTGATACTATTGTTATTCAGGTTGATAAAACTATTGCTCAATATTTAAATGAACAAAAATATTATAATGGATTTGTTGGCGAACAGGAAATCGGAGATTCTGTTCAAATGACATTCTTAACATCCTCTCCCAATTATTTTGTTCGCTGGTATTTAATGTTTGCTGATAAAGCTCAAATTGTTTCCCCGGAATCTTTAAAAATTATGCTACGTGAAAAATTACTTGAAATAAGCAGAAGCAATTTTTAGAAAGCAAAATTTTTTTTATTCATAAAAAAGCTACTGACATACAGCTGTCAATACCGCATATTATATTTGTTAAGAAGTTATTTTACAAAATTAAAAAGGAGCCGTAATGTCATTAATAAAAATTTTCTCGAACGAATTAGACCAGGAATCAATATCAACCCGAAAAATGCTTAAAATTGTACCGGATGATAAATATGATTGGAGACCGCATCCCAAAAGTATGACAATCAGGGCGTTGACAACACATATTGCGGAAATTCCCGGCTGGATTGAACATGGCATCATGAATGATGGATTAGATTTTGCCACAACTCCTTATCATCCAAAAGTTGTAAATAATACAAAAGAATTATTGGAACTGTTCGAGGAATCTGTTGCTAAAAGTAAATCTCAGTTAATTGAGGCGAATGAAGGAAAGCTTGATGGCAGATGGGTTATGAGAGATGGCGATGCTGTACTCATGGATCTTTCAAAAACTGAGGTTATCCGGCATTCTTTAAGTCAGTTGATTCATCACAGGGCGCAATTGGGAGTTTACCTGCGTTTGTTGGATGTTCCTATTCCTGGAGTTTATGGGCCGAGCGCTGATGAAATGAATCATTAATTTATTCCGAAGACATAATTCATAAAATCACGAAATACCAAATAAATGCTGAATGAAATGAAATCATTCGGCATTTATTTTTGTAAAAATGGGAGAAGGTGTAATTTTATTAGCAATTGACAAAAACGAAAAAAATCTTTATAAACTTGAATATGAATTAAAGAAAATGGCTGCAATATAATTTGAATTAATTGATTAGTAAAAAACAAAATATAAAAATAATTTTAATCGAATATTAAATAAAAACATAAAATGATTACAGAAATAAGAGTTTACAAACTAAAAGCAGGCAAAGCAGCCGAATACAAAAAGGTATTTACCGAGCAATCGTTACCAATGCTAAAACGATGGAATATAAATGTTGTGGATTATGGCTTTTCATTGATTGACGCAGACAGTTTCTACCTAATTCGTAATTATGAAAACTTGGAACAGCGAAAAGAAAGTCAAGCAGCATTTTACGGAAGTGATGAATGGATAAATGGCCCGGAAAAAATAATTATGGATTGTATAGACACATATAATACAACAGTAGTTGAAACTGACAAATTGATAATAAACAAAACTTAAGCGGAATAACAAAAAACATCGTACCTAATTTATGATTCAAGTTTTGCCATTTACAAAAAAGAATTTTACACTCTCCTTTTTCAGTCCTTCACTTCCGGTTATTGCAGTCGTTTAATCTCATCTATTATTTATCAACAAAACAAATTAGCCTTTTAGGTTTTTTTGCTCGGCTTGTTTTAAAATGTCACCCGTAGTTCCGCGGAAAAACTTTTCATCCTTCATTGTTAACTGAAAAGCCACAACGCATGGTTTATTTGGTCCCAGCACTTTTACAATATCGCCCATCAACGATTTTAATCTGTACGGAGTATCGAGCAGTACAATAACCTCGTGAATGTTTTTTATCCTGTAAAGTTCGGTTTTCCGTTCATCTCTTTTGGGGGAAAGCCAGCCGTAGTAATAAAACTTTTCAAAATTAAAACCACTACCTATTAACGCGGGCATAAGGGAACTGGCGCCCGGCACCGGCACCACTTTTATCTTTTGTGAGATGCAGACATCCACAAGGAGATGACCGGGATCGGAAAACAGAGGCGTACCGCAGTCGGAAATGAGAGCGGCGGATTTTCCGTCTAAAAATTTTAGAAGAAGATCGTTTACGGCATCCTTTTCGTTGTGTTCGTTTAAAGCAAAAAGTTCTTTTTGAATATCGTACTGCGAAAGGAGACGCCGGGCTTCTTTGTATTCTTCGCAAATTATAAAATCTACCGACTTTAATATATTTAATGCCCTGAGTGTAATATCATCGTAATTACCGATAGGAGTTGAAACTAAATATAATGTGCTGTTTGTAATCATTTTTTTATATCTTTTCCTGAAAAGTAAAATATATTTTCCTTATCGCAAAAAACTTACTAATTTTACCTGAGAAAAAATTGTAAGGCATGCAAGCAAAGCTAATATTTACGTTGTTATAATAATCAATCCCGCATAAACATTTTGTGTATTTTGGTTCTTAAAAAAGTTAATTTATTTAATTCACAACAAACGAACAGGTACAGCATATGAGTGAACATATCCCGGGCACACCCACAGGTCTGCCGTCAAATGCTTACACCGAACTTAAACCCGGTGAAGAATACAAACCGATAATGCCCCCAAACAAAGTAGTTCCCGAAGTCAGCTTTTACTCCGTTTTTTGGGGTTTGATAATGGCTGTTTTGTTTTCGGGTGCAGCAGCTTATCTCGGGTTAAAAATCGGACAAGTATTTGAGGCTGCCATTCCTATTGCAATTATTGCGGTTGGACTATCTGCGGCAACAAAAAGAAAAAACGCACTCGGCGAAAATGTAATTATCCAGTCTATAGGTTCAACCTCGGGCGTAATAGTTGCAGGCGCAATATTTACAATACCTGCTCTGTTTATTTTGAACTTATACGCTGAGTTTTATAAAATATTTTTAGCATCGTTATTCGGCGGTGCGCTTGGCATTTTGTTTTTAATTCCGTTTAGAAAATATTTTGTAAAAGATATGCACGGCAAATTTCCATTTCCGGAAGCAACCGCAACAACAGAAGTTCTGGTCGCGGGCGAAAAAGGGGGCAAACAGGCAGGAGTGCTTATACTCAGCGGTATAGTCGGCGGTTTGTACGATTTTATAATCGCATCATTCGGCTGGTGGAGTGAAGTATTTACATCGCGTGTACTTCCGCTCGGTCAGGCGCTTGCCGAAAATTCGAAAATGGTTTTTAAAATTAACATCGGCGCTGCTGTAACTGGGCTTGGTTATATAATCGGTTTAAAGTACGCTGCAATTATTGCCGCCGGTTCATTTGTTTCTTGGTACGTATTAATCCCGATAGTTTCTTACATAGGCGGCGGATTAGTTACCCCGCTTGGAGCTAATGTAAGTTTGTTAATCAAGGATATGTCTCCCGAGCAAATATTTTCTACTTATGTGCGTCATATAGGTATCGGCGGCATTGCTATGGCAGGCATCATAGGTATAATTCGTTCATCGGGTATTATAAAGTCTGCAGTAAGTTTAGCCGCAAAAGAAATATTCGGCGGTAAAGCCGCAAACGGTGATGCGGAAAGAACACAGCGCGATTTACCGATGAGCCTAATTGTTCTCGGCATTTTAATAACCGGTGTAATGATTTTATTATTCTTCCACTTTTTTGTTGTTAACACCTTTTACCAGGCTGTAGTTGGAATATTGATTGTTCTGATAATTTCGTTTTTGTTTACTACTGTTGCCGCAACCGCTATAGCTATAGTAGGAACAAACCCCGTATCGGGAATGACATTGATGACGCTAATTCTTTCATCGTTAGTTCTTGTATCGGTAGGTTTAACTGGTAACGATGGTATGGTTGCAGCGTTAATTATAGGCAGTGTGGTTTGTACTGCGTTATCAATGGCGGGCGCATTTATTACCGATTTGAAAGTCGGTTATTGGCTTGGCTCAACACCAAAAAAACAGGAAGGCTGGAAGTTTCTCGGCACACTTGTTTCAGCCGCAACGGTAGGTTATGTTATTTTAATATTAAACGAAACATACGGCTTTACAGGCGAAGGCGCGCTTGTTGCCCCGCAGGCAAACGCTATGGCAGCAGTTATACAACCATTAATGGCAAACCAGCCAGCCCCGTGGATGTTGTATGTTGCCGGTGCGGTGATGGCGTTAATTTTAACAATGTTAAAAGTACCCGCACTTGCATTCGCGCTCGGTATGTACATTCCACTTGAATTGAACACTCCCTTACTTGTTGGCGGTTTAATTGCTCATTTTGTTTCTACACGTAGCAAAGACGAAAAAACAAATACTGCGCGCCGCGAAAGAGGAACACTTATTGCTTCCGGCTTTATTGCGGGCGGCGCTTTAATGGGTGTTGTCAGCGCTTTATTACGGTACAATGAACTAAACTGGGTAAACAGCGCATGGCAGGAATCTCACTCTGCCGAACTTATCGGTCTTGTAATGTTTTTACTTCTTTGTGTCTATATGATCTGGGACTCGTTAAGAGGCAAAGCTGAAGAATAAATAACAAGGAAAAAATAGAAATTAAAAATTAAAAAGTGTGTGAAATTTTTTTGATGCCGGTTTTGTGCCGGCATCATTTTTAGTTGGATGAAACAGCCAACTACTCTAATAATCCTATTACGGCTAACTTTAACAAATTACTCTGTATGGTTATTTCAAATAAAGATTTAATCGATACCGAGGGATTTCCGCATAAATAAACGTCTTCCCAAACGGGATTAAACTTATTCTTAAATTTGTACAGCCCTTCATAGTTATAGGCATATTTTAATCTTCTGCCGGTTATATTAAAGAGCGATTCTTTGACAGAAGAGTAATCCTTAAAAATAATAAATGGAACATCACTCAGGCTCCATCTCTCGTATCCCTCATCTTTAAGAATATTAAAAACATTATATATTAATGTTTCCATCGCGCCGTTAAGCGAGTTTTTTATCCTTATCATCAAGTTAAGCAGCGCTTCCGCTCTTCGTGGAAAACTAACGAGTATTGCTGCAATCCATTTTCCAGTTACATCTTTTTGAGCAAACAGTCGTGTGCCGAGAGTAAAGCGGTCGTTAAAAAAGTTTTTTAACCTCGGGCGGTTACCAATTGCGCAGTTGTTTTTTAGCTGTTCAAATTTAACAAGATTGTTTTTGGTTAAAGCAACTTCTTCGGTAAATGAAAATTTGGCGCCATGTTTTATTGAAGATTTTAATTTTTTCTTTTCGAAATGTTTTTCGTCAAAATTTAACATCGCTTCTTTTCCCATTCTCAAAATTTCAAAACCGTTAGCGGCATAAAATTCAGCAATCTCTTTCCGGCAGCTTGTTATTATTTGCCGATGATTTCCTAATGTTGAAAATGACTGGGCGCTTGCCGGGTTATTCAACCAGATAAACTGTTTAAGTGCGGGAGAATATTCTATGCCAAGTTCAACTTCAGCAGTATGTAATTTAGCTATCAATTTTGTTTTCTTTTTTTTGTAAAGGTAGAAAAAATTACCGAACTAAATGGAGAATTATTTATGGTGGAAAAATGAATAACTATTGCGCTCTATTTTTGGGGAGCCAAATACCCGCAAAATGCTGTACACGCGGTGAACAAAAATCGTGATCAATACTGATTTGCAAAATACCGGCGGCAGTTATTTTGAAAAAATAAATGCCTTCGTTTTCTCCGCAAGATTCACTTCTTATCATAAGCTGGTTTTCGACTATATTATAAATGCCGTCGCTTTTTATTTCGCCAAGCGAAAGATAAAATGTGCCGTCGTTAAAAAACTTTAACAAATATAAATCGGAACTGCCGCTTGTTTCTTCAGCGCGGCGCCACTCATTAACAATTTTACTTGTTATTAAATATTTTTCCGTAGAACAGCCGGAGCAAAAAATTATTAAACCGAATATTAATTGGACAAAAATTTTCATATCAATCGAATGGATATCCTTTGTCGTATGATATTTCAGGTTTTTCATCGTTATCTGCCTCTTCTTCATCCTCCCAATCATATCTTTTATACGGGTCAGATTTTTTAAATAATAAAGCGCAAATAAAACCGACAAAAGCGCCCGCCAGATGCGACTCCCATGATACTTTGCTATCTAACGGAAGCACACCCCAAACAAGACTTCCATATAAAAACGTAACAACAAGAGCCAGCGCAATTGAGCGGGCATCCCGTCGGAAAATACCGCTAAAAAAAAGAAAAGTTACAAATCCGTAAATCAATCCGCTTGCGCCAATGTGGTACGCATCTCTTCCGAAAAACCAGACCATCATGCTTGGCACAAAATAAATAAGTAAAACTGTTTTGAAAGATGCTTCTTTGTAAAAATAAAATAACCCGGTACCGAGAAATATAAGCGGAAGCGAATTAGAAATAAGATGATTAAAATCGGCATGAATAAGCGGGGTAGTAATTATTCCAATCAATCCTTTAACCTGGCGCGGTAATAGTCCGTACTGTGCCAGGCTGTAATTAAAAATCACCTCAAAAATTTTTATTATCCATAAAAGCAAAACAAATGTAGCCGGGTAATAAAAGCTTTTTAAGAATTTTTGTTTATCCTCACTCATCATTGGAACCCATCAATTTTTTTCGCTGAAGATAAAACGCCGCAAGCCAGCAGAACGAAGCCCACGCAACACCGAGTGACCATCCTCCGATTACGTCTATGGGATAATGGACGCCAAGATATACTCTGCTATAACCGATGATAAAAGTTAAAAAAGATGCGGCAGATATAAAATAAATCCGGACAACACGTTTTTTATAAACAAGTGAGAGTAGTGCCGCGAGAGAAAGGTATATTGCAGCAGAGATAGTCGAGTGTCCGCTTGGAAAACTTAACGAGTCAACATTTACCAAATATACAATTGCCGATGGACGCTGGCGCTGAAAAAAAGATTTTAGAATAAATGTGAGTGCTCCGCCGCCAACCGAAGCCGATAAAATTAAGAGAGCCGCTGCTTTTCGCTTTATAATAATAAAATAAGTTATTATAAATATGACGAGCAAAAATATAACAGTGCCGCTGCCGAGAGTTGTTATATCGCTCATGAACAATTTTATCCACACCGGCGCTGTGTCGCTTCCGCGTAAAAAATTAAATACAGAAGTATCAAAATCACGTATCTGCGGGTATTGAATTGCAACTGCGGCTGCAAAAAAAATTAAAACACCCAGAATGAGAAAGATAACCGCGGTTAAAGTTTTTCGATCAATAATGTGAGATTCATTCGAATTAGTATTTGTTAATTTGCTCATCTTCAAAATAGGTTTTGTAATTGGATACAATATAAAAGGATAAAGTTTGAAGCGCAAAATAATAGGGTTTGATTACTTACAAACTCTCATAGAATAAAGTTAAGATACACGCTCTCAAACGGATTTCACTATTTATTTAAATGGGTTTAAAAATTATTATTTCACTTTTTTAATCTTTCCAATTATCTGTTCTAAAAGATGATGCCGGCAAATTTATTTTATTAAATAGTGTTGCTTCGCACGCGTTGTTCCACCCATAGCGAACAGCTGCGGGATTTGCAATTTCAGTTGAGCTTACGATAAGTCTATCCCCGCCGATTTTTACCGTTGCGCGTACGAAGCGCCTGTCTTTACCCGCAATTAAAAAGTTTGATTGGCTTAAATCATCTTTTATCATCAGACCGCCGTAGGTGTTTTTAAAAGTTAAAGTGATTTTGTTGCCGGATATTTTATATGAGTTGTAAAGCGGCCCGGAGTAAGAAATATTTTTATTATAATTTTTTGCGAGCGCCCATAATGCAAGTCTTTCCCCCACATCCTTTTTATTTGCCGGGTGAATATTGTCAGTGTCGCCGATATCCAGAGTTACAGCCATTCCTGTGTTGGGTACCGCGAGCGAAAGAAACTGTGCTTCTCTCAATCGTTGCGACTCAGTTCTTTCATCATACTTATATGGCGCAATCTGGACAAAATAAAAGGGAAAATTTCCTTCATTCCAATCAGCTCGCCAGTTTTTTATCATCAACGGAAAAAGCGTTTTATACAATTCAGGGTTCCCTGTGTTTGACTCTCCCTGATACCAGATCGCTCCTTTAACAGCGTACGGAATAATTGGGGCTATCATTCCGTTATACAATGAAGTCGGTGTGGATGCCGACAGATCGACCGAAATGCTGGGGCGGGTAAAATACTTTTCACCCATTGAACCAAACACAAAAAATTTACCGCCCCGGTACTCGGCAACAGGCAAATAATTCCATTCTCCGGAAAGTGAGATTTTTTCACCGCCTCCTTTTAAGTGAATGTTAAGTTTTTCTTTTGCTCCATACAAACCGCCGCCGCCTTGATTATCAATAACTCTTGTAGCAATTGTTACGATGTCATCATTAATAACTTCTTTCGGTATGTTATAAACCCGCTCAGTCTGCCAGTGTCCGTCTGTTTCGTAGCCGCCGACTTTCACCCCGTTTATAAACGTCGCATCCATATCATCAATCACTGCCAACTCCACAACAAGCTCCTTGTGTAACCAATCAGTTGGAATTTTTATTTTTTTTCGAAACCAGATGACGCCGTCAAAATTTCCAATGGCAGTATTCTCCCATAAAGCCGGTAAATTTATCTGCTTCCACCTGCTGTCATCAAACGAAGGAAGATAACAACTATCGTCATTAAAATTTAGATTTTGCCATTTGTTCAATTCTTGCGACTGGTTTATATCAATTACCGGAAAGCGGGAAAGCCAATCAGTAAGCTTTGCTGTCTCCACGCTGCTGTACACGATATTTTTTACGAATTCTTTATACTCATTTACAAAACCGAGATACTTTTTACTCATCCACGATTCAACAGCAGTACCGCCCCAGCTTGCGTTGATGAGTCCGATATGTACATTGAGTTCGCGTTCCAATTTTTTACCAAAGAAAAACCCGGTTGCGCTAAACTTTGCCACGGCTTCCGGTGAAGAAACCTGCCATTTGCCGGAACAGTTAAATTGAGGTTTATCGGAATAGTTACGTCCGACGGTAAAGAAATGAATTTTGTTTTCGCTTCCATTTTTTATCTCATTTTTGGCGCCGCTTATTGTGTCGTTCGGAAGCCAGCCCTGCATCGGCATTTCCATATTCGATTGACCGGAACAGAGCCAGACCTCTCCAATCCAAACATTATTGAAAGTAGTAGTTGAGTCGCCAACCTCTATTTTAATTTTATAAGGACCTCCGGCTGCAGGGGTTTTTACTTTTACACTCCACAAACTATCGTCATTTACTATTGTATTAGCCGTTTCTCCCCAATCAGTTTTTATAGATATTTTTTTACCGGGCAGCGCCTTCCCCCAAAACGGCGCATTTACTTTTTGCTGAAGAACCATATTGTCAGAAAAGATTGCCGGAATTTCAAGATAAGTAGTCGGAACAACCCCCATTGAAATACCGAACAAAATTACAAAAATAAATAGTGTAGTTTTTTTCATTTCAAAACCTTCTTTTTCAATCTACTCTTAAAAACAAAACTGTTTATTAGCGCCAAATTAGTTTAATCATTAAACCTTACTGTCAGTAAATATTAAAATCATTATTCCAACTGCAAGACTAATAGCAGAAGAAATATAAAACGGAACCGAAGAACCGAAAGCATCCCACAAAACGCCGGCAAAAAAAGAACCAGCCATTAATGCTATACTCGTCATCATAGTTAATAAACCAATAGCGCTTCCACGGTTTTCATCGGGCACAAGATCGCTAACCCAGGCTTTTAATATTCCTTCGGTAGTTGCTGCGTATATTCCGTAGAATGCGAACAAAATCCAAATCAATGCAAATGAACTAAACGAAGCAAATCCGAAATAAACAATCGAAAAAATTACCAAACCGATGACAAAAATATATTTTTTGCCGAGTTTATCGGAAAGAATTCCGGCAGGGTAAGACGATGCCGCATAAACAAAATTGTAAAACACATAACCGAGTATTGCAATGGTATTCGATTGTGCGATGTCTTTTGATTTTAATATCAAAAAAACATCGCTGCTGTTAACTAACGAGAACAGTGTTACGAGCAAAAGTAAAATTTTATACTGTCCGGGCGCTTCGTTCCAGAAAGCTCTGTATGAATAATTCTTTTTTTCTTTTGTTATCTTTTGCGGCGGGTCTTTTATAAGTAAAGTAAACGCAACAGCCGCAAGCGATGGAACAAACGCGATTAAAAAAATAAGTTGATAATCGTTATTAAAAATATTCAAAAACAGAAGTGCAAGCAGCGGACCTACAACAGCGCCGATTGTATCCATTCCACGGTGAAACCCGAATACTGCTCCTGTGTTACCATCGGAATAACTTGCAAGCAGCGCGTCGCGAGGTGCGGTTCTTATTCCTTTGCCTATTCGGTCTGATACCCTTGCGAAAAGCACGGCGAATGTATTCGGAAGTAAACCGGGGAGCGGTTTGGCAAGCGCGGAGACGGCATAACCGAATACAACAAAAATAGAACGCTTGCGGAGTTTATCGGAGAGAAAACCGAAGTAACCTTTTAAAAGTCCGGCAGTAATTTCCGCCATCCCTTCTATTAACCCGATTACCGCCATTGAAGCGCCGAGAGTTGAAGCTAAAAATAATGGCGTAATAGGGTACAACATTTCGCTTGCCATATCTGTAAACAAGCTTACAAACCCGAGAAATATAACCTGACGCGAAAGTTTTTTCATCATTGGAAAAATTTTGCCGATTTGCAGTTATACAAAAATATTAAATTAAACTGCAGTGAACGCAAACTTTGCGCCCCCTGCACGTTTCATACATATTGTTTTTACTTAATTCGTTTGCCGGACTGATCAATCCAGATAAGCTCATTATCTAACATTACCGGTGCGGCGTTAATGTTTGAAGACTCTTCTTCAGAAAGTTTGTGAACTATTGCACCTGTCGAATCGATGCGCATCCAGTTGCCGCCGCTTGCAAAGTAATGCTCACCATTTTGAATTTGAATGCAATTATTACAAACAAGGGCGGTACCGTTTTCAAACGGGAATGCAAAATCGAACATCGGGTAAATAACTATTTGCCCCGTTTCATTAAAGTAGCCGATTTTGCCGTCATCAACAAAACGCGCTAAGCCGCCGCGGAAATAATCCGGTCCGTTATCTATTGCAAGCACGGAAAAAAGAGGTTTCCCTTTTTTATTTATGTAAACCCAGCCGCTGTCGGTAAACACGGCAGTCGTGCCGGATTTATTAAAATCGTAAGCAAAAAGATAGACCGGCGGAATTATAACATTTCCATTTTCATCTTTAAAACCCCAGCGGTTGTTTACCTCAATAGCTGTTAATGTTTGAGAAAAAGATGAAACGGACAACATAAGAAACAATAAAATTCCGGCTAAGCGCGGCATATTAATCTTCTATTGTAAAACCGACTTTTATAATAACCTGCCAGTGCTGAACCTTGCCCTGATCAATATGACCGCGAGTTTCAAGCACTTCGAACCACCGCATGTTTTTTACGGTTTCGCTTGCCTTTGCAACAGCATTGTTTATTGCGTCTTCGATATTATTCGGCGAAGTACCGGCAAGCTCGATAATTTTATATACATGATTTGCCATTTGTAATCCTTATTATTTAATGGTGATGAAAAATTGATTCTGATTTTCTTCTTGAAAAAGTATTAATTTTGGTTATCTATTCCAAATGATTTATTAACGGAGAAAAATAAATTGAAATTATCAGACTTAAAAAGCGAACTAAAACGGGCGGCAAACCCTGTTGATGCAATCAATCTTCAAAGATTTTTTAAAACAGGGAAAGGCGAGTACGGTGAAGGGGATATTTTTCTCGGAGTTAAAATTCCGCCGATTAGGGCACTTGTAAAAAAGTATAGCGAAATACCTATAAGCGATGTCGAAAAACTTCTTCAATCTAAGTTTCATGAAGAAAGAATGCTTGCGCTTTTAATACTTGTAAGAAAATTTAAAAAAGCCGATGAAGATGAAAAACAAAATATTTATAACCTCTACTTAGCCAACACAAAAAAAATAAACAACTGGGATCTTGTAGATTTATCGGCTCCAGGAATTGTGGGGGAATATCTTCTCGGTAAAAAATATGATGAATTACTGAGGCGCGCAAAATCGGATTTGCTGTGGGATAAAAGAATTTCAATGATAGCAACACTTGCATTCATCCGTAACGGAATTTTTGAACCCACACTGAAGATTGCCAAAATACTTCTACATGATACGCACGATTTAATACACAAGGCGGTTGGCTGGATGCTGCGCGAAATAGGTAACCGGGATATTGAAACGGAGGAAGAATTTTTGAGAATTTATTATAAAGTGATGCCGAGGACGATGCTTCGTTACGCGATTGAAAAATTCCCGGAACAAAAAAGGCAGGATTATTTAAAGGGACGAATATAATGACCGCCACATTTATTGAAGTATTTGAAAAGCGAAACCTGATTCTTACGGAAGGCTCAATAATAGAAAGATTGAGACGGGATTTTAATTATCCGCTTGACGAGAATCTATTGAACGCCGCCATGTTATACGATGACGCAGGAAGAAAAATTTTAGAAGAAATTTATTCTGATTACATAAAACTCGGTTTAGATAGAAATATGCCGGTTATAATATTAACCCCTACATGGCGGGCTAACAGCGAACGAACAAAAAATTCCCCATTTGCCAACAAAAATATTAATGGCGACGCATTTGATTTTTTAAACGCTATTCGCAATAAATTTATTTCAAATAAAGAAAACATTTTTATTGGCGGCTTAATGGGTGTTAAAGGCGACTCATACAAACCGGAAGAGGCATTAAATACTGAAGAAGCATATTTATTTCATTTATGGCAGGCAAAACGTTTAGCGGATGCCGGGGCTGATTTTTTAATTGCGTCTACAGTACCTTCCATAAAGGAAGCCGCAGGTATTTCAAAAGCAATGGCGGAACAAAACACCCCTTACATTATAAGTTTTGTCGTTCGACCTTCAGGTAATCTTTTAGACGGCACTTCGCTTGATGAGGCAATAAATATTATTGACGCCGCTATTGAACCAAATCCACTGGCTTTTATGGTTAACTGTGTTCATCCCACAATATTTATTCAAGCTCTAAAAAATTATTCTGCAGATAACATTATTCATAAAAGACTTTACGGTTTGCAGGCAAATGCTTCAGATAAAAGTCCGGAAGAATTAGATAATGCCGATATGCTTCATTCGGATGACCCGGCAAACTGGGGAGTATTGATGGCGGAACTGAACAACCAATATAACATGAAAATACTCGGTGGATGCTGCGGTACAGGTTCAAATCATATTAAGTGTCTGTTAGATAATTTGATTTAAAATGTGGAATAAATTTTTTACTTTTTAAAAACAGAAAGAAAGGATTTTACATGACTTCAAAGCAGCATATTGATGAATTTGTAAAACAAAAAACTATTGCCGTTGTCGGTGTGTCAACCGACCCAAAAAAATTTGGCGCCTCTTGTTATAAGTATTTAAAAGAGCGCAAATACGATGTTATACCCGTGAATCCCCGCGTTGATAACATTGACGGAGACAGGTGTTTCCCCGATTTAATTTCAATCCCGGATAAACCTGAAGCCGCGCTTATTGTTACCCCGAAGACAGAAACAATAAAAGTGGTAAAGCAAGCTCATCAAGCCGGCATAAATTTGTTGTGGATACAGCAGCAATCGGATACACAGGAAGCGCTTGATTATTGCCGCACAAACAAGATAAAATATATCAGCGGCGAATGCATAATGATGTTTTCCGAACCGGTAAAATCGATTCATAAATTTCATCGCTTTATAAACAAATTAACAGGCAAATTGCCAAAGTAATTTATGCTTGTAATAAAATCCGAAACATCAAAAACTGCGCTTAAATTTGTTGAAGCTATAAACTCGCACAACGTAAAAATTATTTCTTCAATGATGACTGAAGATCACAAATTTATTGACAGCCTCGGCAAATCAATAAAAGGAAAAGTTGTAGCAACAGAGTCATGGCGGAGTTATTTAAAAGTTTTCCCCGATTATTTTATTCGTATCGATGAAGTTGTGGAAAAAGAAAATAAGGTTGTGCTCCTCGGTTTCGCACAAGGCAAATTGAGTGAATCCCTCGCAAAGACAAAAAAGCGCAAATTTAAAGTTGATGTGATGTTGGCGGCTAAGTTAAAAGGCAGCCTTGTTTCAGAATGGCGGGTTTATGCTGATAATAAACCCGTTTATGAATTACTTGCCAAAAACAAAATACAGTTTTAAATAAATATGGATGCTTTCGAAATGAATGCCTGACTATATCTGCATTTTATAAATTTGCTGCCGGCTAAATGTACGGATTTTTAGGAAGTTCAATATACTTGTAACCATGTGCTTTTAATTTTTGTTTTACTTCCTGCGACGGTAATTCTTTAAATATTATGCTGCAGTAAATTTGGAATGGGATGATGCCTATTTTGCTTAAAAAATTTCGAAACTTTATTTTATGTTTTACAACATTAAATATTTTTCTGTTTGATACGGGTTGTTTCAAATCAAGTGCTGTTGTGTAATAATCGTGTAAACCTTTAAATGCAATTGCTGGAAGGTTCATACCCATAGCGGCTTTTTCAATCTCACGTTCGGAAACTTTATAAACATAATTACCAACGGTTTCAAAAGAGTATCTGTTTTTCCAAATTTTATTTATAAGGGTTACGTCAACCCGGTCAAGTAGATTTTTAATCCACATAATCACAGGCATTTTTAATCCGATGTCAATTGGCTCCATCATCATCATTGCTTTTTTTGAGACCCGCACCATTTCATAAAGAGCCATATAGGGGCGCGGGAAATGATGAAAAGCTTCTTTGCATAAAACATAAGAAAACGTACCATCCGCAAATGAAAGTTTTTCCGCATTTTCCTGTTTGTACTCTGTAATAAATTTCCGGTCAAAACTTTCTTTTAAAATATCTATGGATAAATCGGAGGCAACAACTTTAACTCCCTGCTCAATCAGCCAGTTGGCATCTGTGCCTATACCGTCACCAACGGTAAGCCAGTTATCAGCTGGATCAATAAACGGTCGCAGCATTTCAAACATTCTTTCGTGGCGCCAGTAATCTATCGAATCTTTTTTTTCTAATCTGATTAGTGAAAAGTTGTTCCCCGCAGCGCTCATTTTTTCGAGATGTTTTTGGTGTGCGTTATAACTCGTATCGTTAAAATTGTTTTTCGTCATTAAAAGATATTTGTATTGTTGATAATTTTAGCCAAACAAAGATAAAAGATTTTTCGCAAATTTATGACACGGATACTTTTATCTTTCCGGCTTTGTTATTCAGCCGCTCTGCATTTTTCTTCATGTAAAATAAGATAAACAATTTTTATTTTCTTGCATTACTGATTTTATTTAGAAATATTAAAAACATGATTAAAAAATTATTGAAAAAACACACAGCAGTTTTTTTTGTAAAGTAATTAGTGGATTCGTCGTGCCGGTATGCTGTCTTTTTCAGACCGAAGACCGGGCAGATTAAAATTTAAACAATCTTAGTCGTCGAAAATAATTATAAATAAAAGAAAAATTACAATATGAAATATGTGAAGCTTGGCAAAAATGGACCAGAAATTTCAACAATCGGTTTCGGCGCTTGGGGTATAAGCGGTCGAGATTGGGGAACAACTGACGATAAAAAATCAAAAGCGGCTATACACGAAGCGTTGGACAATGGAGTTAATTTCATCGATACTGCGGATGTTTACGGGTTTGGGCACTCGGAAGAACTTATTGCACAAGTACTCGACGAAAGAGGAAGAACAGATGATGTAGTTATTGCAACAAAAGCCGGCAACAATTTTTATCCGGTCATCGATAAAGATTTTAATTCCACTCCGCCAAATCCCGATTACACTAAAAAACATCTTATTTATGCCGCCGAACAAAGTTTAAAAAGATTAAAGGTTGATGCGCTTGACATACTTCAACTTCACAGCCCAACAATAAATTTTCTTGAAAATGATGAGCCATGGGAAGCGCTGCGGATATTAAAAGAACAGGGGAAAATTAAAATGGCGGGACTCAGTGTGCAGTCGTTTAAAGAAACCGAGCAAGCATATTTACTTGATAAATACCAAAATATACTTGATGTTTTGCAAGTACGTTACAATTTGCTCGAACGTGAAGCTGAAAAAGTTTTATTCCCCAAAGCGATGGAATACGGAAGCGGAATTATAGTGCGTATTCCAATATTATTCGGACTGCTTACGGGCAAGTTTACCCGAGAAAGTAAGTTTGGCGATAATGACCACCGACGGATGAATTTATCTTCCGAAAATCTCGAGAAATATTTAACACAGCTTGAAAGAATGAATCCGTTTTTTGATGAGCATAAAGAACAAACAATGGCGCAGCTTGCTTTGTGTTTTACAATTTCGCATCCGGCGTGTCATGTTGCAATACCCGGCGGCAAAACACCGGAGCAGGTAAAAGAAAATATCTTGGCGAGCGATTTGGAAATTCCATTTGAAGAGTTTCCTGATCTATTAGTAGAATAACAGATATTGTTCAATCGGATACGAAGTTAATACAAATATCAGGAGCTGTTCTTTTTCAAGAATTGAGCTCAAGTTTAATCCCGGTAGTAATTATTTCGTTAGCGAATGGATTATCTTCTGTAAAATCCGCAGCGTTAAATGGATGAATTTCAAGATCATTCGAAGATTTAATTATATAACGGGCGAGTTTTTTTATGTCATTAAAACGGTTGCCTTCAAACATTGGAGAGACAATAGCTATATCTATATCACTGTACTCGCCCGGGTTTCCGTTGGCGTAAGATCCAAATAGGTAAACAAAGTCAATCGGAAACTCGGCAGATACTTGTTGAACAAAGTGATTAACTATTTTGGTTATGTTTTCTCTGCTATACATGTAAAAATCTCAGAAATCTTTTTTAGATAGTTTTCGGTAAACCGTTTTGTACATTTCTTAAAGAATTGGAATTTATAATCCGGATAACGCGCCTCGATATTAAATTCATTTACTTCAACAAAAAGGATTTGTTGCTCTTCGGTTAATTCGAATTTTGCCTCATCGGCAAGTTTCTTTAAGTTATGAACTTTAGGCGGAAAATTCTGTGTGTTGTTTTTAATCCAAAGGGCTTATAAAACTTTTTCTAATGCCAGATGACCGACAAATAGCGCCCAATCATATTTCCCGGCTTGGAAAATACTATTCATTGACGCTAAATCATGCCCAGCACTTTCTCGCCAATAATTTATATAATCTGCCTTATCCTTTATTCATAATTATTTGCTTGCAATAATATAAAAACTTTTTGAAGAAAATCATCAAGATTAAGACCAATCTGAATTTATTTCAAGTATTTTTCATACCACATTTTTCTAAGAACGTCAACTTCTTTTCGGTGTTTGCGCAAAAAATGATCGCCGCCTTCGAGCATAACAAGACGGTAAATGCGTTTTAGGTTTTGCAGCTTATAAGCTAAGTCTAATGAATCGTGAGGGAGAACCCGGTTATCATTCGTGCCGTGAATAATAAGCAAAGGTGTTTCAGCGGAAAGCTTTTCTGTAAAATTTATAATTGAGCGCGACTCACATTTGGTGTTAAAATTTTCTGCGTCATCATCACTGATAGAAATTTTGTAGAGGCGATTCATAAACTTACTCTCTTCAGAATTACAGCGTAGATTTGCGATACCGCCTGTTACAATTGCGCACTTGAATATATTTGTCCGGGTAAGAGTTAAATATGTCATCATTCCGCCACGGCTCCATCCTTCAACCCCCCATTTTGTTGTATCAGCGAAATCAAGTTCATCAGCAAGAGGAATTAAATTTAGCACATCATCAACATCACTTCCGCCGAACTCATCTTTTCCTTCACCGCCATCGTTACCACGGTATTGCGATGCAAAAACAATATAACCCCAACTTGCAAGTTGACCGAAAATACCGCGTGCGGTAAAAGAGTCTATTGCGCCCTGCTCGCCGATACCGCCCCGGCACCAGATAATACACGGATACTTTTTTTTCGGTTCAATTATTCTAGGATAAGCTACGTAGCCTTTAACATTTAATCCGCCGGAGTTGTATGTTATTTTTTCGACGATAGAATTTTCAACGGCTTCTGAGCCCCAACCGGATACAATGAGCTTGTTTTGAGTTTCGGTTAAAATTATTTTGTTTCTATCAATTAAAAAAGAGGGCATGTAAGTATCGATTATAAAAATTATGTAGTTACAATATACGAATTGTTTAAAGAACGGAAAAAAGAAATAAAAACAGTCCGCTCTTTTTGAGCATGTAAAATGATCTGTTTTATTTTATAAATGGGTCGGTCCTGCGGAACTCCAGCGGAATTTAATATCGAGCTTGCGTTTTTGTATTAAAATAAATTATTGAGATTGCAATTCCTTTCGTCACTCAACTATTCTATGATAAACAAAAACCATCGCACATTAGCGTCTTTGCGAGAAATAATCTCTAGCCGGGCAGCAAAGACGCACCGGGAAAAAAAAGAACTATTTTCCCCTCCGGGCTTTACTTAAAAAACTTTTTTCACTAACTTTTTTCTGTCGGGTTTGTTCACTTGTATCAACAGCGGTTTTTACCCGGCAAATCACTTTTTTTTGGGAAGGCGTATATGATGTTAACAAAGGTTTATTTATTAATCGTTTTTTTAGTTTGCGCTTCTTTACTTTTTCCGCAGACTATTGATAACCCCTCCGGCGGCAATTACGCCTTAACCGATTCCATTAGCGCTGATACCCCGCTGTTAAAACCAGATTATAGAAACCACAAAAACATTCCCGAATACGATCCATCTTTAATGCCGCTAAACTACAACGGCAAAAGCACCGGTGTTTGGACAGAGTTAAATCCAAAAGTGCCAAGAGTGACTTATTTCGGTATTCATTTCGTTAATACCGATACCGGCTGGGCAGTGGGCGCTAATGGTGCACTTATAAAAACAGCAGACGGCGGAAAAAATTGGAAAACCATACCAACAGCATTAACAACTCCTCTATTAAAAGTAAGAAGTTACAACGGGGAGATAGTAATAGCGAGCGGCTATGATGGAATAATACTCCGCTCAACCGATGGTGGAGAAACATTTACGGAGATAGCAACAGGTTTGGGAAATATAGATGATCTTTGGGGATTGGAGATAATAAATGATAGTCTGGGCTGGGCATGCGGAGCAGACAAACTAATAAAAACAACTGATGGCGGAGAAAACTGGATTAGAGTAAATACACCCGGCTACACCGGAAATCTATGGTGGATAGAATTTATGAACGAAAGCTATGGCTTTATTGCGGCTGACGGAAAAGTATTGAGAACCACAGACGGCGGAAGCAATTGGGAAATAATACAAGCCGGTGATAGCCAGCCTTTATACAGCATTGATATAATAGACAGCCTTCATATAGCCGCGGCGGGTTATGGCGGCACAAGCTACAGAGGAAAAAATATTTATAGCAGCGACGGTGGCAATACATGGGTAACCGGGGGACCACTAACCTATGAGCCGGTTAATTGTGTTAAGTATGTAAATCGTGATACCGGCTATGTAATACTGGATGAGGTAGGAATATGGAAAACAACAAATCGTGGAAATAACTGGACGGGAATAGGAAACATAGGCGAGTGGGAAATACAGTTCTTTGAAGAAGAAATTATAGGGTACAATGTGGGCAGCGGGCTGAGGATATATAAAGCTGAAAGCAACTTTGGTAGCTGGAAAAAACTGATACTGAATGTGAACTTTGCGGATGTATTTTTTGTAAGTGAACAGAAAGGATTTGTAATAAGCAATATACTTTATCGAACAACTGACGGAGGAAATAGCTGGGAAGTAAATGGACCGGGAGGCAGCTGTGTTGTCTTTATTGATAGTCTTACAGGATTTATTGGGAATCCCGCTTTTATTTGGAAGACTACTGACGGAGGAGATAGTTGGGATACAACAAGTGTCTCAATCGGCGCAAGTAAAATATTTTTTATAAATCAAACTACTGGTTGGGCAATCCGGAATAATATTATTTTTAAAACTACTGATGGCGGTGAGAATTGGTTTGTGCAATATTCGGCTCCTCTTAGCATTAGATTTAATGGAATATATTTTGTTGATTCTTTGTATGGTTGGACAGCCAATTTAAATGGTAGACCTTACAAAACTACGGATGGCGGAGCAAATTGGGTACAACAAACAAATTTAAATATTTGGGAAAGCAGAGATGTGTTTTTCAAGGATTATTTAAATGGTTTTATTTTAGAAAGCAATAAACTTTACAGAACAACAGATGGAGGTATTAGCTTCAATCTTGTCCCTAATATAACAGGATTCAGTGTCGCTGCTAAATTTAGTACTTACAGCGATAGCATTATTTTTATCACCGGATACAAAACATACCGATCGATTAATAGCGGAATGAGTTGGTTGGATTTTAATGAATTAACAGGTATAAGAACAAATGGACTTAGTTTGCTTGTGCCAGTTTTAGGTTATGCTGTTGGTGAATTAGGATTGGTGTTAAGGTATTATGATGAAACTGTACCTGTTGAACTTATTAATTTTAGCGGAAAGTTTGAAGAGAATTTTGTTTTCCTAAATTGGATAACGGCATCTGAAACTAATAATAATGGTTTTGAGATTGAAAAAGCTTCGTCTTCGATTCAAGCGTGGAAGAAAATTAATTTTGTTGAAGGTAACGGCACAACAACTGAAATGCAGTATTATTATTTTATTGATAAAAATATAACCGTTGGAAAACATCAATACAGACTGAAGCAAATTAATTTTGATGGAAGTTTCGAATATTCATTTGTAATAGAAGTTGAAGTTGGAATACCTGTTGAATTTTCTTTATCGCAAAATTATCCCAATCCATTTAATCCAGAAACAAAAATAGATTATAGAATAGCCGAAGAATCGTATGTTAATATTTCGTTATTCGATGTAACCGGAAGAAAAATTAAGGAATTAGTAAATGAAAAAAAACAGCCCGGGTATTATACCGTAAAATTGAGAGGAGGTGAATTAAGCTCAGGTACATACTTTTATAGGCTGATAACAAACAGCGGATATAATGCTGTTAAAAAACTAACTATCATAAAATAAACGGAGGTTACTATGAAACATCTACTTGTTTCGTTTTTCTTTTTTCTTATCTATTACAATGCAACAGAAGCACAAACCTATGCGAACATTCCAGGGCCAGAGAATGTTCTTGTGGTTTGGAATTCGAGTTCATCTGTTTCTGATTCAGTCAAAAATTATTATAGAGATGCTCGCGGAATTCCTGAATCGAATATTGTCGGTATATATTTACCTGACACAAACATAACCATAAATAATGAAACCCACCCGGTTATAATTGCAGAGGGCGGGAATATTATACGCGATTCACTCTATCACGAATGGGGGGCATGGTTTGTAACCCAGCATGCCTGGAAATATTTTTATCAGTACATGGCTGCGCCCATAAAAGAGCATATTGCTAATAATAACCTGGATGACATTAGGTACATCGTCCTCTGCAAAGGAGTGCCTTTTAAAATCCAGGCAGGCGGAGATTCTGGCGCTGTAATTTGTAATTTGGCTGTTGATGGCTTGCTCTGTATGTTAAACACAAATAATTATGACATACTTCTCGATTCGATTTATAATAAGTACAGGCGCTATGCAGTACCAAACTATAATTGGTGGAATTATCGTAATCAAATGCAAATTACTAATCCGTATTACAATGCGGATCCAAATCTAAATTTGAATAATCGATTTTCCCCCGGAGTTTTTACCAGAAGTTGGAATGGTCATACAATAAAGTTAGATTATCTTGTTTCACATTTAGATGGAACAAATTACAATATAGTTAAAGGAATAATTGATCTTTCTACAGAAGCCATACATGCCGATGGATACGATTGGTTTATTGATGCAGACCCTGTCCCTTGTCGTGGTGGCAGCACTTTCGCGACTGATGCATATTGGACTAAATCAAAATTAAATTCTTTAGGGTTTACAAATGATACTATAAATTATAACGAGGACACAGTTTTATATAATGATAAACCGGTAATATCTTACAGCTCAAATGGAGTACATACGACTTTAGGCCCATACATAGCTCCATTATGTTCTAATTCTGTTTTTCCTCCAAATTATATCCAGTCACTATTAAATTTAAATTATGCCCCGGGTGCAATTTTTAATACTGCTGAAAGTTTTAACGCTCATTTACTAAGTTCAATAAGCAGAAGACCCGGCGCAGAGATGGGGCAGGTGGTTGAGTTTTTTCTTAAGGGAGGTACAATTGGTGTAGGACATGCTTATGAACCGTTTGCCGATGGCATGGTTTTTAACCGTGTAATGTTCCCTACTTATCAGGTGGGCTATTCATTTATAGATGCTGCTTATTTAGGCATGCCCTACTTAGCGTGGCAAAATGTTGTTATCGGTGATCCTCTATGCACAATAGCCTGGAGCAAACAAACTTTGCCGGACAGCACGGTTTTTGAAGAAGCAAATCTTATAACAGGTGAATTGGATATAGCAGGTAACGCTGCCATTATAACTAACGGTACAACATTAAGATTTAAACATAATGGTTTTATAACCGGGGAAGGTTATCTGATTGCCCAGGATAGGGAGTATACTTTAGAAAGTGTTGATTGGAATAAATCGGTATTTAAAAGCAAATATGATAATCACCCAATGATAATATGGGCGCCATACCCGGGAGAAGAGGCAGTGGGTGAATATAAAATTTATAGGAAATGGGAATCAACCGGTTTTGAATTGATAGGTACTGTAACTAATGAAGAATTTGCTTTTGTTGATAATGAATTAGAAATAATAGTACCGGAGGGGGAGATGCCCAAAAACGCACAGTACTACGTTGTCGCTGTATTTTTAAACGAAGATGATTCAGGCCCCTCTAATCAAGTTGAATATTATGTTGACAAAGCCGGTAAAATATCGGCTGCACCGGAAAAAATATTTACATTTAATTTAATGCAAAACTACCCTAACCCTTTTAATCCCGTTACAAAAATTAATTATTCAATTGCAAAACCATGTTTGGTAACACTTAAAGTTTACGATATTCTCGGTAAAGAAATATCTACTTTAGTAAATGATTTTAAGACAGCGGGCAGCTACGAAGTAAGTTTTAACGCTTCGCAATATTCCAGCGGAATGTATTTATACAAACTAACCGCCGGCAGTTATACAAAAGTTCAGAAAATGATTCTGCTAAGATAAAGTGTAAGTAAGTTGAATTAAATTTTAATTGATTATTAAAAATTCCCGGCGCCGCAAAAGCGCCGGACAAATAAATAATAACAAATAAATACAAGGAGGTACTATGCCCCAAAACATAGTTGACGCAGTACTAACTGCAGAAGCCGAAACTGCCGCAAGAGCGGCAATAACTACAATACGGGAAAATCTCCCTTTTCTCGTAAGCCTTAACCCGGCACAGCGTACAAACCTGCTTAAAGCCGGCAACGTTTATCTGCCGTTCGTCAATCTTGCGCTCGATACTATCACGGAATTTCCGCAAGTAGTATCCCCGCTGTTCAACAAGGAAGGATTCCTTAAAGATAAAGAGCTGCTTGATAAACTTACTGCACTCGGTACGCTTATCGCCTCGCTTAACGAAGCCGTTGACGATACGCTGATGGCTCTAAGAAGCGATCTGTTCGTTGCAGCACTCGATCTTTACGGTTCGGTGCAGCAGAACAAAGATAAACTGCCGGGTCTCGATACCCGCTGCGCGCAGATGCAGGAGTTCTTCAAAAAAGGAAAAAGCAAACCCAGCCCCGCCGGACAATAATTAATGCCCGCGGGCTAACTTAGCCGGCAGACTAAAAAGTGGTTTTTGTTGAATAGTCTGCCTGCATATTTTAAGCGCTCACCTATTTCCAATTCACCAGCAAAAAAATAACTTTCTAAGTCACCATACCCGATACATGATTTCTGACGAAACAGTTAACAATATTTTTATTAAAACCTGCATGATTGAATGACTGCATGAAGATCATTAACGTGTTAAATAAATCGAATTTAAACCATTCATCCATGCGGCATTCTTTCATGCTTTCGCAATTAAGTTTTAGTTTTACTTCGTTGTCAATTCTTTTGCGTAAAGTGAATTTCTAATTTTCATGTTGAAAAATCCCCATTTAATACCGAATTGCTTATAACCACGCCGCGGATAAAAAAAGCCTTAAAATTGTCTGTATTTGAACTTTATTGTTCCTAAAAAGAGGCTTAAACCCTAAAAGGAGAGGCTCACAAGGCGCCCGGTTGAGGCTGAAGAGGTGCTGCGTAGAAGGTAATAGCAAGTAGGAAGCATTAAAAACCCTTTTACGAGTATGTTTAACCCGGTCGGGTGAACCTTTTAAGGTAGTAATGACCGGCAAAAACCCTCTCGCTACCGGGTCAGAGCCGCCCGGAAGCGGCAAAAACCTTCTTACAAGTATGTTAAACCAGGTCGGGTGAACCTTTTAAGGTAGTAACGATCGGCAAAAACCCTCTCGCTACCGGGTCAGAGCTGCCCGGTAGCAGCAAAAACCTTCTCCATAGAGAGTTTTACACTGTGCGGCAAACCATCGTAGGTCAGTTTAATTTGTCCTCTTACTCTTACTCTTTCTCTTTTTCATGCTTTCCCCAACCGATAATTTCTTTCATTGTTGTTAGTAAAAAATTGCACATTTCCCCGTGTCTTAGATATGTCCCATTGGGACACTCAGTCACCTTAGATTGTGCAAGGTTAATGATTGTTCCCTCAATAAAAGCAAGAAATTCTACTGCGCAAGGTTGTTGAGTGTCCCGCCGTGTTAAATTTGTATTTGAACCAAAACGCTACCCGGCGGGATGTATCAAAACAACCGGGAAATATCAGTGTCCAATTTTTTTTGCAATTTCTAACCTGAAGGGAAAGAAAGTGAATAGAAGTAAAAATAATATCAGCCGGAGTGTGAAATGAAAAAAATACTATTTGTTTTAATATTGTTATTTGCAAACATCAACCGGTTAGCCAAAGAAAACAGTTTAATCCGGTCACTGTCGGGAATCAATAACTTGTTTATTCAATTACTTCCTTGAATAAAAGCCTGCACTGTCTTATTCTTGTACATCATTATTAGATAAGCATAAAACAATTATGAAAGTATTAAAATTCGGCGGATCATCTGTAGGAACCTGGCAGCGCGTTAATGGTGTGATTGACATACTAATTGAATATTTAAACAATGGTGAAAATATTGCGGTTGTGTTTTCAGCCTTCCAGGGGGTAACCGACACACTTATTGAAGCAGCTATCCAGGCGGCATCCGGCAGTAATACTTCCTCAGCCTTTCAGTTTTATTAATTTAAATTTAAGGAATTATAAAAATGAAAAAAATTATGTTATTTATCATACTACTTAATTTTGCTTGTTTCTCACAAAGGGATACAGTAAAGATAGTAGATGACTATTTTAATAATCTTGAAGAACACCAAGACTTAATGAAAATTTCAGATATTAATGATGAGCAACTGTGGAAGTTAGCGAAACAAATTTACACATCTTACCAAAATCATCCCAAAGCGGCATACGAACGTATATGGTCTCAGTTCAGAGGGGAAACGACTATAGACTATTCGGGGATTCAAGCATTTTTAATCCGTGAAATCGAAAAACGATTTGGTAAAGAATATGCCAAAATATTAGAATACCCGTTCACATTTAAAATAATTGTATTGAAAAAAGAAGCTGTAAAAGATTTTTGGCCTTATGAAAGCTACAAGACAGTTGTTACCGCAAAAATAGAATACGTTTTCTGTGGTGAAAAATTTCAAGTAGATGATATTATCGAATTTCACTGCTATATAGGTAAAATAGGCGATTTCGAAGTAAATAAAAGTTACATCGTGCCTTTAAGATATACATATAATGAAGAACGGAGGTTAAATGGATTATTTTTGGAAAAGAAAGCAATTATGTATACAGACGGGTATGTTTTAGATAAAGATTTTGAATTGACAAATAACAAAAAAATTGAATTTGACAAATTTGTAAATATTTATGATAAAGCTTTAGATATTCTTAAGGGGAGTTCAAAATGAAATTTTTTTTAAGTATTCTATTTGACTCTTTGTAAAGCTTAAGTTGTAAAGTGACTTTTTAAGAATTAGCTTATAAACAAATACATATGTCCACCATCAGCAAAACCTATAGTGGTGAATTCAAAAAAGGATTGTCTAAAATCAACCGGTTAGCCAAAGAAAACAGTTTAATCCGGTCACTGTCGGGAATCAATAACTTGTTTATTCAATTACTTCCTTGAATAAAAGCCTGCACTGTCTTATTCTTGTACATCATTATTAGATAAGCATAAAACAATTATGAAAGTATTAAAATTCGGCGGATCATCTGTAGGAACCTGGCAGCGCGTTAATGGTGTGATTGACATACTAATTGAATATTTAAACAATGGTGAAAATATTGCGGTTGTGTTTTCAGCCTTCCAGGGGGTAACCGACACACTTATTGAAGCAGCAAATGAAGCTGCCGCCGGGAGTAAAATTTACAAAGAGACTGTTGGTGATTTAAAAAACAGACATCTGGAGGCTGTAAAAAATTTAATAAAAACACCCGGGCGAAAACCGGTTTCTTCAAAGACTAATCAATTATTAGACGATCTTTCAAATATTCTTTACGGTGTTTTTCTTGTAAAAGAACTTACGCCGCGAACTCTGGATTACATCCTCGGGTTCGGCGAGTATTTGTCGAATTTTATAATTACGGAAACATTAAAAAGCCGGGGATATGATTGTGAATTTTTAGACAGCCGCCAACTAATTAAAACCGACAATCATTTCGGGTTTGCAAAAGTGCAGTTCGACGTTACAAATAAAAACATAAAAGAATATTTTGCGGCGGATAAAAAAACTCAAATTATAACAGGGTTTATTGCGTCCACACTTGAAAATGAAACTACAACCCTCGGTCGCGGCGGTTCAGATTATACCGCTTCAATTTTCGCGGCGGCGCTCGACGCCGAAGAAATTGAAATATGGACTGATGTAGACGGCATTATGACCGCCGATCCGCGCAAGGTTGCCGACTCGTTTCCTCTTAAAGCTGTTACTTACGAAGAAGCGATGGAGATGTCGCACTTTGGCGCCAAGGTAATTTATCCGCCCACAATGCTGCCGGCGCTTCAAAAGAAAATAAAAATAAGAATAAGAAACACTTTTAACCCGTCATTCCGGGGTACAGTAATTATTGAGCGGGATGCGCGCGTTAGGTTTAACGTAAAAGGAATTTCGTCAATAGATAAAATCTCCCTGCTCCGTGTTGAAGGGGGCGGCATGGTTGGCATTGAAGGTTTGACGGCAAGGTTGTTTAACGCATTGGCGCATGAGAAAATTAATGTTTTGTTAATTACACAGGGCTCTTCGGGACACACAATATGCACCGCTGTGCTTCCCGAAAAAGCCGAAGCTGCAAAAAAAATAATTGAACATGAGTTCCGTCTTGAAATACACGAGGGACAATTAAAAAGAGTAACCGTTCAAAAAGATCTTTCCATAATAGCGGTTGTTGGTGAAGATATGGAAAACACGCCGGGTATTGCAGGCAAGGTTTTTCAGTCGCTTGGAAAAAACGGAATAAACACCGTGGCAATAGCGCAGGGTTCATCCGAACTTAACATTTCGCTTGTAATAAATTACTCGCATCTTTCAAAAGCACTAAATGTGCTGCACGACGCTTTGTTTATTTCAAAACAAAAAGTGCTCAATCTTTTTCTTGTTGGGCCTGGACTTGTCGGTTCTTCGCTTTTAAATTTGCTGCGCGAACGCGAGCATAATCTTTTTGAAACCTACTCGGTTAAAGTAAAACTCGCGGGCATCGCATCGCGCAGCAAAATGGTTTTCGATAAAAACGGAATCCCCTTTAACGGATGGAAAGAAAAATTGTCATCATCAAAAGAAAAGATGAAGGCAGCAGACTTTGTTGAACGGATGAAAAGTTTTAATCTGCCGAACACAATTTTTATTGATACAACCGCCGGAACCGAAATAATAAACCACTATAGAGAAATACTGGAAGGGAGTATTTCTGTTGTTACCCCGAATAAAATTGCGAACAGCGGGGCTTACAAGGATTACAGATTGCTTAGAGACACGGCGCGATATAGCAATGTGCAGTTTCGTTACAGCACAAACGTTGGCGCCGGTTTACCAATGATTGATATTATAGGGGCGACCGTTACAAGCGGAGACAAGATTTTAAAACTTGTGGGAATTCTTTCAGGTTCAATTAATTTTATTTTAAACAAGTTTAACGACGGAATGAAATTTAGCGAAGCCGTAAAACTTGCAAATGAAAAAGGGTATACCGAACCCGATCCGGGAGACGATTTGAATGGTGTTGATGTTGCGCGTAAACTTTTAATACTTGTACGCGAAGCCGGGATAAAAATGGAACTAAAGGATATAATAGTTAAAAGTCTGCTGCCGGAAGAAGCTAACGGAATTAACACAGCAGCGAAAATTTTCACATCACTCAAAAACAACGATCCGAAGTTTGAAACTCTGCGAGCAAGATTAGCAGCAGAAGGAAAACGACTTGCTTACATTGCCTCTTACAACAATGGGAAAGCATCGGTTGCGTTGCGGGAAATAAGTGCCGAACATCCGTTTTCCTCGTTATCCGGTTCCGAAAATATTCTGGCTATTACAACATCGACATATAAAAATAAACCGCTGATTATAAGGGGAACCGGCGCGGGCGCCGATGTAACGGCGGCAGGAATAATTTCTGACATAATAAAAATTTCTAATTACCTTGGATAATAAAATGGATAAAATAAAAGTCGCGATACTTGGGGCAACCGGAAGCGTCGGGCAAAAATTTGTTGAATTATTAACCGAACATCCCTGGTTTGAACTGCACGAATTTGCTGCATCAAACCGATCTGCGGGCAAAAAATATTCTGAAGCTGTTAACTGGTTTATGCAGATGCCGCTTGATAATAAATTTAAAAACATAATTGTAAAGGAATGTGAACCAAACCTTGAGTCGAAGGTGGTTTTCTCAGCGCTTGATTCTACAGTAGCGGGAGAAATAGAAGAAAATTTTGCGCGTGCGGGTTACATAGTTATTTCAAACGCGCGCAACCACCGTTTTGATGCTGATGTTCCCTTGATAATTCCGGAGGTAAATCCAGATCATCTTGAAATGGTCAGACTTCAAAAGTTTGGGCGCGGGATGATAATTACAAATCCGAATTGTTCTACAATAGGCTTGGTGACCGCGTTAAAACCACTTTACGATATGTTCGGGATTGATGCTTTAAACGTTGTTACTATGCAGGCAATAAGCGGAGGCGGATATCCGGGAGTTTCAAGTCTCGATATTCACGACAATGTTATTCCGTTTATCTCCGGCGAAGAAGAAAAGATGCAAACCGAACCGTTAAAGATTCTCGGCAAATTTATGAACAACTCTCTTGATTTTTCATCGATGAAGATTAGCGCGCAGTGTAACCGTGTTTCGGTTAACGACGGACATACCGAATGTGTGCAGATAAAATTTAAGCACAAACCATCGCTCGATGAAATATTAGAAGCCTGGGATAAGTTTAAATCGGAACCGCAGCGGCTTGGGTTGCCATCGGCGCCGAAAAAACCGGTGCATTATTTTTTTGAAGACAATAGTCCGCAGCCAAAGATGCATCGGAATCTTGAAAAGGGAATGGCGGTGGCTGTTGGCAGGTTACGTGAATGTCCGCTATTCGATTACAAGTTTGTTGTACTTTCGCACAACACAATACGCGGCGCGGCAGGCGGAACAATATTGATTGCGGAGCTAATGAAAGCGAAGGGGTATTTATAATTGAAAAAATATTGCTCGTAAAAATAAGTTAGCCGGCATTCGAATCAATTGTAAATTGATCGCAGACTAAATTAGTGAGTTTAATTATTGTCCAATAAAATGCGAAGGGTGGAGAGTATTCACGCGCCTGAATTATTTCTTTTTTAGCAAGTTCTAATAAACTATGCTTTTTCATTTATAACGCGATTGCTCTTCTTTTATAAATGTATCAAGATCATGCACCTGTATTTTCCCTTGTTTGTAAGCATTATATCTTTTCTCTGCCTCATTATGCCATAGCTTTTCAATTTCATCTTCAGGAACCCCAATTTCCGCCTCATTAATACTTTCAATTAATGTTAACACTATACTTGCTCGTTCCTTTTTCGAAAGCTTTAATGCTTCTTTTTCTATTTGTTGTAAATCCATACTCGTTCCGCGAATTATTTCTATTCCGTATTTATATTATGATTTTGTGAATAGCAACTCAGAAAGTTATCAGCATAAGTTCGTCGTTATTTAACAGAATAAAGAGGAGTTGAAGTAACGAATTAAAAGAGCAAATTTCCAATTGGTCGTCCAATGTTTTCCTTGTCCCCTAAATATCAGACAGTAAATCACTCACTCAGATAATTCTATCGCACTAAATATTTTATATTTATTGTTGAACAAATTATGTGCCCGAAGGGAATGTTTTTTTTAGTATGAGCCTGGCAAAAATTAATAACAAAATCATCTTTGCCGAGGGAAAATATTTTTTTTATAAAAGTACTTGACATTATTAAAATGCGAATGTATATTAATAGCGACAATTGTAAACATATGTATACGCACGGAACAAAAAAAGGAAATGATTTTATGTCACAAAAAACTATACCGATTAGCGTGCGCCTTTCGGAGGAAGATGCTGATTTTTTAGCGTCATTAAAATTGGACGGAGCCTCTACGCCAAGTGATAAATTGCGCGCTATTATTTCGCAAGCCCGTATGGTTGAAAAAGGGGGAAGAGAATACGGTGAAAGTTTAAATTTGCTGCGGAATCTTGTCGTTCCAACGCGCCATCGTTTGCTTGAAAACGAAAGAAAACATAATTTACACTCAGAATTAATAGCAAAGTTTACCGATTGGTCTTCGGAAGCCATGGCGTACTTTATTACATCTTTACCGAATGATAAAAAGCCATTACCGAAAGAAGCCCTGATTGAAATTGAAGAAGGCGTTGTAAAAAGAGTTATAGCTCTAATAGAAAACATTCTTCGTTTAGGTATTACCGATCACGCTCCATGCTACAATCCGAAGGTAATATCCTCAAAGTTTGATACTATTTTGGAATTAACAAAACTTGTAAATTTATATAGACAATCAATAAAGGAGAAATAAAAATGAAAGAGACAATTACCTCCCGGGTTTCCCGCATCATCAGCGGAAGCGCACGCAAACTTGTAGATATACTTGAAAGCGCTGCACCGGAAATAGTGATGGAAGAAGCTATTCATGAAATTGATACAGCTATTTACGATGTAAGAAGCGAGCTTGGTAAAATTGCCGCAGCCAAACACATGGCTACTAACAGGCTGATGGAAGCAAACAAAAAATATGAAGACCTTTCTTCCAAAATAGAATTTGCCATCGAACAAAACAGGGAAGACCTTGCCGAAGCTGCTGTTTCGCAGCAAATGGATATTGAAGCGCAGATCCCTGTTCTTGAAAATTCAATTGGTGAAGCCAACGAAAAGACAAAAGAATTAGAAGGTTACATCACCGCACTTCAGGCAAAAAAACGCGAGATGCGCGATGAACTACGTGAATTCAAAAAGGCACAGCTTGAAGCAAAAGCCGTAAGCGGTACAACTGCTGCAGCCGGAAACTCGGAGATTGCAAATAAAGTTGCCCGTGCAGAAGCTGCATTTGACCGGGTTGTAGAAAATGCAACCGGACTTGCAGGCAGCGGCGGAACTGATATGGAGACAGCCGCACGTATTGCTGAACTCGAAGATCTTTCTCGAAAAAACAGAATTAAAGAACGGCTCGAATCAATAAAAGCTAATATTAAAAAATCATGATAGACTTTATTCTCAGCAGCGATAATCTACCCTTTACGGTAGCAATTGGTCTAATGCTTTCCATTGCTTTGTTGGAAGGCGTGGGCATGTTACTCGGGTTGGGATTTTCAAATCTGGTTGATTCATTGTTCCCCGATGCGGATATTGATATAAACGTAGATGTTGATACAGACATAGACGGAGATATTGATTTTGACAGCACCTCCTTATTTACAAAATTCTGGTCGTGGTTACGTGTTGGCAAAGTTCCGGTATTGGTTTTACTTATTGTGTTTTTAACAACATTCGGACTTACCGGGTTTTTTATCCAGTCGACAGTTCAATCTATCATCGGCAGGTATCTTCCTTGGTTTATAGCGATAGTTCCGGCTTTGTTATTTGCATTTCCATTAGTACGGTTTTCATCAAAATATATTGCTAAGATTATTCCGAATGATGAAAGCAGCGCAGTATCCGAAGAAACATTTATCGGAAAAGTTGCAACCATTACTCTCGGCTCAGCAAAAAAAGGAAAACCGGCGGAAGCTAAACTTGTTGATCAATACGCGCAAACACACTATATAATGGTAGAGCCCGAAAACGAAGATGACATTTTTTCCCAAACCGAAAAAGTGCTTCTCGTAAGTCACAACGGAAGCATATTTAAGGCGATTAAAAATCCGCTTAACTCATTAATTGATTAATAATTTTTTATGGAGAGAAATTAAATGGCAAACTTAGGAAACCTTGTAGTTATTATCGGGATAATACTTGTTGCGATGATAACAATTGGATTAATTTTTGCAAAGCTTTACCAAAGAGCATCAAAAGAAATATCATTTGTACGAACCGGTATGGGAGGACAAAAAGTTATTATGAACGGCGGCGCTCTCGTGCTTCCGATACTACATGAGATAATCAAAGTCAACATGAACACACTCCGCCTTGAAGTAAGACGCGCAAACGAACAGGCGCTTATTACAAGGGACAGAATGCGTGTTGATGTTACCGCAGAATTTTATGTAAGAGTAAAACCCATTGTTGAAGCTATTGCCGACGCAGCTCAAACTCTTGGAAGAAGAACTTTGGACCCGCAGGCATTAAAAGAACTTGTTGAAGGAAAGTTTGTTGATTCATTACGTGCAGTTGCGGCTGAAATGGCAATGGAAGAATTGCATGAACAGCGCGTTAACTTTGTTCAAAAAGTACAATCTGCCGTATCTGAAGATTTATTAAAAAACGGACTTGAGCTCGAATCGGTTTCTTTAACTTCACTCGATCAAACTAACCGTGAATATTTTAACCCGCAAAACGCATTTGATGCCGAAGGTTTAACAAAACTTACCGAGGAGATTGAGGGAAGAAGAAAACAGCGTAACGATGTTGAACGCGATACCGAAGTAAAGGTTCAGCAAAAAAACCTTGAAACCGAAAAAGAAGGTTTAAATATTAAGCGTGAAGAAGAGTATGCAAAACTTTCTCAAAAACGTGAGATTGAAGTCCGGCAGGCTGAAGAAGAAGCTGAAACTTCAATTAAACGAGCCGAAAAGATGAAAATTGCCGAAGAGGCTAATATTGAAGCAAAGCGTCAAGTCGAACTTGCAAATATCCACGCCGAGCGACAGATAGAAGAAGAACGAATTGAAAAAGACAGGCTGATAAAAGAAAAGGAAGTGTTCAGAGAAAAAGCAATAGAGTACGCAAACATCGATCGTGAAAAAGCAATTAAACTTGCAGATCAGGACAGGCAGATTGCAATTGCGGAAAAATCAAAGGAACAGTCATTAGCTCAAACCGAAGCCGAGCAGGCAAGGGCAAAAGCGGTTAAGGCAGAAGAGCAGGTTATATCTGTAAAAGAAACAGAGATTGCAGACAGGCAGAAACAGATTGAATTAATTAAAGCTGCAAAAGAAGCCGAGCGGGAAGCAATACAGATTACAATTGCTGCCCAGGCTGAGAAAAAAGCATCTGAAGACAGAGGCGAGGCAATAAAAATTCTTGCAAATGCAGATGCCGACAAAGAGAGAACATCCGCAAAAGCAAAAGCCGATGCGGAAATATTACTTGCTCAGGCAAGCGAAAGAAAATACGCGGTTGATGCTCTCGGTACAAAAGCTTTGCATGAGGCTGAAAATATATTAACGCCTGAAATTATTCAGATGAAAATTAAACTTGCAATAATTGAAAACCTTGCAAGAATTATTGAAGCAAGTGTTAAACCGATTGAGGCAATCGATAGTGTTAAAATTATCCAGATTGACGGCTTGAATAACAGTGGTTCAGGTGTCGGTTCTGCCGCTGCAACAAATGGAGGTTCGGGAAATCTTGCAGAGCAGGTTGTTAACAGCGCATTAAGGTACCGCGGTCAGGCGCCTCTAATTGATTCGCTGCTTAAAGAAGTGGGTTTAACAAGCGGCGATATTCACGGGTTGACAGATTTCTTAAAAACTCCTGCCGATAAAAAAACAGAAACCGATACAGATTCTACACCTGCCGTATAATTAATTTCGCCGGGGCTGATAAATTTCAGCCCCGCACTTAATTCAATTTATTGAGATTCAGTTCACTTAAAAAAGCCAACAAACCATATTTGAATCAAAATGTTTTCGCCCTGTTTTGTTGTTACTTACTTCCACAAACCGGCTGCCTGATTATTGTTCTAAATTTTTCCGGCGCAACTTTCCGGGGATCGCTTAAATAAATTTCGTGATGTCTAAGATGCTTTTTATATCCGTTAGCGTCTATAAATTCATGTAATTTTTTAATTGTTGGTTTTTCATTCGAGAATGGTCCGAGATGAAGTATTTGTGCTGCTTTTCCCTCATCGTATTTTTCGAAACGTACATCATCATAACTAATTCCCTTTTTAGATTCGGCTTCTTTTTTTGCTGACGATATTATCCCGTCACTGGTAAAATTTGGCTGCATTATCATAAGCGTCCACTTCCACTCGTTTTTCTTTTCAATGGTAAATTCGTCCATGTTATTACACCACCATAAACCCGAAAGCGGTGGTACTGTGTAATCATCACCGGGATTGATTTTTTTTATTGCAAACTTTATTGTGTAGGATAAAGAATATAACTTTTCAACTGCATCTTTAAAGTGTGTAGAGTTATTCGGATCACCTTCTCCGTCAATCATCAAATAATTTAAGGGAGGTACTTCAATAAACGAAGGCTCTTTTGGGGAAGGATTAAATAAATTTTTGTAATGTTTTTTAAAATCTAATTTTGTCATTTTTGCCTCTACTTGATTGGTTCAACTGGGATACAAACGGTCATCTTAAAAATTCCTTTAGGGTCCTTTTGAGGATCGTTTTCATAAATTTCGTAGCCAGGAATGTTTTTGGGTTGAAACCCGTTTTCAATTAGATATACACCATATACATAATTGTACATTTTGGAAATATCTTCCTCCTTACCGGCGAACTTATAAACTATACATTTAGAAGCAGGAATATCCATCATTTGTATTTCGCCTTCCGGTTTAATATCCTCCGAAACCGAGATGCATGCATTGTAACGGCATTTATCCTTCGGGGTAATTTCGGGATCATCAAGCGAAATACCGATAAACTTTGTATCCGGTTTCAGCAGTCCGCGCGGGCTGGCCCAATAACATAACCTATCGAACAGTTTTCCAATCTTGTAGTTGTATCCTTCAAAGTGAGTTAAATAAGCAACATGAAATGACGGCATTTCTTTTACTTCAATATTCATTTCTATCCTTTCTATTCTGTTTAACGATGTATTATTAACATCGCTAACATAATCTTCTTTCCTGCTTTCTTCTTTCCCAATCTTGCTGCCGGTTTTGCGAATCTTGCTATTTTTCCAGTTGGTTGCGCTTATTGTAAAATGTTTCTTAAATGCGCGGGAAAAAGATGCGCTTGAGGAAAATCCGCATTGAAAAGCTGCTTCGGTAATTGAGCTGTTAGGATAAGATGATAAATATTTAGCCGCACGTTCAACCCGGAGCCGGTTAACATAACTGTTGGGCGGCTCGCCAATAAATGCATTAAATATCCTATGAAAATGATATGGGGAGAAATAAGAAACTTCCGATAATTTTTGGAGTGAAAGCTGCTCGTGCAGGTGACTGTGAATATACTCCAATACACGCCGCAGCCTAATTTCATATTCATTTTTTGTTGATGACGATATATTCTTCAAAGATTTAACTACTTCCTATAAAAATAAAAACCGGCAAAGAAAATTTAAACAGGAAATATTAAAAAGAGAAAAACACTGCTCAAATAATTGAAGCGGGAAGAAGTAAAACCATCTTTTAAAAAATTGCAGCAACAGCTATTTCTTCCTAAGCAAATGTCGTTATTTTAAGCAAATCATCTTCATCGTACAAGAAAATTTGCCCGCAGTTAATTTATATAAATAAACGCCGCTGGAAAGTTTGGCTGCATCAAACGAGACTTTGTAAGAGCCGGGCGGTTTTTGTTCGTTGACGAGAGTGGTTATTTCATTACCGAGAAGGTCATAAACTTTTAATACTACATTTGGTGTAGCGGACGCAAATCCGTCGGCTGACACACCGTCCACTACAATTGGTATAGAATATTCGATTGTTGTTGTAGGATTAAAAGGATTAGGATAATTTTGATTTAATATAAATTCATTGGGTGTGATTGAATTAATATTTTCTCCTACCGAAGTTGCTGCATCTGCATCGCGGACTAATCTTACATAATTATAAATTCTAATAACATCACCCTGCGGTCCGTGTCCGTGCGGCCAGTCATTCGGGTCACCTTGTTTCGGATCGCTGCGCTGTGCCCCGGCTCCGTGAACGTCCATCAAGGTGTAATTTCCTGACGAAGGCGGCACTTCCATCCAGCCAAGCGCTTCACCAAACGAAACATAAGCTGCATTCCCGCCGTTCATCATATTAGCGTGCGTTGTGCCGCTCCAATAAAACGGATAGTTTGTGTTGCCGCCTTCATCTGTAATTGAGGAACAATTAAAAACCGGATCAATTGCAGCAGAGTTGGTTGTTTGAGGCGAACGGCTGTAATCAACTATACTTTGCAGTTCTTTAACATTGGGTAATCTCCAATCATTATATCCGAGATAATTACCGGCATTTTTTTGCTGAACAAAATCTAAAGCTTCCTCCCAATTTAACCCGGTTCCATTATCATTTTTTGTCCACATTAACCCGCTTGCATTGTCTGTAATGGTAGAGTCACCGTTACCGGCAAAATCATTTATTCCGTAATTAGAATTACCACGAACATAATAGACGTAAAACTGCTTCTCCTCGGTCTGTCCCGGCATAGGTCCTATCGGGTATCCCTTAATTCTGCCATCCGCAAAATTGACGCCGAACATTGTTTCAGCGCCCATCATTGTTGTGCTAACGTACAAAGTTGAGGTAACAAATTGAGCGTCTATAATTCGCTCTCCGGCACCTGTATCACCATATCCAAAATCAAAATAATTTGTATTAATGAAGGGGGTAAGAAGATCGGTGTTCGTTCCGTTCCATCCGCTGGGGTCCACACCGCTGAACATAATAAGCGAATAAAGTTCTTTTATCGTCGGCAGACGCCAGTCATTATACCCTGCAAGCGAAAATGTATCTGCTGCTGCCACTGCTTCGTGGTACGACATTTTATCGGCATAATCAATATCACCATTATTATTCATATCGGCGCTTTTTTGCCACATTAAACCCGTGACGTTATCTGTAATTGTGCCATTGCCGTTATCCGTATAAGATGGTTCGTGCCCGACAAACTGGGCGTCCTGCCCATAAAACGGCTGCCCGGCAGAAGGAATGGAAATCTCAATATTGTCATCATAATATCTATCCTGATCGGTATCAACAATTTTATATGTAAGGGATTGTGCAAAGATTCCAATAGTCAGGAACTCAAAGCAACAAAAAGCAAAGATTACTAATTTATTTATTTTCATTTTATTTTCCTTCAATATAATTCCGACTTTCATTTTATTAGTTAAGAGGTTTATTTTTTTGAGGCAAACCTTTCCCTTTATCCATCGGGGGTCTTCTCATTTCTCTTTCTTTTTTTATCTCCTCGAATTTTTTCTTTTGCGTTTCAGTAAGAAGTTTTGATATTTCTTCATCCGAAGCATTCATGATCTTTTCTTCTTCTCTTCTCATCAGTTCTTTTTTCTCAAACATTTTTTCATGAAATGAATTTAATATCGACTCAACTTTTTTTGCCTGGGCTTTTGTTAACTCAAGTTTTTCAACCAGGTGTTTTAGCATTTTTTCTTTTGATGGCGGGGTTGGCTGCGCTGACGATATTCCGACAAGCAGAAAACAAAAAAGTATAGCGGCAGTTATTAATTTGGTTTTCATATTATTTCCATAGTTTTATTAAAAAATATTTTTGAATCCAAGTAATTAGACGACATCAAAATTAAAAACTTGCGCCATACCAAATAATATTTAAAATAAAAAAGCCGCTCGATGCGGCTTTGAATAAAAACTATTTTTCCCCTCATTCTCTCGGAGGCTGTTTTTCTTTTCTATTCTTTTTCATCTGTTCAAATTTATTTTTCTGATTCGAGTTTAATATTTTATCAACCTCAATGTCTTCAGTTCTCAAAATTTTATTTTTCCCATCCTCAAACACTTTTTCGCCTGGTCTCCAATTTTCTTCTAATCCTTCCATTTTCTTCATGGAAATTTCGAATATTGATTTAACATTTTGAATTTGTTCATCTGTCAGATTAAGTTGTTCGGTAAAATCCCGCACTTTTTCTGCAATAGTCGGATGATTCAGCCGCTTGTTATGCAGCGGGGCAGCGGCGTTTTTTTCAAGTTGTTTTCCCGCTTCTTGATTTAAGGGTCTTTTATTCCCGGCTGGTTCAGAAAATTCTTTTTGTTCATCTGTATTTTGCTGCTCCAGCGGTCTTCTGCCGTACAATTCCATCAACACAGGTTCAAATATTTCTTTTTGTCCCGGTGTACAGATTGAAACAAACTCTGTAAAATGTTTAAAGCGGAGTTTTTCTAAATCAGTTTCTAAGGCGCCAATTTGATTGCAAAGAGAACTAACTAAAACGGTATCTTTTTTATCACTAAATATCTGCTTTACAATTTGTCGTTTAAGTTCAAGTATTTTCTCATTAACAATTTTCGACCTTGCAAAGTGATTCTCTCTCATCTTTTCAAACTGTTTGGTTTGTTCATCGGAAAGATTTAACGTCCGCTGCATCAAACTTACCGATTCAGGTTTTTGCTCTATTCCCACGGGGGGGGGCAAAATTGGGTTTCGCTCTTTTAAAGTCTGCATCCAGATAATCGAAACTGTTAAAATGTTAACGGCGAGTAATATTAAAATCAGCCAGGTGTTAAACTTATTTTTAGTTATCCAGTCCATTTTAGTTGTCCATTTAAAATTCATTTGATGTTTGGTTTATCTGATAATCCTCCTGCAGCACACTAACAAGCGAAGTGCTTGTAGTTTGGTTTGTGTTTGAGCCGAAAAAATAGGCTGCCGTGATAATATTAATTAGAAGAATTATCATTAGGACGATAGGTTTTAATCCTAAACTTAAAGTAAATGAAGTTTTTCGATTAACTGTGGGGTTATCTAGCCCGGTTTTTATCCGGGTAAATAAAAACGGATTACTTTCAAGATTTTTGAGGTTATCAATAGAATGAAGTGTTTTTTCAACTTTGTCTAAAATCTGTTTTTCATTTTTCATAATAACACTCACTATATCTACAAATGGTTTTTATAATAATTAAAAAGTCGTTTTTTCAAATTACTTTTTGCCCGATGTATTAATGACTCTACCGAAGAAATAGTTGTTCCAAGAATTTCAGCGATTTCATTATAGCTCAATTCGTCATACTTGCTAAGCGAAAAAGCGATCCTCTGGTTTTCAGGCAATTTATCAATTGCCCATGCAAGTATCCTGGCACTTTCTTTATTTTCCAATTGTTTTGCTGGTCCATTCTCATCTGTTCCAGCAATTCTTTCTTCCATCTCGTCTTCTCCAAACAAGCTTTTAATAACTGCAAAGCGTTTTTTACGTTTTTGGCTTTTTAAAAAATCGAGTGACTTGAAAACCGCAATCCGATATATCCACGTTAAAAGTTTAGATTCGTTTCTAAAATTTCCAACAGATCTGTAAACCTCAATAAATACTTCTTGAGTAAGATCTTCGGCTGTTTGAGAATCATTTACAAACCGGTAACAGCTATTTAAAACAGACCGCTGATACTTATTGACGATCAATCGAAAGGCATCTTCGTCTCTATTTTTCAGTTTTTCAACTAATTCCGGTTCTTCCATCAAACTCATTTTTCTTTATAGCTATTCGACGACAAAATTTACAAAAACCTGCGCTCCCCGCAAAAATAAATTTCTAATTGTCAGCGCAATCAATCATTCTCGCTTTCACCTCTTCGATTTGGAAATAGACAAAACTGAATAACAGGATGAAAACCATGCAATCATTCATTCATCCACCCATGTCAACTTTTTATTTCATCCTCGCAATTACAGCATCTCTGCATTCTCAATAAAAATCTTATTGCTATTTTTAGGTAAATATTTGCAAAGATTTTATGGACATTTATCCCCAAATGGAAGAAAGGTTTTTTTAATAAATAAATGGTTCGTTTCACTAATCTTATTGTCTATTATATATTATCTCCTTAAAAACCGCGGTAGTTACGGGCTGATTGACAACTTCGATCTTGTTATTCATGAAACGGTGCATTTCTTTTTTAATTTCTTCGGAAAAATTATTTACACGCTTGGCGCACACTAATACCTCTTTTATTTGTCTCATTTTGAATGAAAATGAATCGTTCGAAAATTCTTCTACACAAATTGTTCATTCGATTTAATTATCAACATCGGGCGTCCCTCCTGCCCAGCACAGGTCTTCTCAATTAGGCAGATTCTTTAACTAATGCTTTATAAATAGTCAGCCCTTAAAACTCAAATTTCTTTTTGTGAGTAAAAAATGCGATCGAAAAAAGAAATAATCGGCGATAAAAAAAGAGCCCGAAAAACGTATTCTATTTTCTCATTATCCTTTTGAAATTATATGCCGCTGCTGATAACATAACATTTACTGTATCACTAATTATCCCTTTGTAAAACTTTATCTTCACTCTGTAATCTGACTTAAGGCTCCTCCAAAAATCTGTTATCCGTTTTCGTTAGCTAACGGACAACGGAAACGGAATACGGGTATATGCAGCCAAACAAGATTTTCGAAAAGCACAAAATAAAGTTTTTAGAGATGTCCTTAAGGTTCTCACAATAAAAACTCATTCCTTCCACAGAACACCTATTGAAAATACATGTGTCCGTGTTAAGACGCCTGAAGCTTGCCCGCCATTTTGTTTGGCGGGACTTAGTCCAACACCGACTTATGCCCAGGCTTTGCTCGGTATGAATTCTTGTAACGTTATACCCTTTTTATAAACTATAAAAACCTAAAGAAAATCCAACTCCTAAATAAGTTGTGTTTCCTTCAATGAAAGATGTTGATCCTTTTAAAAGAATTCCAAGTACATACTTAGTTATGTTGTATTTTAACTCGAACCCTGCCCTTAGTAAAGCAGTTGGTTCAGGTTCCCTTGAATATTTTCTGGTGTGAATTGACAAGCCTCCAACGACACTAAACCAAAATACACTTCCTTTTATAGTGTGTCGGGCAAAAAGATTATAATCTAAAAAAGGACCACCACTTTCACGACCTCCCCCAACATCTAAACTGAGATAGTCATAATATTCAATACTTATTCGTGCTCCGAAATTGTAATGCTTGTTCTCAGATGAATAGACATCATAATCTGCTAAACCACCTATTTCACTAACAACAAGAAATGAGGTAGCTTCGATCTGTAAACCAGAAAATCTAGGTTTTAGCGATAATTTGTTTAATTGTGTGGAATCAATTTGGCAAATAGAAATATTATTTATCAATATGAAAAAAGTTAATACTAAATAAAAAATTCTGAATAATACCATATCATTAAAATTAACAAAGGTATAACTAATATTTAATCAGACATGTCCTATTCATCTGCTACAAGTTTCTTTAACATTATAGTGGCATTTTGATTATTCGGATTTAACTCCAGTGCTTTTTTATAATTAATAATAGCTTGCTTGTTGTCTCCGCTATTCATAAACGCCTCGGCTAGACTATCAAAACAATTTCCTGACTCCGGATAAAATTCTGTGTTTAGTTTGAAAATTGCAATTGCTTTTTCAAATTCATTTTGACCCATGTAGGCATATCCCAGACTGTTGAATCGATTTTCAGAGATATAGAAATCAGAGGGGTTATCATTTTTCAATTTACGGTATAAATTAACTGCTGCATCAATTTTGCCTTCATCAAATAATTCAATGGGTATTTTCTCTCCCTTATTCATCCTGTAGCAAGTAACAGGTTCACTTAGAAATCGTCCAAGTTCATCTGAAAAATAATAAACTACCGAAGACGCATTATTATCTTTATCAAAATTAAATTGAAGATTCCCTAATCTAAACTTTATAACAAATTTTCCATTTCCAATATGAAATAATTGTGCATCGTCAAATCGATTTATAACTAACTTATTCTGTTCATTTGTTATTTCAAAATAGTCATCAGAACCTATTGAAAAACGACCGCAATAATTATTAATTCTATTTACATCTATATCTGCTATTTTATATTCCTCCGGAAGATATTTAGCCCAATTATAGATTTTGGCAATTCCGTTTGTAATTTCCCGAATTAAATTTGCTCCGTTTTGTCCATTTGTAAAGATAACAACGCCATAACCATCTGTTAAATGCGAT
>CAYJPN010000036.1:0-52773 GCA_964372115.1 uncultured Ignavibacteriaceae bacterium
TCAGTTTTTTTACTCTCAAAAAGAAATTTGGGTTTTTAAGGGTTGACTAATTATTTATCGTATCTGAGCCTGCATTTCCACACCAATTTCTATCATTAAGTTCAATATATTATTTTTTTCTTTTTAATATTTGTGCAGTGGAATAAAGGAAGACCAGATTGAATAAAATGATAACAAGAATATCTATTAATAAGTTGTCCAAGTTAAAACCAATTTGACTGATGGCAAAACTTTGATTCCCTTTGAATTCACTTATAAGTACAGCTTCAAACGACCATCGGCTCAGCATAAGCCCGGCTAACAATTTGACAAATTCCTTCATATTTCCAAATGTACTGATTAACCCACCTAGAATTACTTGAGGAATGAGTACAATTGGAATTAAACCCATCGCTGCCTCGTTCGTGCTAACAATAGATGAAATGAAAAGACCAATTGACAATGACGAGATGGACGTTAAAAGGAGGATGACAAAGAGCTGGAAGAAATTGCCGCTCAAATCCAACGTAATAGATACAGTTCCGACCAGAATTAACGATTGCACCAAACATAGTAATGAAAGCACAAACATTTTTGAAAAAAGATATGATGGGATTTTGAGATTAACCATCCGCTCCCTTTTAAAAATTGATTGCTCAGAGACAAGTTCTCTCGCGGCATTTGAACACCCTAACCAAATAGCAGCAATTACTAAAATAAAGACAGCTTGTGTTTTTTCGTCCGGTTTACCAAACACAAGAGAGACTAACATGGCAATAATAGGTGCCTGCAAAAGTAAAATTAAAGTACTTATTTTATCGCGGACCTTTATTTTTAGATATCTTTGAGTTAAGATAAATAGCTGGGAAAAATTTGCTTCTCTTGATTGAGTAAAGTTTCCCGTGGTCTCTTTTATTAAAACAGCACTGTTATTGTCGGAGCGATCTTTAACAAATGTTTTGTAGTATTGAGAATCTTGGTACTTTCTTTTCCAAAAATCAGGTTGTTCTCCTTTTAGTTTATCAAAAATTTGAAAGGGTTTGTCAACCTCAAAATAACTTGTCGCTTTATTCGCATGACCAAAATATGCAAGTTTTCCCCCTTTTGTTAAGACAATGAGATGCGTTAAAATTTCAAAATTTTCTTTAGTAATGTTATGTGTTGTAAGAACAACTATCTTGCCCTTGTTGGTTATTTCTTGTAAAAGGTTCATAACATCATGGTCGGACTTTGGGTCTAATCCACTTGTTGGCTCATCTAAAAATAAAATTGATGGTTCGGTTAAAAGTTCTTGCCCAAGATTTACACGCTTTCTCTGGCCTCCGCTAATACCCTTTTTTTCCGCCGTACCGATCAGCGTTGTTTTGGCTTCTGTTAAGTCTAAAGTATTAATAACATTATTTACTTGATCTGAAATTTCAGTGGACGAGAATTTGTTGAAACGCAATTTGGCAGTGTAAGTAAGAGATTCTTCAACTTTTAATTCGCGATGGATGATATCATCTTGAGGAACGTAACCAATCTGCCCCTTGAAAGAATCAAAATTATCATAAAGAGATTGATCGTTTATATAAACTTTACCTAAAGAAGGTTTTGTAACCCCATTCATCATCATCATAAGTGTCGTTTTCCCAGCGCCACTAGGACCAATAAGCCCGACAAACTCACCCGGCAATATTGTTAACCCTATATTTTCCACTATTGTTTTTCCATCAACAATAAAAGATAAATCTTGAATTGATATTTTAATGTCACCTGTAATAATTTCTTCATTAAAGAATATGCTTTCAAGATCAAGCGGAATCCCTGCAATTATTATTTTGTCTTGAGCCGTTATTGTTTGTTTCTTTATTTTTTTTCCGTTTACAAATGTTCCATTAGCACTCTCAAAATCTTCTATTACCCAATCCTCACCGAACTTTTTGATTTGTGCATGATGGCGGGAGGATTTTACATTATTTATTACGATATCATTATCGCTTCCTCGCCCAATTGTAATTATGTTTTTGCTTGAAAGGTCTTTGTTGACTCTCTGTTCTTTGGAAGTAGTGTGTACGATTGAACCGGAACTTTTAGCAACCGCTGAGTTTATAACATCCCAGTTTAATTTGCAATCATTCCCCAGAAGAATCTCATCATTATTTGTAACTCTGCAAATAGTTATTTTCTTTTTATTTACAAAAACACCATTAGAGGAATCCAAATCTTCAATCATAAAAACGCCATTAATTAATTTGATATGCGCGTGCTTTGAAGAAACTTTGGGGTGATTTATATGGATACTGTTTTCTTTTGCTCTGCCGATTGTTAGAGTTATTTCTTTTTCCGGGGTGCTCTTTATCAGGAAAGCACCACAGTCGGGGCAAAAAACAGCATCATTATCTAAGTTGGAATTGCATGTATGGCATTTCATAGTTTTATTAAAACCCCCTTAAAGTTGTATGGAAGTATTATATCATAGTCAAGGATTTTAAGATAAAGATCCCCTTTAGTTTCATACTCTATTTTGCGAGAAAAGAGGGAACTAAATAATGAAGTGACTGAACTGAAATTGTTTAGTTTAAAAACAATTTTCCCATTTACAATTTGATTTTTAGCTTTTAGAGTAAGCGGGCCTGTCAAATCACCATCACCTGCATAAGAACCATTAATATAAATTTTCGAAGGGTATTTCGTTAATGTAAATGCAAGCCCGTAGGGGTTTTTTAATTGGAAGCCAATTTCAACTACCGATTCACTTAAACCAATTTCTTTTAATGAGGCTTCATCAATAGAGATTATTTTATCTTTTTGGGAATCTTTTTCTATCGTTTTGAAAAGATTGTCTTTTAGTGAAAATGTAAGGGGTAAATCAATTTCTATCGGGATGTTAACCATTGCAATAACAGCCGTTAGTTTGCCAACTAATCTTAATTTTAAGGAGTCTTCACCGGTATTGAAGAGTGAAACTGCTCGTCTTGTGCTCAGGTTAACAGACAGCTCAATATCAGCATACGATTTTGCCGTTATATCCACAGGTTTATTTTTTAGAGCCGAACCTAATGTATCATTTGCATATACCATATTTACAAATAAGTTTTTAATAGTTGAAGATATAATATTCTTATTCTCAATAGTTACTATTACAAGCAACTTAATACTATCGGAATTTATTTCTTCAATTCGAATATCTTTAATCGATTTAATTTCCGGAGAAAATATTGAAGGAGAACAAAAAAATTTATTTGCAGCAACTGTAAAAAGTAAAATTGCTGAAAGTGAAATTAGTATTTTTATCATGATTGATTTCATAAAGTTATTGTTTGATGTTCTGAGATAATATTTTTTTTTATTTACTTAACGATTTCCGTGTCAGTATAAATTACCTATGTCATCCTCACAGTTTTTATCTTTAATTTTGTAGGCTCTTATTTGCTGCACAATGTCATCTTTTCGGAATTATAAAATATTTCCATTTTAGTTTTGCTAACTAACGTTCTTTGTTTATAAATTATTTTTCTCTTCTCTATCTAAGCAAAAAATCACTTAAATACACCAAAGCGTTAAAAGTCCTGCACGACACGAAAACCGACATTGCTGACACGGTTATCGGGGTTGCTCCTATTGCGGTAAGCAGAACGGCAAAGGTCATCATAGGAGTTCCACGAGCCGCCGCGCAGAACGCGATATGCCCCACTGCTCGGGCCTTGAGGATTATTTCCGGGGCTAGTCTTATAATAATTTCCATCATACCAATCACTGCACCATTCGCATACGTTTCCACTCATATCATAAATTCCTATTTCATTTGGATTTTTACTACCAACACTATGTGTTTTTAATTTGGAATTTCCAAAGTGCCACGCAACCTCATTAATATAGTTACTACCGCTATATTTATAACCTTTACTTTTATTTCCGCCTCTCGCCGCATATTCCCATTCTGCCTCTGTGGGTAAACGGTATTTCTGTCCCGTGTTTTTATTTAGCTTTGTTAGAAAATTTTGCGCGTCCGTCCAGCTAACACTTTCTACTGGTAAATTATCTCCCTTAAAATGGCTTGGATTTTTTCCCATTATGGCTTCCCATTCTTTCTGCGTTATGGGGTATTTTCCGATATAAAAACTATTCAGAGTCACGGTATGTGTTTTTTTGAATAGTCCCAGCGCATTAGAACTTTCTCTTTGAAAACTTCCTCCTTCAACTAATACCATTTCCGGTTCGATAAATACTTTAGGTTTCGGAGATTCAATTTTTTGTTTGGGTGCTTCTATTTTTGGTGCCTTCGCATAAATCCTCGGTTGATCGATTTTAACCTCTCTATTGGTAAAATCTTCTCCGCATTGATAACAGGTAACATAACGGTTATCCTTTTTCTTCTCACACATCTTTTGCACAACTAAGGCTGTTTGCTCACTAATATTATTAACAATAGTGCGGGGATCACCAATGCTTCCAAGAACTATTTCGTTCATCACTTCGTAATCGCTTTCGGTATTCGTATTAAACGGGAGCTTACCGGTAAGCATTTCGTAAAGGACAATTCCTAAACTGTAAATATCAGTTCTTTGGTCTATGTCTTTTGCGGCTCTTATTTGTTCGGGACTCATGTAATATATTGTACCCATCTTGGTACCGGTTTTTGTCATGCCTCTATCGCCCAGCACTTTAGCTATACCGAAGTCCATTATTTTTACCGCATCATTTTCATCTAACATTATGTTGCTTGGTTTTAAATCACGATGAACTATACCTTTTTGGTGTGCATATCCGACACCTTCAAGTATTTGAGACATTATTTTTATAGCACGCTGATCAGGGATTAGACCGGTTTTTTGTATTATGCTTTTTAATGTTTCCCCCCTTGCATATTCCATTATCATATAATAATTCCCCTCCTCTTCAAAAAACGCGTGAAGCGAAACTATATTTGTATGCATTAAGCTTGCGTGAACTTTTGCCTCCTGTTGGAAACGTTCTACGAACTGTTGATCAGCAGTTAAAAGCGGATTAAGAAATTTAATAGCAACCTTTCTAGCAAGCATCTTATCCTTCGCCAGATAAACGCTTCCCATACCTCCTTCACCGAGTTTTTTGATTATTTCAAATCCTCGAATATTTTTATGCATAAATTTTATACCATTTATTCGTAACTAATTTTCCAGAGCTTTGCCAATCTATCATCGCTACCAGTAAGCAAATATTTTCCGTCTCTGCTAACGGAAATAGAATTGATTGCTGCATTATGACCATTGAAACTTTTTAGCTGGTTGCCAGTATTTATATCCCAAACAATTATATTTCTATCTAATCCGCAGCTAAATAAAAAATTTGAATCAGATGAAAAATCCACGCCGGTTACTCTTGAAGTATGTCCAGTAAACTGATACATTAATTTGCCGGAAGAAAATTGGAAAACACGAACTGTTTTGTCCGACCCTCCAATAGCGACATATTTACCATTGCGAGATAATGACATTGAATAAATATCCGAATCAGTGGCTCTGAAGGATCGAGTCTGTGTCCCATCTTCAATATTCCATACAGAAATGCTTTTATTATTTGCGGCGTATACAATGGACTTTCCATCGGGAGTAAAACAAATTGATTTGAGAACTGAACTGGCTGTTTTGAACTTTGCAATTTTTTTACCATCGGATATATTCCATAAAATGATAAATCCATCATCGCTTGATGAAGCAAGTAAACGATTGTTCGGTGAAAATGCAACCGAAGTAACATTGTAGAAATGTTCTTTAAATTCTAATAGCAATTTTTTTGTTGAAATATCCCAAAGTCTCACAACGTCGTCTTCATGTCCGGAAGCCAAATATTTATCGTCACTAGAAAAAGCGATACATAACGTTTGATCGTTGCCTGTACTAAAAGCACCAAGATCAGAATTATTTACAGCATTCCATAGTAAAACGTCTTTATTATCTCCTCCCAAAGCGACATTATTATTTCTTCCAAATTTTGCTACCCTTATTATTCCATTTAATTTCCTAGCACTTATTACTTCGGAAATCGAACTGATAATTGGATATTGCACTTCTTCAATTGTTTTGGGCGCCGCATTTGGGCTGGTACTACTTTCCGAACTTAGATTTTTTTCTTCGGAGGGTGATGAATTTTCTATTGCAATACCGGGTTCATTTCCGGATTGTGTTTCACTTGATGGTTGAATAGGTGTATTCTTTTCAAAATCGCTGGGAGCCATTTTGTCATTTCGTGCATTACCATTTATAGTAATATTATTATCCTTTTCATTTGGAGAGTTGTTCTTGTTTACTGTGTCCCCAAACGTGGTTTCCGATTTAATTTCTTCATTTCCCTGGAATACAAAAAAGTAAAGTCCTGCTCCCGCCATACATAGGAAGAGAAAAATAAACATGAAGATAAGGACTTTGTTTCCGGAACCCGATTTAAGAACTTGATTTGGTATTGCTGTTTGTTTAGTCATTACTCTTTCAGGAATTCGTTCTTCAGGCTTAGGATCAATTACTATTTCATCCTCAACAGCCGGAACGGTTGAGATATGAATATTTTCCGCTTTATTATCTTTTGAATCAGCTTGGACTTCTGAATTGTTTGTACCGGAAATTATTTTAGATTCTGGGGCAACAATATTATTTGCTTTAACTACAATCTCTTCATTTAATAGAGAAATAACTTCGGCGCAGCTTGAAAATCTTTTTTCTCTATCTTTTTGAACACATTTATAAAATATATCTACAGTTTGATCACTTATATGGGGATAGTAGTTACGCGGGTCTATAAATTCCTTCTCAACAATTTGCTTCATTATTTCAAAATCACTTTTAGTATTAAGGTCAAGTGGTATTTTGGCTGTAAGCATTTCATAAAAAGTAATACCAAGACTATAAATATCTGTTCTTCCATCAAGAGTCTCTTTAGCGAGAACTTGTTCAGGCGACATATAGTATATAGTGCCAACATTGGTTCCGGTTTTTGTGAGTCCTTTGTCACCCATAATTTTTGCGATTCCGAAATCCATTATTTTAACATTATCATCTTTGTCCAGGATAATATTGCTTGGCTTTATATCCCTGTGAATAATACCTTTGCTGTGTGCATAACCGACCCCCTCTAATAATTGCTTGAATATTTTATTAACTCTTTTTTGAGGAATCGGTCCGGTTCTTTTTATTATTTCTTTTAGAGTATTTCCTTCTGCAAATTCCATTACCATACAATATTTTTCTTCATCTAAAAAGAAATTATAAAGAGTAACTATGTTTGGATGCACTAGAGAAGCCTGTAAACGAGCTTCTTGTTTAAAACGATCTGTAAATTGTGCATCATTTGTTAATTGAGGATTTAATATTTTAAGGGCAACTTTCCTGCCGAGCATAGAATCCTCGGCAAGATATACGCTCCCCATACCACCCTCGCCGATTTTCTCGATTATCTTGTATCCACTCATTTGCTGCATAGTCGGTTTTCCTGTTATTGTTAATAAATTATAAAACTTTTTACTTCTAAGTGTAACTGAGTTAATTTCCTTTTTTAGACGCCATTAATTCTTTGGATGCGTCCGTCCATTTTATGCACTATAATGTTTCCCGGATAAATAAGTTATAAATACCCGTCTTCGTTTTGCAATTAATTCACAAAATAATCTTTTCTGCGAATTAAATAGTAGAGAATATAACCTTGGAATGCCACCATGAATAAAACTGTAATTATAGCAATAGTAGTAGCCATAGAAGCAACATCTCGACCATATACGCCCGGAGTATTTTCAATTATCTTATTAACAGCAAATAATTGTAAAATACTATTTGCAATAGCAAAATATATCCAGTACAGGTATATTTCCCTGGCTTTTCTCTGAAGCTTAAGAAATCCGTAACCGCAGTAAAATGCCAGAATTGCCCCGGCTAAACTTACAAATGTAGCTATGGCAACAGGAACATTTATACCGAGCACATAAGAATTATATTCTTGAATACTAAAACTTCCGATAAGACTAAATACTCCGCCTATATAAAGAAGAACAGCGAGAACAGTAACCCCAGTTGGTCGTTTGGGAGTGCCGAGAGTAGCATTACAATGTTTACACACAACCGCACCATCTGCAATTTCTTGACCGCAATTTGTACAATAAGTCATAATCTATCTCCTACAAGTTTTTATTTATAAGTAATGTATTTTTTATTTTTTCATCCTATGACAATTTTCGCAGATTGAATTACTACGATTAGATAGCTCTCTGCAGAATGGACAGACTTCCATTCCTTTAGTTATTCCACTCGTTTTTGTGCTGAAAATCGGTGTTGAATAATTGCTTCTATTTTCTTCCCTTTTAATTAGGCTCGCACCATAATCAGTTTCTTCCACTACCTGAGTTTTTAGTATCCGGTCGGCAATTTTCAAACCTTTATTATCAGCCAGCACAAGTATAATATCAACGAGAAAACCAACACCATAAAAAGTTGAAAACAAAGCTGTTAGTAGCATTCTAGCAAAGGCTCTACCTGCGCCTATTGGCGTTCCATCAGCTTTAATAATTCTTAATCCAACTATTCCTTTTCCTAATCCTTTGCCATCTCTAAAACCATCCTTAAAGAAAAATATTATTGTAATTACTATAATCATAATTCCCAAAACCGCTGCATTTTCATTTCTCCTGTATGGATTGCTAGAAGATGCAAAAATTAAAAAAATAAACGCAATTGGAAGAATGAAAAAAATTATATCAAGAAAATACGCCCCGACTCTTTTGCCAACCGATGCTTTAGAAAATTCTTTTGGAATTTCATATCTAGGAGACACCTGGATTGACCGCCCGGTGTTAAAATCAAACGTACCCCTCATATCGGGCAGTTTAGGAGCAGAGGGTACAATGGTAATATTCTTTTTTATAAAATCAACATTTTCATCAATTTCTTCAAATTTTATACTGTCATAAAATTCTTTGCAGTCGTTAAATCTTTCCCTCTTATCCTTCCTGGTTGCTTTAGCCACTGCCTCATCCACTTTATCCGGCACATATGGATAATATTTCTTAACACTCGGCAGATTATTATTTACTATCTGCTGCATTAGCATAAAATCACTTTCGGTGTCTGTCTTATAAGGTAACTGTGCCGTAAGCATTTCAAAAAAAGTTATCCCGAGTGAAAAAATATCACTTCTTCCATCAATATCTTTTTCTGCCATTACTTGTTCCGGAGACATATAGGAGATCGTCCCTACTTTGGTTCCGGTTTTGGTCAATCCTTTATCCCCCACTAGTTTTGCAATACCGAAGTCCATTATTTTTATATTATCTTTTTTATCGATTAAGATATTAGAAGGTTTAATGTCTCGGTGGACTACTCCTCTTTGGTGCGCATAACCTACACCTTCTAACATTTGTAAAAACATTGGAATACATTTATGCGGCGGTATCAACCCAACTCTTTTTATTCTTTGCGCTAACGTTTCCCCTTCAACATATTCCATTACCATATAATAAACATCCCCTTCCATAAAAAAATTATAGAGTGATACAATATTGGGATGCATTAAACTTGCTTGAAGCCGGGCTTCTTGTTTAAAGCGCGCAACAAGGTCTTCATTTGAAGTAAACGTAGAATGGATACCTTTAATAGCCACGCTGCGGTCAAGATTTGGGTCGAAGGCTTTGTACACAACGCCCATTCCGCCTTCGCCAATCTTCTCTATGATTTTATATTCTCTTATTTGTTGCATGAAAGGTTGCCTATATTTTTAATACTAAATCTATCATTGCAGATACTGTCCGATTAAAATAATAATCAATAAAAAAAAGAATAATAATAGTATCGTTCTCTTTTTTTGTCTTAATCTTGCCTTCAGTTCTACCAATTCTTTTGAAGAAGCCTTGCCGTATTGCCTGCGCATTCTTGAATTATCCGTTCGTTTGTCTATAACATCAACCCTACTAATTACATTATTTGATTTCTTGTGTGTAAAGTTTTCGGGTAATTTATCTCTTTTAAGGCTTTGTTCATTTGACTCAAGATTATTTGGTTTAAATGATTCTATATTATCTTTTGAATAAGCAGAAAGTCCTTCACTAAACTTAATCGTAGTCTGATAACATGTAGCGTATCTTTCTTCCTTTTGTTTTGCAATCATCTTGTCTATAACTTTAGCTGTAATCTCACTTACTGAAGGATTATACTTGCGAACATCGGGGAAAGAATTATTCACTATCTCATTCATTATTTCGAAATCGCTTTCAGTATTTGTATTAAACGGTACTCTACCGGTAAGCATTTCGTAAAGGACAATTCCTAAACTGTAAATATCAGTTCTTTGGTCTATGTCTTTTGCGGCTCTTATTTGTTCGGGACTCATGTAATATATTGTACCCATCTTGGTACCGGTTTTTGTCATGCCTCTATCGCCCAGCACTTTAGCTATACCGAAGTCCATTATTTTTACCGCATCATTTTCATCTATCATTATGTTGCTTGGTTTTAAATCACGATGAACTATTCCTTTTTGGTGTGCATATCCGACACCTTCAAGTATTTGAAGAAATATTTTTATTGCTCGTTGCTCGGGTATGGCTCCAATCTTTTGCATCAGTTGTTTAAGTGTCACTCCCTTGGCATATTCCATCGCCATAAAGTAATTTCCGGAATCCTCAAAAAATGAATGTAGCGCTACAATATTGGGATGGATCAAACTTGCTTGAACTTTAGCCTCCTGCCTGAAACGTTCGGTAAATTGGGGATCCGATGTTAGGAGTGGATTTAGAACTTTTATTGCAACTTTTCTTTCGAGCATTGTATCTTCAGCTAGGTAAACGCTTCCCATTCCGCCTTCTCCAATTTTTTTATTGATTTTATAATCTCTAATGAATGAGTTTTCTAAGACCATTTAATTTTCTCTATCATTTTAGTTATTATTTTCCGGGATATGATAATCTACAACGAGTTGATTTATTTTATTCCAAAATTGTTGAGCAGTATTTGTACATATGTAATACTTTTCAAAAAACTCCCGAGCTTTTACTCTGCCTTCTAAAAGCAAAAGATCTGTAACGGCAGCAGCGAGATAAGCTCTGTATTCACCCATCCATGCCTCTTCTTGATTTTCGACATCAAATTCTATGGAACTCCCGCTGCAATCAAGTTGATTGTTATGCTCGCTTAATAATCTATTTATACTTTGAACATTTTCATTAAAATCTTCTCGAATGAGATCTGAATATTTTGCGGTGGATTCTTCAAAAATTCCATTTCTGTAATCATAGACCAACGGCGGAAAAATAGAACCGGCAAATGAAGTAAACACATAAGCATAACTTGAGTTAAAGGTTCTAAATTCTCTTGTCCCGTTATTGTCGAGATCAATAAACTGAAGATCAGCATGTCCCGTATTTAGAATTGCTGATTTTTGTAAATCAAAGTCGGTTGGTTTATAAATTTTATAGGAGTTGCAGCAATGCGCTCCGCCCGAAAAGTCTGCCACAATTATTTCATATTCCCCATCATTATCAAAATCATCAACACTAAGTTCGGCTCTATACAAATCAGTGTCAGTAATAACTTTCCCGCTTGGAGTTTTTATGCTAAGTTCATCAGAGTCAATATCACCTTCCGAAGCTGCTTTTTTTGTTTTAATTCTAAATGTATAATCTTTATAAAAAAGATATTTGGGAGTAAAATTCATTATATCTTTAATATTATTTTCAATAAATATTCGGTAATTATTTACATCGCCTTTGATCACAAATCTTTTTAATGCCCCGGTGCCTTTTTGTTCATTATTTTTATTAACCGTAAAATGATATTCTTCAGAAATAACTTCAATCAAACCATCATCTTCGGCACCAAAACTTTTCATCTTCATCTTGTGTTCAGATGTAAAATAATTACTGAAAAATTTTGATTTAGTTTTATAAAGCTGTTGTTTATTCAGAAGTTTGTTTCCGAAGCTGTAGGCATTATCGGCGAATAAATTTATGTGTGCGTTTATATCATTAGATTTAAGCGATTGGCTGTACTCATCAACAAGCGAATTTAAGGATTGCTCAATTGATTGTAACTTACGAGATAAAATGATTTTGCTGTCGATTATCTTTTCTGCTAGGTGTTTGTCTCCTATTATACCGATATTGAAGTTGTTTATAAGAGAATTTGCCCGAAGGTATTTTTGATCATCAAGGTAAATTAATCCTTTAATTAAGTTCCGGTATTCGTCCGCTGATGATTCACCAAGTTTATTTGAATTTTCATCGATCAGGTTTCCGGCTTCAATAAAATTTGCGGAATATATTTCGTCTTCAATTTTTTGTTGAATTGATTTCGCGAAAAAAACAAAATACACAATAACCAGTGCAGCAATGACCGTGAAGATACATAACGAAATGCTTAATGCTAATTTTTTTTCTCTTTTGTTGTTATTAATAGATTTTCGTTCTTCTATAGGCTTAGGAGCTTCGATTTTGATCTCACTTTTTGGCTTTGCTGCAGACGGAATTTCACTGCCTTCTTTGACAACAACGGTTTCAGGATTTTCAAGTTTTTTTATTATCTCCAAACAAGAATTGAATCTTTCTCCTTTATTTTTGTTGGTCATTTTTTTTACGATGTTCACTAAACCTTCGCTTATGCATGGATAAATGTCACGCGGATCAGGAATGTCATTCCCGACTATTTGCTGCATAACTATAAAATCGGAATTGGTTGATTCGTCGTAAGGAATTTTGCCGGTAAGCATTTCGAACAGTGTAATTCCCAGACTATAAATATCGGACCTTTGGTCAATATCTTTTTCAGCTCTTATTTGTTCGGGGCTCATATACCAAATAGTACCGACGGCACCGCCCGTTTTTGTTAGCGATTGTTCGCCGCCTAAAATTTTGGCAACGCCAAAATCCATTATTTTTATTAAATCACCTTTATCTATAATTATATTTGAGGGTTTAATATCGCGGTGAATAATTCCTTTTGAATGAGCATACGCCAATGCATCCAAAACTTGTGAAATAATTTTTATGGTTCTCTTTTCGGGTATTGGTCCGTTTCGTTTTATTAATTCTTTTAATGTTATTCCTTCAACAAATTCCATTACAATACAAAATTTACCCGTATCTTCAAAAAATGTATGAAGTGCAACTATATTTGGGTGAATCAAACTTGCTTGGACTTTGGCTTCATGCCTAAAACGCTCGGTGAATTGCGGATCAGTAGTTAAAACAGGGTTCAATACTTTTAGTGCAACTTTGCGATCGAGCATTGTATCTTCTGCAAGATAAACACTTCCCATTCCGCCTTCTCCAAGCTTACTTAGGATACGGTAATCTCGCAAAGTTGAGCCTTCTGAAATCATCATAACACACTCACTTAATAAATTTGTTTTTGATTTTTTCTTTTCTATCACTTGCTACAGGATGGGATGAAATAAAATCATTCAGGGCATCACGTTTATCAATCTTATATTTGTCTTCTAACTTTTTAAGTTTATCGAAGAAGGAAACCGCTCCTTCTACTTTGTATCCCGCTTTGAGCATTAGTTTTACCCCAAGTTCATCTGCGTCGTATTCTTCATATTTTGTGAACGGAACTGAATATACGGAATAGGCAACTTGCACAATTTCTCCTAGATGCGGATTAACTTTTGAAGCCAGCGCAGAGTATTGTACTTTTTTTATGCACTGTTTTAGTTCATTGTGTGCGAGTTCGTGTGCAATTACAAATGCAAGTTCATCTTCGGTATCAAGGAAATTCAAAATGCCGGTTAAAATATAAATTTTACCTCCGGCAATTGTAAACGCATTAACTGTTGTATCGTTAACAATTGAATAACGATAGTTTATTTTTTTTCGGGTTACATTTTTTTTAATCTTATCGAAAATCTTTTTAACATTAAATTTTATTTCTTTACCGGGTTTAAATTCCTTGGAAATTTTTTTATCAAGGTCTTTCCCAATAGCATTTTCATCTTCATCACTTAATTCTGTTATTTTTAATACTTCTTGATTCACTACATCTACACTTTTTAAAAATCCCTTTAATAACTCATCTTGAGCACTAAGCGAGGGGGCAAAAAATAAAAAAAGCAGCAGAATAATTTTTTTTGTTAAATAGTTATACTGTATCATAATTTTATCTTTAATAAATTAAACAAACCGAGAGCATTGCCTGAATTAAATATACATTCCCACTCCCCCTCATTTGGTTTTTTGAAGCGAAATTCACCCGGAATTTTTTTCCCTTCGAAAACTAAATATTGCTTATTTAAGTCAAATGTAAACTTGCAAAGGTATTCGGTCTTTTCTTCGTTGGTATATCCTTCTTCAACAATTGAAAAGTTTATAGCTTCATAATCATCACCGAGAAGTTTTTTTACATTTTCATTTATTAGACTAAACTGTTCGTCTTTCATGCTTGAAGATGGGCCATCCGAGCAGGAGCTTAATAAAAGAGTAAACATGATTGCGGAGAGTAATAGTATTATTGATTTCATTTTGGTGCCCTCTTATTTTTTTTAGTATTTGGTTTAACAGATTTTTTTTGTGTTTCGATCGACTTTTGGGTTTCAATGTTTTTTTTAATTACCTCTGAATCGGTATTGGGCTCAGCAGCAGAGTCCTTTTCATCGGAAGTAATATCAACAGTTACTGAACCAGGGGCGGAATTTTTATTTTCTTCTTTTTTTACATCTTTATTTTCTGTCTTCGGTTTCTGTGGAGTTGTCTTTTCAATTTTTTTATCACTATTTCCGAATAAAAAAGAATACGGCTTGAATGTTACAATTGCCCAGGCGAGAACTAATGTAAATAACAAACCCGATAGAACTAACTGCACTGTTTTATTTTTTAGAGGATTTGGCATCGGTATGCTTTTCCCTTTAACAACTGAGACAATCTGAACTGTTATATTATCCTTTCCGCCGCGCTCATTTGCCATGTCAATCAATTTTGCACAAGAGGCTTGAACCGTATTATTACTAACAACTTCAAAAATTTTATTTTCATCTATATAACCGGTCAGACCGTCTGTGCAAAGTACAAACATATCTTTCTTAAAGATTGAAAAAGGTTCAGCAATTTCAGGTTCCGAACTTCCGTCTGCGCCAAGTGAGCGAGTGATAACATTCCTTTTGGGATGTTCTTTAGCGGCTTCCTCGGAAATAATATTGGCATCAACCATCTGCTGTACTAGTGAGTGATCTTTTGTGAGCTGATGTATTTGATTATTGCGGATCATATAAATACGGCTGTCGCCAATGTGGGCAGTAAAAGCAAGGTTTTCTTTAATTAGTAGAACAACCGCAGTCGAACCCATCTCCTTTAATTCGTCGCTTTCACATGCTCTCTCTTTTAGAAGATTGTCGGCTTTTGTCAAGGCTAACTTTAGTTCGGCTTTTTCATCGAAAGCGGTAGGAAGTTTTTCGAAATGAGCTTTTATTGTCTCTACCGCAAGACGCGAAGCCAGCGCGCCGCCTTTATTTCCACCCATTCCGTCACAGACAATTATTAAACTGCCGAAAACTCCTTGATAAAAACCAAAGTAATCTTCGTTAGCTGTTCTTTTTCTGCCAACATCCGAAAGATTGCCAATCTCTAATTTTATTTTCATGCTATGCCTTTAATATTGAATTCATTAACTTTTTTTGTATAATTTATTTGTCATGCGCCAGACGAAAACTGCCGTCGCTATATCGGACATCTGGGAGATTCCCATTGCGATAGGCCGAACGACATGCATACGCAAGGTTGAACCAGGAACCGCCGCGGAGAACGGACATAGTTCCACTTTCCGGACCTTGAGGATTTCTACCTGGACTACTTTTATAATAATTTTCATCATACCAATCACTGCACCACTCCCAAACATTGCCGCTCATATCGTATATACCTAACTCGTTTGGCTGTCTTGTGCCAACCGTATGTGTTTTACTATCGCTGTTTTCAGCGTACCAACCTACATCATCAAGATTATTACTTCCGCTATATGTATAACCAGCTGACGAAGCACCGCCTCTCGCAGCGTATTCCCATTCTGCCTCAGTGGGCAACCGGTAAGTCTTACCAGTTTTAGTATTTAATTTTTTTAGATATTCTTGTACGTCATTCCGATTCACTCGCTCTACCGGTAAGTCATCTCCCTTAAAATGACTCGGGTTACTTTCCATTATTTCTTTCCATTCTTTCTGAGTTACCGGGTATTTACCAATGTAAAAACTATCCAGCGTTAAGGTATGTATTTTCTTAAATAGTCCTAGAGCGTTGGTGGTTTCTCTTTGAAAACTTCCACTTTTAACTAAAACCATTTCCGGTTCTATAATTACTTTAGGCTTCGGTGTTTCCTCTTTCTTAACTTTTTCGCATGTTAGATCTATTCCACATTGGTAACAAGTAGCGTATCTTTCTTCCTTTTGTTTTGCAATCATCTTGTCAATAACTTTAGCTGTAATCTCACTTACTGAAGGATTATACTTGCGAACATCGGGGAAAGAATTATTCACTATCTCATTCATTATTTCGAAATCGCTTTCAGTATTTGTATTAAACGGTACTCTACCGGTAAGCATTTCGTAAAGGACAATTCCTAAACTGTAAATATCAGTTCTTTGGTCTATGTCTTTTGCGGCTCTTATTTGTTCGGGACTCATGTAATATATTGTACCCATCTTGGTACCGGTTTTTGTCATGCCTCTATCGCCCAGCACTTTAGCTATACCGAAGTCCATTATTTTTACCGCATCATTTTCATCTAACATTATGTTGCTTGGTTTTAAATCACGATGAACTATTCCTTTCTGATGTGCATAACCGACACCTTCTAATATTTGATGCAAGAGTAACAGCGCCTTTGATTCCTCAATTACTCCAAGCTGTTTTATTTCTTCTTTTAGGGTTTTCCCAGGAGCGTATTCAAGAACCATATACATAGAATTTTGCTCGGAGAAAAAAGTAAACAGTGACACAATATTTGGATGTATAAGCGAGGCTTGAACCCTTGCCTCTTGCTTAAAACGTTCGATTAATTCGGAGTTACGAAGTAATTCCGGAGCCAAGGCCTTAATGGCAACCATCCTTCCAAGATTTTCATCTTCGGCAAGAAAAACTTCTCCCATCCCGCCTTCGCCGATTTTCTCGATTATTTTGTATTCTCTTATTTGCTGCATAAATTGCTTCCCATATAGTCAATATCCGTTAGTAAAAAATCATTCATCTCTTATTACATCTTGTTTCATTGATGCTCAATAACATAGTTTAAAAAATTCCTTTTAAAGAATAAAAAGTTTAAAAGTACCAAAGCGTTACAAGTCCCGGGCAATACGAAAACCGAGGTTGAGGAGACGGGAAGCGGGGTAGTACCCACTGCGGTTAGCAGAACGGCAAAAGTTAGCATAGTAGTTCCACGAACCGCCATGTAAAACTCGATGAGTTCCACTGCTCGGGCCTTGAGGATTATTCCCGGGGCTAGTCTTATAATAATTTCCATCATACCAATCACTGCACCATTCGCATACGTTTCCACTCATATCATAAATTCCTATTTCATTTGGATTTTTACTACCAACACTATGTGTTTTTAATTTGGAATTTCCAAAGTGCCACGCAACCTCATTAATATAGTTACTACCGCTATATTTATAACCTTTACTTTTATTTCCGCCTCTCGCCGCATATTCCCATTCTGCCTCTGTGGGTAAACGGTATTTCTGTCCCGTGTTTTTATTTAGCTTTGTTAGAAAATTTTGCGCGTCCGTCCAGCTAACACTTTCTACTGGTAAATTATCTCCCTTAAAATGGCTTGGATTTTTTCCCATTATGGCTTCCCATTCTTTCTGCGTTATGGGGTATTTTCCGATATAAAAACTATTCAGAGTCACGGTATGTGTTTTTTTGAATAGTCCCAGCGCATTAGAACTTTCTCTTTGAAAACTTCCTCCTTCAACTAAAACCATTTCCGGCTCTGTAAATATTTTAGTTTTCGGTGTTTCAATTTTTTGTTTCTGGGCTTCTATTTTTGGTCCCTCGGCATAAATCCTCGGTTGATCTATTTTAACCTCCCTATTAGTAAAATCTACTCCGCATTGATAACAGGTAACATATCGGTTATCCTTTTTCTTCTCACACATCTTTTGCACAACTAAGGCTGTTTGCTCACTAATATTATTAACAATAATGCGGGGATCACCAATGCTTCCAAGAACTATTTCGTTCATCACTTCATAGTCACTTTCAGTATTCGTATTAAACGGGAGCTTACCGGTAAGCATTTCGTAAAGAACAATTCCTAATGAGTAAATATCAGTTCTTTGGTCTATATCTTTTTCTGCCCGTACTTGTTCCGGGCTCATGTAGTATATAGTACCCATCTTTGTTCCGGTTTTCGTTAATCCCCGGTCGCCAAGAATTTTAGCTATTCCAAAATCCATTATTTTAACATTATCATTTGAATCAATCATAATGTTACTTGGCTTTAAGTCTCTATGTATAACTCCTTTTTGATGAGCGAATCCAACTCCTTCTAAAATTTGCTTAAATATATTTATCGAGCGCGGCTCTGGTATGGCGCCGGTATGAAGAATCAATTCCTTCAATGTTATTCCGGCGGCATACTCTAAGATCATGCAATAGGTGTTTTGTTCGGGGAAAAAAGAAAATAAAGTAACAATGTTCGGATGGGTAAGTGATGACTGAAGCCGCGCTTCTTGTTGAAATCTTTCAATTAATTCAGAGTTGCGTAGCAGCTCTGGAGCAAGCGCTTTAATAGCGACTTTTCTTCCTAGATACTCATCCTCTGCAAGAAAAACTTCACCCATCCCGCCTTCGCCTATTTTTTTAACGATTTTATACTCTCGAATTTTTGAGTTTGCTGATAAATTCATAATTAATATCTTTTTTATTTAGTTATCTATTGATACTATGATTCATTGCAAAAATATTTTGCTTACCGGACTATTTATCATTTTCTTGTTGGTAATTTTTAATCATTATTGTTGTTAAAATATTGTATGATTCCTTCAGTAATAGCACCACACATTTTATTAATATAATCTGGATTTTTTAATTTTATTTCTTCGGTTCGGTTAACTATGATTCCGCATTCGATCAAAACAGTGGGCATCTCAGATGTCTTTAGAATTATCAAATCATCAAACTTATAAATGCCTACTGAATCAATTAATTCCCGGTTCTCTCCCTTTATTTTTTCAGTATGATGGAAAGAGGGATTAAATAGTTCTAATCTAAGTTGTTGCCCAATACATTTTGCGAGATAAATGCTTTGAACTGTTTTGGGATTCTTTTGTGAGATAAAAATTGAGTAGCCACTGTATTTATCACAGTATCTATATTTATTTTGATCATATTTCCATTCTTCGAGATATTGGGGCTGGACAGAGTCGTTGTGAATTGAAATTAGAATGTCAGCTTTTTTTTTCTTTGCAATTTTTGTTCTTTCAACAAGTGGAATATTTTCATCCTCCTCATTAATAATAAATGACTTATCAAAATTATTTATTTTTAGCACTTCAAGTAATTTGATGGCGATATCTCTATTAAATTTATACTCATACTCACCCCGAGCACTTAACGCGCCACCACTTTTTTTTGAGTGCCCAATATCAACGGCTACAATAAATTTTCGGGATTCGTTATTGTTAAAGTTACAATGAACCAATAAGCTTGAGAAAAATATGAAAAACAACGGAATAATTATTTTTTTCAACATTTAAAGTCTCCGCGGAATAACTTTTTCTTTTTGGTCATAAATTTCTATTCCATTTCTTCCTTTTCTAATTTGGAGAATATTTTCGGAGACACCTTGAGATTGTTTATTCCTTTTTGTGCTATAAACCGTGTAGCTTATTCTGTATTGAACTGTTTTTGAATTACTGTTTGCATTTGAAATTATATTCATACTACCATTAATAATTTCATAGTTAACAACATCCCATGATTTATAATATGCGATTTTATCTTTTTTGATAAAATTTTTATTTACAATTCCAGATTTAAAAAAATTAACATTATCTGCGTAACAATTAACTATACCATCGATGTTTTTATTGTTGGAATAAATCATCATATCATCTAAAAAATTCTTAATCTCATTACTAGAAATAGAGTTTAAATTATTAATAAGAAGTTCGGCTTCAGATCGATGAATTGTGTTTGGATAATTATTTAGGTAATCCTGGATTTTTTCGGGGTCGGAGTTGTTTTTAACATTTTGCCACATCTGCTCGTCGAAAGAAGAACTTGTCGAAGAATGAGAATTTTGAGCATTTTCGTTCTGCTCATCTTGTCCTAAATTAGCACTTGTGTCATCTTTTTTGACAATGAGAAAAATGATGAATATTGCGACCAATATTAGAACCATGCCTGCTATAACTTTACCAAAAGAAAAAGGATTACGCCCATTTGAATAAATTTGTTTATTGTTTAGCTCCGCTTCATTTTGCCCAATATTATTATTTTGTTTAAAATTTCTAAGGTGTGCTTCCTGATTATTTTTATCAAATGTTGTCCTTTCATCTGACTGAGGTAGCTTGTTTGTTTCTGTAAGTTTCTCCTTGTTAATGGTATGCCCACTATCCCCCGCAACAATAGATTGATCGTTTATTGAAGCGGATTTTTCTCCCACTTTTTCTTCTATATCAACTCCCACTTGATAACAAGTTCTGTAACGGTCGTTTACTGCTTTCGCAGTCATTTTTTTTATAACCGACCAAATGTTTTCGCTAACATTTTTATTGTATAAGTTTAGGTCTTTTAGTGGAGCGCCCACTATTTCATTCATTATTGCAAAATCACTCTCAGTATTCGTATTAAACGGAAGTTTGCCCGTTAGCATTTCGTAAAGGACAATTCCCAAACTGTATATGTCCGTTCGCTGGTCAATATCTTTTTCTGCCCGTACTTGTTCCGGGCTCATGTAATATATTGTACCCATCTTTGTTCCGGTCTTTGTCATTCCTCTATCACCAAGTACCTTTGCAATGCCGAAGTCCATTATTTTAACATTATCATGTTTCTTTTCATTAATAATAATATTACTCGGTTTTATATCTCTGTGCATTACCCCTTGTGAATGCGCATATCCAAGTCCCTCAAGGATTTGGGAAAAAATATATTTACACCTTTGCTCATCAATGCGCCCACTCCTCCCAATAATTTGTTTTAATGTAACTCCTTCAACGTATTCCAAAACCATGTAGTAATTATTTGCCTCAAAGAAAAAATTGTACAACGAAACAATGTTCGGGTGAGTTAAGGTGGCTTGAAGACGCGCCTCTTGTTTAAAGCGTTCAATAAGAGCTGCATTGCGAAGCAATTCCGGAGCTAACACTTTTATAGCAACCATTCTTCCAAGATTTTCATCTTCGGCAAGAAAAACTTCTCCCATCCCGCCTTCGCCGATTTTCTCGATTATTTTGTATTCTCTTATTTGCTGCATAAATTGCTTCCCATATAGTCAATATCCGTTAGTAAAAAATCATTCATCTCTTATTACATCTTGTTTCATTGATGCTCAATAACATAGTTTAAAAAATTCCTTTTAAAGAATAAAAAGTTTAAAAGTACCAAAGCGTTACAAGTCCCGGGCAATACGAAAACCGAAGTAGGGGTTACGGGAATCGGAGTTGATGCTAAGGCAGTAAGCAGAACGGCAATTGCTATCACTGCTGCCCCACGAGCCGCCGCGCAGGACGCGATATGCCCCACTGCTAGGGCCTTGAGGATTATTTCTGGGGCTAGTCTTATAATAATTTCCATCATACCAATCACTGCACCATTCGCATACGTTTCCACTCATATCATAAATTCCTATTTCATTTGGATTTTTACTACCAACACTATGTGTTTTTAATTTGGAATTTCCAAAGTGCCACGCAACCTCATTAATATAGTTACTACCGCTATATTTATAACCTTTACTTTTATTTCCGCCTCTCGCCGCATATTCCCATTCTGCCTCTGTGGGTAAACGGTATTTCTGTCCCGTGTTTTTATTTAGCTTTGTTAGAAAATTTTGCGCGTCCGTCCAGCTAACACTTTCTACTGGTAAATTATCTCCCTTAAAATGGCTTGGATTTTTTCCCATTATGGCTTCCCATTCTTTCTGCGTTATGGGGTATTTTCCGATATAAAAACTATTCAGAGTCACGGTATGTGTTTTTTTGAATAGTCCCAGCGCATTAGAACTTTCTCTTTGAAAACTTCCTCCTTCAACTAATACCATTTCCGGTTCGATAAATACTTTAGGTTTCGGAGATTCAATTTTTTGTTTTGGTGCTTCTAATGAAGGCTTCTGTTCAGCAGGTACCGTTATTTGTTTTGAGGGCTGCTTGTCTACTGGTTTTTCTATAATTGCATCCTTACCGGTTGTTAACATGGAAATAAATTCGTCGACATATTTAATCCTTGCGGATTTATCTTTTGCAGTAGCTTTGTAAATAATGTTTACAAGCCATTCGAGGATGTAGGGATAAAATTCACGCGGGTCTTTCAGTTCTTCGCTTACAATTTTGTTCATTAGCATAAAATCGCTAATCGTTTCGGTTTTATTAAAAGGTAACCTTCCGGCAAGCATCTCATAAAGCGTAATACCCAAACTGTAAATATCTGCTTGTTCATTAACATGTTCGCCGCGTACTTGTTCGGGGCTCATGTAATATATTGTACCCATCTTAGTGCCGGTTTTGGTCATACCCGTTTGTCCTTCTAAGCGGGCTATTCCAAAATCGGTTATTTTTATTTTGTTATTCTTTGTAACCATAATATTGCTTGGTTTTAGGTCGCGGTGAATAACTCCTTTTAAGTGGGCGTAGTTTACTCCTTCGAGTATTTGAATAAAAATTGGGAGCGCTTTGTCATAAGGGATTGGCCCAACCTCGGTACCGATTATTTTGTCTAAAGTTCTTCCATCCACAAACTCCATAATTAAGTGGAGATTTTCCGGTTCCTCGATAAAATCAATTATACGAACTATATTTTTATGATCGAGGTTGTGAAGAATAGACGCTTCGTTTATAAAGCGCCTCCTAAACTCCGGGTCAATTGCATACTGCGGGCTTAGCGATTTTATTGCAACAACTTCGTTACGGAAGAGATGTTTTGCTTTGTAAACAATTCCCATCCCCCCAACGCCAAGGCGTTCAATTATTTCATACGATTGAACCTTTTGCACTTATTAACCCGATCCCTTTAATTAATAAATTGTTACCGTACCTTCACATTTACCGAACTTAAAAACATCCCCGTGATTTAACTGACATGATTGGATTTGTTTTCCATTGATAAAGGTTCCGTTTGAAGAGCCCAAATCTTGAAGAAAAAAAGCTCCGTTTTGGAAAGTTATTTTTGCATGGTGACCGGAGATAGTTTCTTCTTTTATTACAATATTATTTTCATCTTTGCGACCGACTGCTGCCCCGGCAGTTGTAATCTCAAATCGGCTGCCTTGGTTTGGGCCCACTAAAACTTCTAAACGTAAGTTTGAAATTGATCTGGGGATTTGCTGTCCCGGCTTTACAATTATAGTTTTTTCTTCCCTTGGCGCAGGAGCAATTAGTGTTTTTTCTTCAGCAGTAAAACTTTTAGCGCTCACCTTTTCATTGTTCAATACCGGTTTTGGTCTGTTTGCTTCTTCTAATTTTTTTTCAAGTTCTAACCTTTTTTTTCTCTCAGCTTCAATTTGTTCGTTCTTTTTTCTTTCATCCTCTGCTTTTATACGGGCTTCTTCGGCTTTTCTCTTTTTACTTTTCGTATAAAGCAAAAAAGAGAGTCCCACAAAAAGAATGACTACTGCGATAAGAATATAATAGTACCACATCGGAAATGCGGGGGAACTGATTATTTTCTTCTCTGTATCAACAGCGGCGACCCCGGCAGGTGCAACAAATTTATTACTGATTGTTTTGCTAACGCCCTTATCGTTTACCGTGATTACGTTTATGTGTTCCGCACCGTCTCCGGCGATACCGGACGCAACGTAATTGATTAGATAAATATTTAATATTTGTCTGTAGAGTTTTTGGTACTGTTTCGAAAGATCATCGTCGGTTGGTGAATTATAAAAATTTCCACCAGTTTTTTCTGAAATACGTTCTAAGGATTGGAGATATGATTTATCAATTTTTGTATACCCAATTGTAAAAATTGGAATTCCTTCTTTTTTTGCCGCTTCTATTACGTCGTCCTCGGTGTAAGAGGAAGAAACGCTTTCGTTCTTACCATCACCTATCAGTAAAGCAATTTTACCCACTTTTTCTTTATTATCAATAAGCTTTGATAAGCCTTTATATGCTCCATAGTATAAGGCTGTTTGAGCTCCGCTAGTTTTTAGTCCGTTAACCTTGTCTCTAAGATATTCTTTATCATTGCTAAAATCGGAGATTAATTGCGCATCGTTTGCAAAACCAATCAAACCTAATTTATCAACAGCCCTCATATCGTCTATAAATTTAAGAATAGCTGTTTTTAATGTTGCGATCGGTTGTCCACTCATTGTGCCTGAAAGATCGAGACAAAGCATGATATTAAAACCAAGACCGCTTTCCTTGTAAGTTGCTGTTTTAACTGAATCGGAGTTTTTCCCATCCACAGAGGCAGAAAAGTTTATATCTTTTAACCCGGTGATAGGTTCATCAAAGCTATCATAAACTTGAAGAGAAGAAATGAGTGAAGGGAAATTTTCAGAATTAGTTTTAATATGACGGACGTTAAAGTCCTGGGCATTAAGAACAAAAGTTAGAGACAAAAGAAAAGTAAATATTCGCAACATACCATTTCCTCAATTAATATGATTAATAAATATATTTTTAATGGTCGAAGTGACCACATTGTTTTCAAACTCGCAAAAAAGTCCTTCTATTAGCTGGCGGCTAAAAATTGAACTTCCACCCATCGTCGAACCAATCACATAAGTGGTACAAGGTTCTTTACTTCTCCTTTTGAAATATCCCCCGGTTGCTATTACTTTTCCCTCAGAAGGGTTAATAATTTCAAGTGTATAACAAGAATGTTCAGTAAGAAGATAAACAATTGTCCCTTCCGTCAAATCAGAAATAACAATTTTTGGTTGACGAGAATATTTATCTGCAAATTCTTCTATATCCATTTAAGATTCTCATTTGCTATTTAATCGGTTTATTAAAAACATCTAGATGTTTTAAATAATTTTTAATTTCAGGCTAATGGTTCCAATTTGAATAATATCATCATTGCTCAAGGATACCTTTTCTTCAATGGAAACACCGTTTACAATAGTTCCATTTGTAGAGAGGTTATCCTGAATAACAAATTTACCATCTCTATATAAAAGAATAGCGTGCTCATCTGATGCGCCTGGTTGGTTTATTATGATATCATTCCGATTACTTTTACCAATCTTTGAGCGACCCTCAAAAAGCCTAAAGTCCTTGCCATAAGGGTCGATATCATAACTTACAAGCCACCCCACCAGTTTTCTTTGAGGTGATAATGAAATGTCTTTAGGACTTGACTCTGAAGAACCTGTTGTTCGATGGCTAAATATTATAGTTTTATCCGAGTCCTGAGGCATAGAATTTGAATTCCCTCCCTTTAAAGTTGGGGTAGAATTATCAATGACTGTCCTATCACTATTCACAAAATTATCCATAACTGTTTTTTCATTTCCTTGAGCATCCATAACAGTTTTTTCATATTCAATTGAAGGACAGAAAGGGCACTTTGAAAGATTTGCTTCATAATTATGCCCATTTCCACAGGTCTTAAAACTGCCCAATATTGGTGAGCCACAATATTTACAAAATTTAACGCCTTCGCTGTTTTCTTTTTTACAAGACGGACATTTCATATTTAACCTCTATACTATGTTGTTATTTCGTTTTTTATCAAAGTGATTTAATTTCAAATTATTTTAGTTGCACATTCCACTCATGATTTAAATTGCTAAGAATTATTTGACAGCAAAAAATGGCGAATTGAAAAAATTTTCCCTTCAAATTCCTTATTAAATTTCTGAGTTTATTTATTTTAATTTTTTGATTTGCAAGCACAATATTGAGGAGATAGCCCGAGTGTTTTTCAAGCTCTATTTGCAGCTGCGTAAAAAGCAATTTACTTTTAGTAGATTTTTTCACATTTAATGCCTTATAGTTGAACCAATTTGCAAACCTTATTTCGCAATAATGATTAAAAGATGGGATTACAGAATTTTTGGAGGAAACCCCAATCAATTATTTTAACACCTACCCTATTAATTAAAAAAAGGACTCATGTAGTCGATCATTTATAAAAACCATTTCTTCTTCCGCATAAATTGAGGTTGTGATTTGAATAATTAATCTCCCAACCGAAATTTTACAAAAATTAAATCATAAAACAAAATATTTTTTACTTCGAGCTGTTACTTATTTTATCAAGCAGACGACAAGCAGTAGCCGATTCGAAGGGTCAACTTATTCCCGGGTATTAACTGCTCTGTAATAACGGCCACATCATTACAACAAACAAAACACAAATTATGAGTTTTAGATAAATCCGAATTATGTCGTCCTCAATTTATTTTCAACTCTGTTGTAATAATTATCTTGCCACACATTAACCACGAAATTAAACACATCACTGTTCCCAAATCGAGATTTTTTATTCACCATATTTGCAACCTATTTCCGCTGTATTAAAGTTTATAGAAACAGAAAGCACTATTAAAATCTGCTCTTGAATATCGCGAATTCATGACCATTATTAGTTATAACAATCCGGGTATTACACACATACTAAATGCTCCCTATAAAAGGAGTAAAAGAATTAGAATGTTATAACTCTAAGAATAGTATTCAATTCCAACTATTTTATATTTTCCATTTAATTTTCTAAAAATTACCGCATACCCATTCCGACTTGTATAAACGAAATCATCAAGTTTGCCGATAGTATCGTAACCCCATTCTTGGTTACCCTCTATTTCTTCGATAGTAACTTTATTTAAGTAATCGGGGTCCTCTTTGATAGCAGCAGCTAATTCCTCATAGAACAGCCGAGGGTGATCAAGTTTGAACGACTCTGCTTTATATTGGAACAATACCTCTGGATTTGTTGAAGCGGTTTCTTTAAATTCTTTCCAGAACTCAAAGAAATCCAAATTATCTTCATACAATTTTATTCGACTAATATTTTCTAATTCCTTTTCATTTAAAAATTGCACCACGTTTGTATATGTTGGTTTGTACCATTCTTTTTGAAGAAAGTAACGCTCCATCTCTCCGCCCTTATTAAAGATGTATCCTTTCTTAGCGAAAATACTATTTCTTATAATTGCCAATTCATTTGGAGTGTAGTTTTCTAATAGATGAAATGCAATTGTTGAATCGGACAAGCCAAGCGAGTCATAGAATTCCGTTTCTGCTTTTTCTTTATTTGTTTCCGAATTAGAAAAATAGAAAATCACAGCCGCAATAGCTAAAACAATTCCTATTCCCGATAAAATGAATATTTTATTTTTTGATGAATTGAGCTTTGTTCTTTTTTCTTTCAGAATTTCTTGAGCTGGTATTGGATTAGACAATGGCTTTCCGCAGCCCATACAGAATTTGCTATCATCATCATTCGTATAATTACAATTTTTGCAGATCAATTCCGCGACTCCTTTTATTAAAAAATAATTTAATCATATTACACTTAATTTTATATCCGCCCAATACATACATTAAAAGATTTTTGAATAATGCCACTGCCATCTTTATATTATTAATAAGGATAGCACAGTTTATTTCGCTAAGGTGTTAATACGTTCATGTTTTGTTTCAACAAATGTTCCTTTTACTTCAGACCATTCCCAAATATTGGAATATTTTTTTTCAATTTTTTCAAAATTATTATAGTATGATTTTGATTTAACATTGTTCTCTTCAATAAATATTTTATAACCACCTTCTGTTCCCCCAAATTCAACCTTTGCTGAAATCTCTTCAGATTCACTTGGGGCGGAGGAATTTGGATCTCCAAAACTAAGATCTTCTGCTGTCAACAAATATGATTCAGTTTGCAAAAATAATTTTTTTGTTTTCGAAGGGATAAATGGATTCGAATATACTGCGCTATAAGTATGGCTACCCATATTTCCATAAGATTCATAAATTTCTAATTGCAATTCTTCTCCGTCAGTAGGAGATATTTCCCCAAAAGCAATAGATTGAAGATTTTCGGTTCCTCCTGCAAAATAAAAATCGTTTAGTAATTTAGGATGCTCAGAAAGGTTATCGGGGTATTCATAAATACAAACTTTATTTGAATCTGAAGGGATATTATTGGAGGCAATAATAATTATTTTTTTTGAATCAACTATTTTTCTTTCCATGTACATATAGTCATCACTATAATTATCTGTAAAACATGATGCATAATATTTTTTGTTTTTATTATCAAATTCATCAAGCCCTTTAGTCAATTTCCAAATAGGTGCCCCGGCACTTATGTTTTTAGAGTACGATATTTTTTTAGGATAAGAATTGGCATCTTCTGCCCTGAAATACAAAATGTTTGCTTCTTCGTCCCAGAAGTAATCAACAGCCCAATTTTTATCTGTAGCCTTGAAATAGACGAACTTCATTCCATCTTGTTCAACCATTCCTAAGTCTTCTATTTTTGTCTGCCTCGAAAACTGTTGATTAAGTTTATTCAGCTTACCATTTTCATCAACCATAGTAATAATTTGGTTGTCATCTTTTTCGTCAATTAAAACTTTTAACTCTTGGCGTCCATTTAAGCTGCCATTTGAGTTTAACCGGATAATAAAAAAAACCGCAATGAATATTACTACAACCGCTAAGGCTACTATTATATTTTTAGTATTAAACAAACTCTTTTTTGAGACATTTAATGGAGGTGTTGGGACACCGGAATCTAATATCGGACTTCCGCAATTTATGCAAAACTTGCTGTCTTCCTCATTATAAAAACTACATTTTGGACAAATCATTTTAGGTTTTTCCTTTTTTAGAAATTAAACTTTTTGATGAATTTAACTATTTAGATTTTTCTTTACTAATTACCGGTAGAATCTTAGACCGGCGGGCATTCCAATAGTTGATGAAACGATAATTTATTCTATTATTTTTACCTCAAACAAAATAAACTTAAAAAAAAACAATTTGAAATTCAGATACATTTTAATAACCATATTTTTCTTCGCTCTTAATAAAGTCAAGTAACTTACGAGACTTGTCGCTATTTAATAGTTTGACTGCTTTTTTACAATGAGCCTTAGCATCATTTATTGGGTCATAATTTAGTTTAGCGCCATATAACCTATGATAAGTAAATGAATATGCCAGCCAATAATGAAGTTCGCCTTCAACTTCAGTTATAGTCCCTTTATTAAATGAAGTATATCCTACATTATCTAATTTCGTAAATCCTATTTTGGCAAATTCTATCGCTTTTAAGTATAATCCTTGAGCCGCATGAGTTTTTACATCAGATAAATGCCTTGAAAAAGCTTCCGCCAGGTGTCTGTAAACATTTGGTTCGTTCGGAAATTCTTTCATCGCCTGAAGACAATAGGCCCTAAAATTATTTCCATCTCCTATGAATTTTGCAGTAAGGGCTTGAGATAATAAATTTTGTAATTTTTTATTTTCTTCAATAGAATTTGCAACCGTCTTAACGGTTGGGGAAACAGGCGACCTGTTTTCTAATTCTCCCTTGGGTATTATTTTGGTTCCACAATTAGAACAGAAGTTGGCTTCTTCTTCTAACTTGTCACCACAATTTTTACAAAACATTAAATCCTCTCTACTTTTTTTTCCATTGAATTCCTTAGTAATTAGTTGCTCATTTTTATAGCGCCAGTTATTATGTTAATAACACCGACAATCATTGCACCATACTATAAAATTTCTCCCCCAAAGGCAGCAGTTGCAGTGATTCCACCAATTAGAGCAAGGAAACCGAATGCAAGAGTGCCAGCACCGCTTCCGGAGTTTGAGGTTTTTTCAATATTTAATCTTCAAATCATTAAACTCTTTTCCACAGTTATTACATTTTAACATAATTTCTCCCTCGATTTTAGATTTTTAATTTTACAAATGAACAAGTCGATCAACTCGGTTCAATTTTTGAGCATCAAAATCAATTGTTGGGGTACCGCAGACCGCTGTCAATATCGATTAGTCTATTAATAGATGTCTGTACCTTCCAAAATAATATCGGGCCAAAAATAAATATCGATAAAAGATTCAGGTAGGGAATAATTCCAAGTACTGTTGTAAAACCACCCGTATCATAGCTAATTCTATAGGGGCTGTTTCTCAATTTGTGCTGGAAATTTAATCTTTCAATAAGCCGCTGCCAAACAGAATGATACCAATAAAATGCATTATAGATCGGGATAAAACAAAAACCAACCGCTTTAACTCCAGAGACATCACGTGTTTTGTTTACTTTAGGCAGTTTGCTATGTAATGAAAGGTAATATATAAAAAATACAATCAGCCCAATCAAAGTATAATTCAATAGAACAGGGATAATCGGATGCAATTTTGTTACAAATTTATGATTTTTAAATTGAACCATCTGTTCATCCGATAGTCGGGAAACGTTGAATCTCTCTAAGTAAATCTCTGATTCATTAAATATGAAATCGGTATTTTCTACACCGATGATATGTGTACTCTTAGGTTTATTTGACTTGGAAGGAACAGAAGGCGTAATTTTTATCTCCCTATTCTGAGGAATATTCTTTCCACACTCTGTACAATATTTGGCATCGTTGTCTAAGGAATTTCCGCATTTGGGACAGTACATATTAGCCTCTTAAATAAATTTGAACCTGTTTGTGGTATTAAAATCATTATAAATGAACAACTCAAATAAACCGTTATCGAGTGCTATGAAAACAATTAAATAATTTTTATCTTTTCAATGCTGATACTTACACTTCGTCGACGTGATAATTTAACTTCTATCAGACTGCCCTGGATCCTTGAGTAATCAAACTGAACATTCCCATATCTTTGATTTCTTTGGACATTGTATGACTCTTACAGTACATCCGTCTTCCTGTGCTCGTTACTAACGGATTTTTTATTCCACATTTATTTTTTATTGTTTTATCAAAATGTATACAGGTCGATTTTACTGCGGGGCAGGTCTTATTCATGGATTCTCTCATAATACGTGAATGAAGGTTTTTTGACTTCATGTTTTAATCAGCTTTCCAACCGCTTTCATATTTTCTATATGTTAAATAACCATCAATGGTTTTACTATCTCCTTTCCGGAGGAATAAATCAGTATATCGCAAACCAATTTTTTGGGCAATACTTCCAGCTGTCATAATATTTATATTATTGTCTATGCAAGTTAACCGAGCACTGTAAAATAATTGATATGTTTTGTTTTCTGAGTTTTCTCGTCCATCGGTTTTCTGGAACTCATCTATTGTATAAAGTCCATTTAATATTTCATTAAGATCTTTTTCGGCTGTCTGGTTAGATGGTAACGACTGGCAACCGTAAAAACTAATTAATATTACAAGAAAAAATAAATTTTTCTTTTTCATAAACGATTTCCTAATTATTTACTTTATCGTAAGTATTTCTATGAGTATTATTGGATAAATCATAGTCACCGTTAATGTTTTTAGTCTACAGATTTAAACAAATCTTCAGTAGCTTAAGTAGATAGATCATTATTATTGCAACTTTATTTTATAGTTATTAATAATTTTTTCAAAGTTATCTAAGCCTTCAAATTTAGCTTCATACGAAGATATTTCTGTGACGCTTGTGGTGTCCTTTGTCAAATATCCTCTTTCGTCCATTCTTCTTTCAGTTTTTTTAAGTATTTTGAACTGGTCATTAAAATAAATGTCAATATAATTCTTCACAACAATATCGTCGCTATATAAGCTAAAATGTCCTTCTTCATATTCATAAAACCTTGTTCTTCCTAGCGAGTCAAAAAAATATGTGTCTGATGAGGAGTTATCTCCCGAAGAGGATAAGTGAGAAATAACGATAATGATTGGTTTCTGATTAGGGGCAAATAGAATAGTAAACTGTGTTTTGTTTTCAGATTCCCATTCTTCCGATTTATCAGAATATTCGTTCTGGATGAATTCAATCGGAGCATTATCTCCTTCCTCTTGGATAAAAATACGGGTGGTTGTCAATTGATTTCTAGCCAACGAATCAGAAACAACTACCAACTGTGTTATTTTATTTAGTTCGTCTTCTTGTGTAACATTAGAACATCCCATCACACACAATAGACAAACGCATATTATATAGAAAATTTTCATTTATATTTTCTTTCAATGAAATATGTACAGCACTCACCAATTCCGTAGCAAAATACTGATCATATTTTATCGTTATTTAATTGTTATCCAATACACAACTTGAAAGTCAGTTTCAATATCTCTTCAAATTATGCATTTTGCATACTGGACATTGATGCTTTACCCCATGTTTGCTGGCGCAGCTTGAGGGTAAACAAATATGATTTGTTCAGTTTTCACTTTGTCAAATTTTTCATCTTATTTTGGAATAACTCCTAATAAAGTGAGGATTATAGCTAGAATCCCCAAAATGCCTAAACTCCCAATAATATTTCCTATTTTTTTTATAACGCCTATTGGTACCTTGCTTATCAGCTTACCAATAATAATTAGTAATATCCCTCCAACAAATGCACCGAAGTAAAAACTTAACACGGTTATCTCCTTTGTATAAAATTAACTTTACTTTTTCAAATTATACCTTTTGCATACCGGGCATTGTTGTTTTGCCCCATGTTTACTGGCACAGCTTGAGCAAATAAATCCGCACTGAGGACAAAATCTTACACCCGGCCAGGCAGTATCTTTCTCATGTCTGCATATAACACATATTTGCTTCATAATCACTTTTGCATTGTAATGAGTTGGTAACTCATCAATGTTTATTGTTCAAAACAACGGAATGTTAATTCTGTTAAAAATAAATAAGTGGAATAATAATAGTAAGTTAATGATCGTTAAATATCGTTAAAATAACTCTATTTAACCTAAAAGACGGCTTTAATTTTGGTTACTAGTAAAAATTTTCCGTGTGATTTATCGAATCCACGTACTTTCAAATAATATTTACCCTCATTTAAATAGCAATAGGTTGAATCAGTAGTCACTCGTCCTGCAAAATTATGGCTCTCTGAAACTTTTTCGCCAGATACAAGTTTATTATAAATAGCAACTTGAGGTGAGAAATTGTAGTCATCAGCTATACAAATTGCTTTAAAGTATGATCGTTCTTTCACTTCAAATACAAACCAACGCTGTGCATTTTCAGTAAATATTGAATTATTTAGAATATCATTGGGAACAATCTTTCTAATAAAGTATAACCTAAGATAATCGTTCGCGTTATAGTTTTTAACTAATAGTGTTGATGGTGTTATTTCATACAATCCACGAGTTACTTCAATTTTTTCAATAGAACTATTCTGTGTTGGCAATTCGATCTCATGATTATATTCTGTCTCCAGATATTTTAATAAGTTGCCGGAAGAATTGTATAAGTTAATACGTACCCCTTCATTAAAATAATCAAACACAGCCTCATCACTATAAAAATAGAACTCTAATTTCAAACCAGTATTATTTAAGAAATTATATACAAAAAAAGTGGATGAAAATATTACTATTAGAATAACCAAAATATAAATAGGTTTTTTTTTGAACTTTTCCCCGAATTTATTTTCTTTCGCCAGACTAAGCTGAACTTCACTATTTACATCGGAAGATGGTTTTTCGATTAATAAAAAACGTATAAAAGAATCATCTGAAATTGAAGATGTTATTTCCTCAACTTTTGTGTTTAATTTTTTTGAAACATCCTCAGTAACAGGAATCAAAATAATAAATTCATATTGAGTTTTCGCAGAGAAGAGATCATCAAGATTTAAGTCATTATTAAAATGAATTTTAAGTTTCTTTTTTATTAGAGAATAAATATCTGCGTCTGATGTGTTTATTTGATCTAGCCAGATGATTCTTAAATTTTCATTCATTTTGTGAAATAGAAAATGAATGATGTTTTTTTCATAGTCACCGATAATTGTTAATACCCTGTGGTTTATCAATTCAACCGCTACCTGTTCGTCAGCAAGATTTCTTTTACTAGCGTAGCTTATATCCGGAAAGCCTAATTTTGTGGCGTATGCTTTTTTGAATTTATGTTTTATGTTATGAAGTGTGATTCTTCTATTTGCGTTATCTGAGCCGGGGAATTTATTTTCGAGTCTAAGATTAAAAATTTCACCGGCTGTTGCGCCTGCTTGACAATCAATTTCGGAGGAGGCAGGTAGTAGCTCCGAATTTGATTTCAGAGATTTTTTTATTTTAGAATATAAAACATTGTCAATTCGATATAACTCGTTTATATAAAATATTGCTTCATCTTTATTATTTACAGTTTCTTGTGAAAATATATTTTCCCTCATAAAGTCTCCAAATAAGTATGAATCTAATCCTAACTTTAAAATATAAACAATTTAGCAGAAACCAGCGCAAAATTAAATTGTTGTTTTCCCGCTTTAATTCTGAAGTTGAATTCTAAAAATTGAAAAATATAACCGAATCTCTTTCCTATTTCCGAAAGATTTAAGCTACATCTTTTGTAAATGGGAAATTATCAGAAGCGTTTATAACCGAGTAGAGCCCCAATGACAATATTTTCATAAAAATAATTTTACTGATGAGCTGTTCAAAATAGTTAAGTTAATTTTTTTTATCACTGCAATCATTTGCGTTATACAAAATATTCTATTTGTCAAGAACCGGCAATAAATTTTGATTTTTCGACTTTGGTTCAAATTTTATTGAAAGAGAATTTATGCTACACTTAATATTGACACACCACCATTTAAAACACATATGCAATTGAATCAGATACCGCTAACTAAGAGCTCACTCATTTTTTAGCACAAAAAGACATAATAAATGACATAGTAGCTCGTCAAAAACAATCGACAACAGGGGGCGTTTTAGGTAAACAGGGAGATTTTCAAAATTTTAGGGCATAAAAAAAGTGAGAATTCTTTCGATATTCGCACATAAAGTGGCCCAGATGGACTTGAACCACCGACCCTCTGATTATGAGGGGATATTTAATAGACGTAACCGTTTGTTATGCAAGGGTTTAGACTAAAGAGACATAGGGAAAGACAAAGTCGGAAACTGGCGGCTTATTTAATACCTGTATAATGCCTAAGTTGAAAAGATACTTTTGAAGAAATAAATTAAGTATATAAAACTTCAGGAGTATTCAATGCAAAAAGCTGAATTGGGATTATTAACAAAAACATAAGTTGAACCTGAGATAAGAGACGCTGTGACTGATTACATAATAGAGCTTCTGCGAAATAGCAGTTGTTTAAAAGCAATAAATTTCATAATTGTGGGTGGTTTATATTTTACACAAAAACTGAGCTAATATGAAAAAAGGTCCATTGTCTACGATAAAAAAGATAGCCTCGCTTTTTAGATCACTAACAGGGTTGCCATTTAATAAATTTACTGAGCTTTTACAACAAATAGAGCCATTATATGAACGAGCTGAGCCAAAAAGACTCTACAGAGATCAGAGAGAAAAAAAACGGGGTGGCGGAAGACAAAATCAATTAGATTTGTCAACCAGTTGCTCATGCTATTGATGTATTATCGCTTCTTTGTATATCAAGAGTTTTTAGGATTAATCTTTAGTCTCCATAATTGTAATGTCTCTCGTCAAATAACATATCTTGAGCCGCTATTACCAAAAGTGTTTAGGATACCCACAGGAAAGATAAACCTTGAGGAAGAAAATCTAACAGAAGAAGTATTACTGAACATATTTATAGATGCTACCGAACAACAAATAAGGCGCCCGGAGAAACAACAAAAGAAATATTACTCTGGTAAAAAGGAAAAACATACAATTAAGAATCAAAAAGTCGTAACGGGCAAAGGGAAAATACTATCGGCAAGACGCTAAATGCCGGGCAGCATTCACGATAAAAAATTACACGACGAGACTAAATTGATTTATGATAAAAAGGCCAAGCCATTTTCTGATTTGGGTTATTATGGCGCGAAGAGGATTACTATGCCCATTAAGAAACCCAAGCTAATGAAATTGACCGTAGAGGAGAAAAAATTTAATAGGCTATTATCAAAACAAAGCATAATAGTTGAACACACTATCGAGAAAATGAAAATTTTCCAAATATTATCACAAAGGTATAGAAATGCTTTAACAAAGAACATAAACGCTGTTTCTTAAAATACTTTATTTCGTAGGAACTCTAATATTGTGTATAGGCTAAATTTAATGTCCCTATCTTTCTGATTCGCGCAATAGTGGGTTTGCCCCAATTGGCAAGTTCAAAGTCGATTTCTATATCCTCAAAAGAATATTTTGATACGACATACCTACCTTTAATGCTTCTTATCTTTAGGTGGGTGAGGGTCATTCCCATAACTATCTTTATCTCTAATTTTACCATCTCTCCCGTGAATTACAACTTCTACTTTTTGATTTTTGGCTATTTCGACTGCTGCTTTAATTGCAGATCCTTGGGTCTTGTGGAGGGAAGTTGCTTTGGAGTTCTTCTCACCTTTTACTGCCCACATATCACCATGAGTTACTACGTGTTGATTCTTATTCCGTGTCATTTTTATCTCCTCATTTTATTATGAATTAATTATTCCTAATATCTTCACTCTTCCGCTTACGGCATTTTCAACTGATGATTTTATTTGCGTTAGCAAAGCTCCGGCCGCCACATCATAATTGCTTTTAAGATTTATCGAATCTACATGCGTTATTCTATTTGAGTTACCACCAAAGGATTTGCTCTCCAACTTATCTAACAACCAATCATCCGGTAGAACTTGAACATCTCCGCTGCTCATCACTTTGAATGTTTTCATCTCCTTATGTTGATTTCCATTTTCTGTGTCGATCGTAAATAGGGAGTTGATAACAAAGTAGTTCTCTGTTTCATTTGATAGTTGGGGAAGTGCTGTTACATCACCCGAGACAGTTACTTGTTGGAAGTATTTTATAAGTGCGTCAATTAACGGATGCCCCAAACCCATTAATTCTGCTTGCCTCTTTCGCATAGCCGCTTCACGATTGAAAGCGACTAAATCATATTTTGGTAAAACATTCGGATATGTTAGAAGTGTTTTTGGCGTAACGATGCTGTAAAATTCTCCCTTTGGTAAAATTGAACCGCCAAGTTTTATAATCGCTAATTCGCAAAACGTTTTCATGTGCTCAAGTGAAAACTTTCCTTCAATATTCAGATAATCTTGCAAATTGAACGAACTCATATCCATTGCTAGGTTTTTAAGAGCATCAATGGATTGCATTGCATTATACATCGCTTCTTCAATCTCTTTTGCAGTTCGCTTATAATCTTTGTCCATTAAAGCGTTCTTATACCAGTCGAGGTAATTAGGAGAAGAACCCATATAACCAAGTATCTCTGCGCGAAAATCTTCTAACGGTTCTTTAGTAATAGTGTCTATCTTCCCAATTGAAGTAGCTATATCTGTTAGTTTTGAATTGAGTATTTCGTAAATCTTTTCTTCGATGGTATCCTCCGCCACAAGATTAAATACTTGGGACGTTTCTCTTTGTCCGTAACGGTGAATCCTTCCAATCCTTTGTTCCAAAGCCATTGGATTCCAAGGAAGATCATAATTAAAGAGTATGTGACCGATCTGAAGATTTATTCCTTCACCGCCGGCTGATGTGCTTATCAAAAATTGTGCGCCGTTCTCATCCCAGAAACGATCCTTTGCATCTATCTTATCATCTAACGGACCACCTTTAATAACCGCAACTTTATCGTGACCATAGATCAGTTCTAACCTCTCTTTTAAGAAGGTCAATGTTTCTACGTATTGAGTGAAGATCACAAATTTCTCATGCGGATTTGAATTCCTTATCGTATCGATAGCTCGTGTAAGAGTATCAAATTTTCTATCCACCTCTTCCGGAACGATGTTAAGAAGATCATTCACCTTTGATACTTCATCCGGAATATTAGCATCCGCGTACATTCCTTCTTCCCCTTGTTCATCATTATCCAAAGACCACTCAGTTGATTCTTCCGGTACAAAATTTCTACTTACCCGCTGTTTTATTTGAGCTATGATCGTATCTATCTCGGTTTGTTTTGCCGGTATATCGGGAATTCTTAAAATCTCGGAAGCTAATTTTCTCATCTCGTCTTGCAGATTTAATATCTCATCAGATAAACGTGAACTTGAAGTGGACTTCCTTCTTTGGTTTTCCAATTCCAATTGACGGCGGATCAGTAGAACTAACAATCTTCTTCGCAATGCTTGTTTTATTGCGCGGATACTTGAGGACATGATCTTCTGAAAAGTTGTCATCACAAATCCAATTGCCCGCTGTTGAGAAGTTGTTCGTGTTGTTCCACTGCCAACACCGGCAACATTGTATCCTTCACGTAAATAATCAGTCAATCGTTCGTAAAATGTTCTTTCGGAAATTGAGAGCTTGAATGAATTTGTGTGAACTTCTCTTCTCATAAAAAGAGGAATTCCATTCTTATCTGTTACTTCGCGTTTTGTTCTTCTGATCATTACTCTGCTCAAAAAGCTTTTATGTTCGGTCATTGCTTCTTCGGAATCAAACAGGGTATCATCTAATAATTGGATCAGTGACCAGAATTGATATGCGTTGCCTTGGTGCGGTGTTGCCGATAGAAAGATTAAATCTCTCGTATGATTCTTTATTGCTTCAGCAAGTTTATAGTTAAGCGTAGGGACAATTTTCTTCCCGTAGCGCGTTCTTGTTAAATGATGTGATTCATCGAATACAATTAAGTCCCATCTCGGTCCGGCAAGTATCTTTTCCATCCGTTGAGGTCTTTTGACGGTATCAATTGAGGCAATTACTCTGTTGTGAGTTTCCCATGCGGAAAATGCGTTGTCCGTAAAGTCAACACCAAGTATTTCAAAGTTCAGCCGGAATGCATCACGCAATTCACTCTGCCAGTTCTTAGTTAAACCGGCTGGAGTAATAACCAATATTCTATTTGCTTCTTCCCGGGTAACTAATTCTTTAATAACCATTCCGAGCTCAATAGTTTTTCCCAGACCGACTTCATCCGCTACAAGTAGACGTCGATTCTTTTTTGAAATGACATCGCGGGTAAGTAAAATTTGATGTGGAAGCAAGTCGGTTCTGCTATTTGAAAGCTGTCCGCCTTTATTCTGCAACGGAAACTGAAATGCTAATTGTTTGAGGAAAAAATCCAACGGCTGGTCGTAATCATTATCACTAATTCTTGCCCAAAGATCCGACGCTGACTCTAATCTTTCTAATGGAAAACTTTGTAGATGTCTTCCGGCAGCATCTTCATACATAACATCTGCTTGGTAAATACCGAATGAATCACTCACACGGTAAATCTCAACCGTACCAAGGTCTTCGCGACCTTTTACTTTTACTTTATCACCAACTTTTGGTCTATATTCAATTTTTACTTCGGACATGAACATTTATTCCTCTTTTCAATTTCCACTTAGATTAAACTGTGAGATAAAAACCGTCTGCCCACCAATATCTACCGGTGATGGATTGCCGAAGATTAAATAAATAGGGATGGGCTGCGTAACATGTTCTACAATTAAATGTTCACCTCGTTTCAATGGCTGGCGGAATACGATCTGAACATTCGGGCATAAACGATCGTTGAATGGTATCGCCACTTTTTGAAGTTTCGAGTGTATTTCTCTTGCTGTCGCTTTCATATCCGGACGTGAAGCAAGCAGATATTCTTCAATACCCGTAACCATGAGAGAAGAATTTTCATCGAAGGGGAAATCCTCCTGATCCAATTCTCTTAGAAAATCTGCAATACCAATTTTCCTATTATTCGGTTGAACACCTCTGTTTGGAGTTTGAGGGACAGCAAAGGATCTTTGTTCGACTAACATGTAACCAGCCATTTATTTACTCTCTGTTGTGAAGAGTGATCGTTCATCTATTAAACTTAATACCCGTTTAGCGGCGGATGTAAACTTATCGTTCTTAATAAAATATTCCATTGATGCTCGTATCTGTGGGCGAAGTCCACCGAACTTTTCCAACCAAGGAAGAAGATTATCTCCGGTTTCTGCTGTGCCGAGAAGCAAATGCATTACGTCAACTAAAAGGATATTTGTTGGCAGTACTGTTCCTTCTCCACCGAATAAATCTGATTGTGCAAAAGAACCGCTCTCATGGAATTTCATTTTAAGATCGTTCAGTCTTTCAACGGGTTGTTTGACGTAGAAAGTTCTATCACGTGATTCTCTTCTCTTGATAATCAACCCATGATCTCTAAGTTCTGAAGGTTCGATAATTCCACGAACACTTTTACTTACTTCATCAACTTTTATTTCTTTGATGCGGAAGAGTGCGGTGAAGTAGATGTATGAAGGAACGTCAATGTTTTCAAGCTCGGAAGGCAATTCTCTTTCTTTGGTGATGAGCTGGTCAACCATCATCTTAATTTCTTTTAATGCTTCGTGGAGCGGGACCGGCTGGTCTTGGTAATCTACAATGGCACCATAATGCTTGCTGTATAACTCAAGGCATTTGCCGATGAGTAGAATATTAATATCGGATGGTGCAAGTTTTTCACCGCCGTATTTGCCGGATTCTATAAGCTTGGTTTCTTCTTTTGCACGTTGACGGATTTCTTGTCTTACACTAGCCCATGACCGCTTACGAATTGTTTCAGCAGTTCTCTTTTTACAAACATGAATGAGATCATAAGATATTGCTTCGTTGTTCATTAAGTGGAGAGAGTTTTCTGCTTCTCCATGAATTGGATAAACAGCCTCAATGTAATAACTCGCTCCACAGACTGCATCAAGTAATGATTCCCAAGCAGAATCTTCTGCGTGATGGAATGTAAATATTAATGGAGCTTCGTCTTTTGAAACACGATTTGCTTCTTGAAAAACTTTCTGTAATCCCACCCGAAAATCTTCTGCTGATTTACTTCTTGTTTTGTTCTCAACAATCTCTTCAACTTTTGGAGTGTATTCCGGTTGATAATGTGGGTAGTTATTCTTTAATAATAGTCGAAGCCATACATAAAAGAAATCTGCCAATTCAGAGTAATTTACATTTCCGGCATACGGAGGATCAGTAATAATTATGTCAACTTTTTGGTCATTTTGAAACTCGATACTTGTGGATGTTTGACTTTTTAGATTGCAACTCGATGCTGCGGGGTTTATTTTTTCATTCCTCGTTACAAATTCATTTTGCCCATCACCGTTAAACGAACGGTCAAAAGGAGCATCATTGTATTTTTTCCCTTCTTTTACTTTAGCAAAAGCGTTAATAAAAGTTCCTCGTCCATATTCTGAACCATATACATTATTTTCACATACTGTAATTTTGGGGTGATAATCATGGCGAGCAAATACTCCGGCAGCTGTGCTTCTCGAAGCATCATATCTGGTAAAAATATTGTTTGCTTCTAAACATGAAAAAAATGCTGTTAACATCATCTCTTGCAAAATTTGATTCTCTTCTTCGCCTAACATTTTTAGTAGTGTCGCGAGCGAAAGTAGTTGTCTATCGTTAAACATCTGATGCCAAAAATGATAATTATACCTTAGCATTTGATTTGTGTTATATCCAACCGGTATTTCAGATTTGGGATATGGAAGATTTACTTTTTCTTTCTCCCATATTTCTTTGGCATTCTGGTATTTCACTAAATCAGCGGAGGTGAACCGCTTAAAAAACTTACCGTTGTTCTTGTACAAGATCGAATCAGTCTTCTGGATTTCTTCCTTAACAGTTTGCACTTCATCCATTTGAAAAAACAACTTGCTTGCTTCTTCTTCTTTTTCTTTACCGGCACATTTTTCACAGTAACCTTCAAGCGCATACGGACGAAGCGTAAGCAATTGATCGAAAGGAAGCGAACGGATAGAGGCAATTATCGCATCAACGTTTCCGTTGCAAGTTCCTCTGCAAATGTATTTCCCTTTGGCGGGAATATTTCCTTCTTCGGGATTGTATTTATGTTTGCAAGTTGGGCATTCAACTTCCGCCGTTCTAATTTCACCTCTGTGCTGCCATACTTCTTCACAATGCGGGCAGTAGAGAACTGAAAGTGGGACTTTCTTCTTTTCTTTTTTCGGTCTAATTATATGAGGAGCGACTTCTTCAAAACACCATGGGCATTTAACTTTAGATTTATCTTGCGCATAAGACCATCGCTTGTTTTCTCTTCCTACACCAGCGGAGAATTGAGAAGCATTGACCATTAACTTTTTATCGCCGATCAATGAAGCGGATTCAATTTCCCAGTCAAATGTTTTCTTACAGTTGGGGCATTCACAATCTCTATAATAACGGATCGAAGGAAACTTTTGTGAAACGATGTAATCTGAGAAAAGGGGCGTTTGATGATTGCACGTTGCCGTAGTGCATGGGGCAAGTTTTACCCAAAAGGTGTAGATGGTATCGGCGTCTTTGTTACCGCAAGCCGGACATTCTGTTTTGTACAAATCTAATAACGTTTCTTTCAGCGGTTTACCGGACCACTCAACCGTTCTGTTTGATAATCTCTCAAAAGCTGATTGCAGTTCATCAAGATCAACCGGTTCAACTTCTGTTTTGACAATAAACCATGCAACGGGATTTAGATCAATACCGATAACGTTACATCCAAGACGCAACGCTTCAACAATGGTAGTGCCTCCGCCCATAAAAGGATCGAGAATTACTTTTCCGTTCGTATCGGGATCGTTAGTATGATCTTTGTAAAACTCTTGCATGATATCTGTCCCGGCCGGTTTTAACGCGCCAAGAAGGATAGCGCGGAATACTGAAGATGAGCGCCTTGCAAACCATTTGTGCATGGTGTAGATCGGCTTAAAAGCATTCCGCTCCGGAACTGCAAGACGATTAACATCAACTATCGGGAAATATTCTTCAATCGCTCTTTTCATATTTAGTCTTCGTTAAGATCGTCCGGTGAATAATGAATTATGCCTTGCACATTTCCGAATACTGAGTCTGCGGAAACTATAGCAGTAACGCGCAGCCTTGTTGCAATAGCCATGAACAGAGCATCGTTTGTAAGTAAACCATACTGGCGCTGCAAAGACATTGCCGTGATGAAATCTTCACGCTGCAAAGGTTCCAATTGCAAACCAATAGCAAGCAGATCACGTATTAAAGATTCATAACGATTGAGAGATTTCACTTTTTGAGGATTTTCGGTTAACTGCCTTGCGGGATTTGAACCTTTAATTATCCCGATATCCTTTGCTTCTGCCAACATTAAAACATGCATTACTTCTGCTAAGATGTGAGTGGGTAAAATACCAAACACTTCATTGTTTGCGCACCGCTCTAATAGTTTTACACACTGCGCCGATGCTTTTTGATTAGCATAAATAAATATGTTGGCATCGACTATCACCGGTTGTGCTGCGGGTATATTTAGTAAATTCATAATTCGTAAATATCCTCATTTAGTAATTCGTTCATCTCCCTCGTATTCAGATTAAACGGTTTTGAGCAGAAGCGGGCAACGGCGGCTTTGCGCAACTCAGAATTGGTTGAATCGGTATCGTTGTATTTTAATAGCGCGTCTTGAATAATATCGCTAATAGTTCTTCCTTCTCTTGCGGAGCGTTCTTTTACCTTGCGTAGAATATCACGGTCTAACACTGTGCCGACTTTTTCTTTGTTTTCCAAACGTTTAGCTCTAATTGTCATCACATAACTCCTTTTACTAATTCTTTTCCAATACTAAAAATGGGGTAATTATTTCCATGAGAGATAATCCGCCATGTCTAAAGACTTTATTAGACGATGATCCCTTTGGACGATTTTTTATCCTTCCTCTGATCATTGCCAAATTCATATCTGAAACAATTTGCAACTCAGAAAGATCCGGTATGAGATCAGATGTTTCAAAAACTTTGCTTCTATTCTGTTCCAAAAACAGTAATGCAGACTCCGCCTTTTCACTCGACTCATAACCGGCATTCAAGTAAATATAACCATGATCGCTTGTAATTACTACTCGGTAATCTTTCGGGATTGCGAGGATGATATTTTTCCATACTACATCAAACTGTTTTACCAGCGTTTCGAAATGTGAAGAGTTTCTCGCTTCGAAGTTCATGTACGTTCCATCGGGAAAACTTGACCAGAGCAAGAATGATGAACCGTTGGAAGAAAGATCGAAGTAACGGATAGGAGTATCATAATAGAAAGCTCTAACATGGTTAGCTGATAATTCTTTCCGGCTTTCTAATTGAGACGGGGAAGACCGTTTACCTAATACCCTCTTTTCAATAAACGATTCTGTATCACTCGGTAAAGCTGAATAGCGGTAACTCTTTTCAACTATTTTATAGTTTGTAGCAACTGCAAGTTTAATAAGAATTGGTAACTCTCTTAAAGAAACCCCATCGAGAACTACTAAAGCCGTTTTCTGTTTTGAAAGTTCCTCAGAAAGAAAGTTAGATTTCTGTTTTGCTAATGAAGTGAGTTCATCATAAACACCTGTCGCAGTATTAAGAATAAGCTCCTCAAAATCACGGAGCTGTTTTTCTCCTTCATCGAGATATAACTTGTTCTCTTTCGATGCAAAGTTCTCTTCCGACCAGACTGAATTTATTAGCCAGTCAGCAATGCGCGGAATCCTTCGTCCGGAAGACAAAAGCAGATCAGAGTAAGTCTTGAATGAACTATTTTTCATTCTTCACCAAGTCCGTTGTTTTGAAAAACCCTTTTAATTCAGCTTTATAAGATGCTTCCTGGAATACCGGCAATTGTTCAGCCATCTGTTCCAATTTTGATTTAGAAAAACTTCCGGTCTGAGAAATGGTAAGATCAAAATGAATATCGCTGATTCCCGTAAGCTGTCCTCTTATAATGTTAGGTAGTGTATTAAGTTCTACAGAACCTTTTTCCAAGTAAATGGAGAAAGTAGCTTTACTTATTACTGCGTCTTCCTTATCCGCTAATCTTGCTGCGATCTCTTGCCGAAGCTCGATAAAAGAGTTTTTGTTTGTGGTATAGATGTTAAATGGTTCAACACGGTTTTCGTTTTCATCCGATGCACTGTTTGATGTTTCTAATTTAATCACTTCTCTCGATGTAACGTCTGTCTTTGAATTAGGGGTTGATCTCAATATCTCCGATTTATCTTGATCTACAAACGGCTCGGTGATTATGACATCATTCCATTCAGAACCGGAGTAACCTGGATAGCGTCCGCAATAGTTTTCACGCGAGTGTGTTAAGCCAATAGTTTTATTTTGACACAGATTTTTCAACGCATCAATTAAAATAGCCTCAGCGAGTATAACGGGAAATCCGGAAGTTTTTTTATACGCGGTTCTTAAATCAAGCACACTATGATTAAATAACCAGTTTGATTCCTTTGTCGAATTTTCGATTACATTTGAGATGTGCTCTTCAATTACTTGTCTTGGGAAAATGCTCCTCTGCAATTGTTCTAAAACATCTTGCCTTGCCGATGAATGTCCAACTGAATCAAGTTCATAGTCAAAATCGGAATCCAATCTTCTTACCAAAACATAAGCAAGGCCGGCTTTTCTAAATTGATCATCAATATATTTCTCATTATCCGATTGTATTCTTTCATACTGTCTTTTCCTTTCAGAATCACTTGCTGAGATCTTAAGGTCTTTAGCCGCAAGCGCAAGTTGAGCCCATTTGATCATATCATGGTTATCAAGAGCATTGAATACGTCAGACTTTGGTTCAAACAGCAGAACTGTATTGGGGTTTTCTATGCCGCTGAATATTTTTTTTCGTTCCTCATTACTTAATCTTTTAGGAGCCAGAACGAAACGGAGAGAATTCTTCTCAGACTTGAATAACTCGTTCCTGGTTTGTGCATCATCCCTGTAAATAATTGCTGAGGTATCTATGAAAACATTTTTCTTCCAACGATCCAAAACAAAATCCAAAGCATCTTTCGTATCAATCCTAAGCGAACGGTATTCTACTTTTGCATAAGGCTTTTCTTGCGTATCGAAGAAAAAACTATCCTCGGACTTTTGGAAGTAAGCGCCTAATTTTTCGAATGCATTGAGCGACGCAGTATAATCATTGTAATTATCGCCGGGTTTAATCACTTGTCTGGCCAATTCAAATTCTTTTATCCCTTTCAAATTTCCGGATGATGCAATAGTACCGATAAGAGTTGAAGCTACTATTTCGTTTGCCATCGGAATGGCTTCCAGATCATTCAGATCAGTCAATGCACATTGGATAAATGTTTGCCCGGGGTCTAAATCGGTTAGCAGATTCCTAATTCCGGCTTCTCTAATTGATAGAGTGGAGGCGCTGATAATATCAAGTTTGTTATTGGAATTTTTAACAAGTCTTCCCAAAAGCGCGAGTGGTCCGCGATTACCTTGGATATTTTTACTAAGGACACGGTTTAACAGAATATCAAATACTTCCGGGGTAAAGGGGTAACTCTCATTGAAACGCTCTTCATATTTTTCATCAATGCGAATGCCATTTTTCTTCCATTGATTGACATAACTTTTAGTTATGGTATCAACTTGATTGAGATCATGTTTCTCATAGTTTGAGAACAAGCGATGAAGCACAACCATCTTGCGGTCTTGAGGTTCAGAGAATTTCACATCAACACGGGGGACTCTTTTCAACGTAGAACCGGGCTCGTTGTTTGAATTATAGATCGATGCAAAAATTGTAATAGATGCCTCTTCTGATCTTTGGGCTTCTTCACTGAGCATTTGCAGGAAAGAAAGATTTTGTGCTTGCGAATTTTTATTAGCAATGCTCTCATAGCCAAGTTCAAGTTCATCTAAGATGAGAACTACCTTTTTCCCTTTGAGCGCTTCACGGAGTTGGTTTAGGTCTGGTCTTGTATTGCTGACAAATTTCTCAGCACCGACTTTCTCAAAGATTAAATTCCATATTGAGTCTAGTGGGAAATCGGTGAATTTATGAATAATCACTGTTGCGTCGTTAGGGAGATTGCACTCCAATTCATGATTCGCTAACCATTCTTTTGCAATTTCATTATTCTGAAAAAGATGATAAACAAAAAGCTCAAGATGTGACTTTCCACTTCCTTTAAATCCTTCAAGTAAGAATAAACCGGGGTTACCCGCTCCAGAATTAAATCTTGTGTTGAGGGAATGAAGAACATTTTTAATATCGGTCGTTGGATATGTTAGTGAGAAGAAATCTTCTGGAGAAGATTCCAGAGTTTTCCGGCTTTTATTGTTAATGTTTTCAATATCAATAATTCCTTGAATACCGCTTCCTTTTAGCAGTTCCGGTCTTGGATGAAGTATTTTTGAGAAGCTCATATAAACCTTATTTTTTAATTGGCACTAAAATATAAAGTTGTTTGATTATTGTCAAGATGATTTCTTGATTTCTTGATAGCTTATCGTTTGTGTATTGTTGTTTTGTATTAGCTATGTGAATCATGTCTATTGCCTTCATAAATAAATTAATTTTCCTTTTTCCCATCTGCGCACATCTCTCTCCAAATATCTTCGCTTATTTCTATCAGGATAATTTCATTTAGGAGTTTATTCTCTTTTATTCCACTCTTAAATCATTAAGCCCGATTCACCATTGAGGTACGCTAAATAAAATTTTTATTCTTAACAGAATAAATCGGTATAAGAAAAACATAATAACAATTTATGGAGTTACTATGTCTTTCACCATCGGATGCGATCCGGAGCTTATCTGCAAACGCAACGGACAGTTCGTCCCCGCTCACCACTTCTTTAAGGCACAGAGCAGCTTCGGTCTCGACGGCTGCGAGAGTACCGCAGAGATAAGACCCGGCTGCTCAGAAAGCCCCGTTGACCTAACAGCAAAAATATTTCAGATACTTCAGTATGGTCACGACAAAACCCCCGACCTCGAGTTCTACGCCGGACACTTTGTTGAAGACCACGCAATAGGCGGACACACACATCTCGCCATTTCTCCCGCTCCGGAACTCATCGAATCTCTCGACATCGTCCTCGGCAGTCTCTCAAACTGTATTGACGATAAACAGCAAAAACAAAAACGGCTCAGCACCGGTTACGGAAAGATCGGCGCGTATCGGCGTAAGCCTTACGGCTTCGAGTACCGAACACCCGGCAGCTTTCTTATCTCACCTTCGGTTACGCTTGTTCACTTTACACTTACCAAACTTGCCGTTATCGGTTCAACCGAAGACGGACTTGATTTCAGCGAGCTTAAGTGCCGGCAGCATAGCCACACATTCTTAAAGAACATCAAACAGTATCTTCACACAATACCGGATGATTGCAGAGAAGGGCTGAAACAGCTCGACATACTTCTCAAGAAACCAATCAACTGGAATCAGAACATACTGCCTAACTGGGGACTGTGGCCTCAAGAAATGAGAGCCGCCGCATGAGATGCACTGTATGCGATAATGTAATCCCGGAAGGTGATGTCCGTTGGGGTTACGATGAACCTTACTGCGAAGACTGCTTTGATAATAGTTTCCGTATCTGTACAAGATGTGACTGTACCATCTATAGAGACAACGCTCAGTATGACAACAACGGAGATCCTTACTGCGATGACTGTTATGATAATGAGTTCGACTATGAAGCACCGGTTAATCCCGATGTGGATGATTCCGACAGAGAGTATATAATTACTCTCTCCCGTGACTGGCTTCAAGGCAGAGTTGATAACAAAACATTCATCTATGTAAACGAGAACGACTCATTGCTCAAGGAAATAAGAAACGAAACCGGCAAGGTAGACAGTCCGGTTTATGTTTATGGACTATTGGACAGAGATGAGTATCAGATAACGGCAACACCGGATATTATTGAAGAAACAAAGAAGTTCGTTAATGCAAGGCTTACAAATGTAACTGTTCTTCAGAGGGAGGGAAAAAGAAAAATAGGAGTATCGCTGAACCTAAGGCAATACCAGAGAAAAGTAATAATCAATCTGCTCAAAGAACTTACCAAAACAGAACAACTCGCGGCAGTATAACTAACACAAATCGGAGATAACTACTATGTGCGGAATAATGGGATACTTCTGCTTCGGCGAAGCTACGCCCAAGAAGGAAGAAATAACAGAAATGTTTACAATGCTTGAGACCCGAGGCAGAGACGCTTCGGGTTTTGCTTTTATAAGGGATGGTAATCTCATGGTTCATAAAGCTGCTACTGCTTCATCTGAGTTTGTAAAGACAAAACAGTGGACTGAGCAGCCGGTGGAGCCAATGATGATATTCCATACGAGACTAAAGACCCAAGGGGAAACAAAGAACAACATGAACAATCACCCTCTGTTCAACAAACAAGGATGGTGTATTGTTCATAACGGAATCATAAACAACGATAAGGAGATATTCTCAAGAACAAAAAGAGATGCGGAAGTTGACAGTGAAGCTATACTTGCACTGCTGTCACCAAAGACAAAGTCAGATAGAATAAGAATACTCTTCGACAAGATAGAGGGGAGCTTCGCTACGGCTATAATAAACAAATACGACCCGAACAGACTGATACTTATAAAAAAAGACAACCCGATTGAACTCTACTACAACGAAGAGACTGACATACTCTACTTTTGCAGCGAAAGACAGATTATGCAAGAGGCGTTCGGACTAAAGAGCACTCACAAACGGGGCTTTAACATCGGCGAGGGTAAGTATCACCACTACACAATGGAGAACAACCACGCCCTTATTCTGAACAAAGAAGGAGTGGAGTCATATAAACAATACTACCCAAGACCAAACCGCTGGTTCTCCTGCCCGGACAGATTAGTGGTTCAGTGCCCTTACTGTTTGAGTGAAACAACCTATTATGACGGAAGAGTCTTCAACCGGTGCGACGTCTGCGGAATGAACATAAACGAGGAGGACTTCTACGATGTATAGTCCCAAAATTAAACCGGAACTTGTAAAAGAGCTATACCGGTTAAAACACTCAAATGAAAACAAAACTCCAATGACAAGAATGGTAAACGAAGCAGTGAGAGAATATATAAATAAAAACAAACTGAAAAAGAATGGAGCAATAAAATGTTTTGCTTAATGAAACGCGCATTTATTAATGTAACAATTGTATTTGTCCAAGGGGCAGTGCTTAAAGTACTAACGAAATTTCTTCGTGAATTATTAGGCGGGAGAGAAGATGGAGAATGATGAAGACTTCCTTGAAGAACTGCTTATGGAAGCGGAAGAAAAGGAAGACCAGCAGACGGAGGCGTATTATGATCTCATCCTTCTCCAAATAAAGAAGATGAACCGGCAGATAGCAGTTAACTTCACCGAGGCAGAGAAGGAATGTAGAATAATCAACGACTGGGCGCTTACTAAAAATGCTCAGTTATCCGAGAAGGTTCGGTTTCTTGGGCTTAAGCTGCAATCGTTCATCATTGAGAGGAAGGAGAAAACAATCGATCTTCCTAACGGTACGCTTAAGTTCCATAAGAAACCGGATAAGGTTGAGATTGAAGATCTTGACTTATTTCTGAAACACGCAAGACCGCAGTTGCTGAATATCATTCCGGAACAGATAAAGCCGGACATGACAAAGATCAGATCATTTATAAAAACAAGACCCGTGCCTCCGGGAGTTAAGGTAACTGAGGGTAAGGAAGAATTTACATATAAACTTAAAGGAGAAAAAGAAGATGCCAGAGAGGAAGAAATTAGAATTAGAGATCAACAAACCGCTCAGCTTAGAGCTGTTGTTTGAGGAACCGGTAGTAGGTGAAAGTAAATACGGTCAGTATTATCTCTATGCGGTAAGGAATGGAAGTGATACAGATTATTCGTTCTTTGCACCGGATGATGTTCATGAGCAGATAAGGGTTATGCATAAGGGAGACCGGTTCCAGATAGTAAAGCTTGCTGAACAGAAGGGCTCAAAGATAATAACGAAGCATGAAGTAAAAGCCATTGCTCAACCCAAAAACGAAAAGCAGATCAGTTCAGCAAATGGCTCAGACAACTTCTACGAACTGATGCTCACTTCTTGCCGTGATGCGGTAAAGATACAAAACGAACTCGGCGGATTGATGGATGCAAAATCTCTGGCTGTTACTTTGTTCATTGCAAGAACAAAAACAAACGGATATGGTTAAGGGAGAATAATACTATGACTCAAGAAATAGAAAAAAGAATAAATAAGTATCTTTTCCCGGTTGAAGAAAGAAGAGTATACTTTCAGTCTGATGATAACCCGAAACGGACGAGAGAATACAAAGCCATTGTAAGACCGGACAAAGACAAACTTATCTCGGTAATGCAAGACAGCTACAAGTTGATACCGAACCGCGAGGTTATCATGCCGCTGCTTGAACAACTTAATCAACTCGATACTAAATGGAACTTTGATAACTCACACAGCTTTGTTGATTCAAAAAGAATGAGACTTCAAGTTACGTTTCCCGATCTAACACTTAATGACGGAAGGAGTGATATTGCATTATCGCTCTTTCTGCATAACAGCTATGATGGCAGCGAGGGAGTAAGAATGTTCTGGGGAGCAATTCGCGGTATATGCTCGAATGGGATGGTGTTCGGTAATGTTCTTTCAAAGTTCTACAGTAAGCATACGAAGGGAATAAACATCGGCAACATTAAAGAGCAGCTTGAAAATACATACAATCAGATCCCGGTAATAAAAGAGCGTATTGAAATACTTCAGCACTTGCAAGTAACCGATGTTCTGAAAGAAGATGTTCAGAAGAACATGGGAAAGACTGTTCAGAAATATATTAATGAACAGAAGCTGCCTATAAACCAATGGGCTTTATATAACATCCTCACTTACTATATAAGTCATCTTATCGAACAAAGAATGAGAGCAACTTATCAGATCAAGGTGAGTAAGATATTTCAATTATAAAATTCAAGAAGGGTTTCGATAGGAGTCGAATTAAATGCGGACTAGATGCTAAATACATCAGCTTGCTGCCACGCAGCCCTAATGGGGTTTTTTAAAATTTCCCAAATAAAATTTTGAATTCGGGTTTTGGGTCTGGATAGTACTATCTGATTCGTTTCGGGGTACCCGATGGGTCCCTTGATAGGGGGTGCCCGTTTTATAGGGCGATAAAATCGAGTTTGAAAATATTTTTAATGTATTTCAGAAAACGGCGATACCAAATACGTTGGATAAAAATCATGATCCAAGAATAAAACCCCCGCATGGCATTGACGGGGGTTTTTAATAATAATGTTCCAAGGGATATGGAAGGTCTCGATTTAAATGTACGATTTTATTTGTTTCAATCCCCTATCCATTCTTTGCCTGACCACTTTTTTTTGAAGCCGAGATACATAACAAGCGATAGGACGCACATTTCTTTTGTGGGGTGTTAGTCCTGTAAATGCCGAATATGTAAAAAAAGAAACCCTGCAAAACGTAAGCCGGAATAAAAATGAATGTATTTGATAACGAATCAAATGATCATAATGAGCTTGACGAACTGACCAACTGCTAAATTTTGGGACTTATTTATTCCCGCTTACGTAGTTTTTACACACTTTTTAGTCCAAATATCAATTAAATTACTTAACTTAAAGCAAAGTATAAAAATAAAACTGTTGAATAGTTTACTTACGAGGAATTTGTCGAAGCACTTGTAAGTGTTGAAAGATCATCAGCATTTAAGGAGTGGATGGATAAATAGATAATTTGTAAAATAAATTGACATTTATTACCATTTATGAAAAACATATTGGGTAGTGTAAAAATGATTGTGTAAATGGTTACCCCGGGTGTATCGCGGAACGGA
>CAYJPN010000037.1:0-52705 GCA_964372115.1 uncultured Ignavibacteriaceae bacterium
TTTCTTTTCTATCTGTTTTTTCAGTTTGTGCCGCTTTTTAAGGGCTGACTAAATATTAAAATTTTATTTTTAGAATGAACTTATTTTTAACAGCAAATAACTTTATATAAAATGTTACTAATTGTTATTTGCCTAATTAAGGTAAACAGAAGTTACGCCTATTGTAATAGGGCAAAGGGATGAAAAAGGGACTACATTTTTGGGGGGGTTAACAAAACAAAATTAATCATCAAGCAATGAAGTTGAATCGATAGCTTTTTTGTAAGCTTCGGCGAGATGAGCGTGCTTCGCAATTTGCACACGGGTACTAAGAGTTAATTTTTCAAGAATGTTATGAACGTGACTTTTTACAGTGTACGTTGAAAGATGAAGTTGCTGCGCAATTTCTTTATTTGTATATCCATCCGCAATTAACTCAATTACCTGGCGTTCACGTTTGGTCATACGAACGGAATCCACAACAGCGGTTGGTTTCAATCCGTTTATAGCATGTTCAATTATCTGAGAAAAGAGCGAACCGGTTAAGTTAGCCGGTAAAACTTGCTCTCCTTCATACACAGTTCGAATCGTTTTTAAAAAATCGGGAACGCCTATATCTTTTAACATAAAACCGGAAACACCTGCTTGCACAAAATCCAAAACATCGGCTTGCAGCGGGATAAGATCCATCACAATTATTTTTACTTCTTCAAAGTTTTTCTTTATCAATTTTACAATATACATGCTATTCTGGTTTCTCAACCCGAGGTCCAAAAGTACAATATTCGGTTTTAATTTTCCGACTAACTCTAAGATGTTTTCACCGTTGCCAACTGTAGAAACAACTGTCATGTCCTCTTGTTTTTTGAGAAGGGCGGAAATCCCATCACGTAAAAGCCGGTTGTCTTCTATAAGTAAAATTTTTATTTTTTTCATTTTTTGGATATGATACCGGGAATTTTAATATGTTAATATGTTGAAAAATATACGTAAGTATAAGAAATCAATATTTCTTTTACAAGCGAAACCAAATAAACATATTGAGGACAAAACTGCAGGAAAGTAAACAAAAAGGACTGTCTCAAAGGTAAATTTATACACTACTGAGCTTGCGCTGCACTGAATTTGTTGAATTGTTGAAGTTGGCAATTTGATACGCAAATCGCATTTCTATGAGTTCAGCGCCAGGGGAAAAATAATTTTAAGACAGCCCCGTTGCGATTAAAGAAAATTATTTACTCAAAATTATTTTGAAGGTGTATTCGAGGGGTTCAAAATTTGGTCTGCCTCCTTGAGGTGGTCTCATTCCTCCTTCTCTTCCACCCTGCCGTGGTCTCATCTCTCCACCGCCGGGTCTGCTGCCGCCTGAAAAATTGCCGCGTTCCATTTTACCTGTTTCAAAACTTATTTTTACATCTTTTGTTTCCTCACCGAAAACTCTTTCCGCAATTTTATTGTTTACTAAAGGCACCTGTAGTTCATAAACAAGCTGATTAATTTTGTAAGATATTTTTCCTACAAATCCGGGACCCTTATCCGCAAGGTCTGTAAACAGAGGCAAGTCATCTTCGGTAACTACCTGCAGATCGGTTTCTTTTGCAAGTATCGATATAATTCGTTTTTCCATATCAGGCGTATTATTCTCGTTTGCGTCCATTCTCAATTCCCGTATATCTTCCCTATCTGGTCTGATTGGATATTTAATACCTATTTTATCTTTACCTGTTTTTAACCAAACGGTAAGTCCCGAAGTTAAAACCTTCATAATTTTTGCGCGGTCGGCAGTGGCAATGCTTATATAAAGATTTTTTTTATCGTTCTTAAAGCCGAAGGCGATATTATCGTCTTTTAAATAGTTGAGACTTGTACCCCATTCATCGATGTTCCCGTCAATATTTACAGGGTTATTGCTGTAGGTACTTTGAATTTCAGTTCCGCCGGAACAACCGAAAAATAAAAAACCGGAAAGTACGGTTATAGTAAATAAAGGAGTCATAAAAAACGATTTTACCTTTGGCATATTTTTATTCCTAAATTAATGCGACATAAACAAATAAAACATTTATTTCCAAAACTCACATTCGACAAATAAATGATTTACAAAGTTTAAATAACTACAAGGTATTTGTGCTTTCTCATTATTAAATCAGAAGTAAAAAATCAACTCAACCGCATTGGCGAATGGATGTATGTCTGTATGTTATGAAGTTGCCCTTAACTAAATTCATACATTCATACCGTTTCATGCGTCCATGCCTTTTCATACATCCATACCTTTTCCATACATTCATGCCGTTTCATTCATCCATGCCTTTTCATTCATCCATTCCGCTTTCATACATCCATTCCGTTTTCATACATCCATGCAGCCAAACAATTAACTAAATTTCTGCTCATTTTAAAATTTTGCTCTGCATGCTTGTTATGTTGCGGTTGATTCAAATATTTGTTTTTTGTAGTTTAACAATCAGAATAAGAAATAAATTCTTGGGATATAGCGCCGGGCACTTTATTAATCCGGTTTTCCCTGCATTGATAAAACATTATGTCTTTTATTCATAAAAATAACTTCTCTTTTCTTAAACCCGATTTTCCCCGCGAGGTCGTCTCTATATGAATTAGTCCTTTACTCAAACCGCAAAACCGTTTTTATGATACGCAAATATTGTAACCTATGTTAGATGAATTTTGCCGGCTTGAGAACACAAATAAAAAAAATAAATAGCTCTATTAAGATATAACGCGCCGTCGCCTTGACTAATATACCCGACGGCTGGACCCGGATGTATACTAGAAATAATACCGAATTGATAATAAAATTTTAAAAGAAAATAAGCTCATCAAATTATTATTAACAATAAAACGGAAAACCCATGGAAAAATCTGAAGTTGCGGAACGCGTAAAAAAAGTAACAAAAAATATATTAAAAATTGAAGATGATGTTGACGATAATTCAAACTTCATTTTCGATCTTGGAGCAGACTCCCTGCAAAGCGTACAGCTTGTTGCCGCGTTTGAGGAAGAGTTTGACATCGAAATGGATGAAGACGGGGCATTAAAAATCCAAACAATTGCTGAGGCAGTCGAATTTATTTCACCCTACATAAATAAGTAGGAGAAATTATGACATACGACTTACGCCAGCCAAAAAATTTGGAATCGATATTTTATCCCAAATCCATCGCAGTACTTGGCGCTAACAGGGTTGTTGGTACAGTACCTCACGATTTATTAGACAATGTTTTAAAAAGTGATTTTCAAGGTGTTGTGTATCCGGTAAGCCCGAAAGAGCCTTTTATAAGGGGAGTAAAAGCTTACAAGTATATTATTGATATTGAAGACAAGGTTGATCTTGCGGTAATAGTTTATGCAGGATCCGTCTGCCACATGGCTTTAGAACAATGCGGCAAAAAGGGAGTAAAAGCAGCTATAATAATTTCCGCCGGATTTAAGGAGGTTGGGAAGGATGGCTTAAAGCGGGAAAAAGAATTAATAGAAATTGCAAAGAAATACGATATATCTTTCATCGGACCAAATTGCCTCGGGGTAATTAACACCGATCCGACTTCAAACTTAAACGCATCCTTCGCACGTAAAATGCCCGAAGCGGGCAATATCGCATTCCTTTCGCAAAGCGGCGCGCTCTGCACAGCCGTGTTAGATTATGCTCACGCAAAACATATCGGGTTTTCTAAATTCGTAAGCTTCGGCAACAAAGCGGACATCTCCGAAATAGATCTTCTTTATTATCTAAAAGACGATCCGAAAACAAAAGTAATTCTTTTATATCTCGAAGAGATTACAGACGGAATCGGCTTAATGAAAGCTGCGAAGCAAGTAATTTCGGAAACAGGTAAACCTATACTTGTTTTGAAGTCCGGGCGCACATCCGAAGGCGCAGCAGCAGCGGCTTCGCATACAGGTTCACTTGCCGGCAGCGACGAAGTTTGTGATGCGGCTTTTAAACAAGCCGGCATTATCCGCTGCGATACAATAGAAGAAATGTTTAACCTTGCAATTGCAATGGCATACCAACCATTACCTCCGGGAAACAGGGTTGCTATAATTACAAATGCCGGCGGTCCCGGTGTGCTTGCAACCGATTCAACAATAAAAGAAAATCTTCAGCTTGCAAAATTTTCGGATGAAACAACCGCGATATTAAACAAAGCTCTTCCAAAAACAGCCAACACAAAAAATCCTGTTGATGTTATCGGCGACGCCCGTGCTGATCGGTATAACGTTGCTATAACAAGCGCGCTTAAGGATGACAATGTTGACAGCGTGTTTGTAATTTTAACACCTCAATCGATGACGGATATTGAAACGATAGCGAAGGAAATTGTAACTGTTTCTAAAGAAAGTAAAAAGCCGATCTATACATCCTTCATGGGTGAAACCGATGTTGCCGCCGGTATTGATATTCTACAGAGAAACCAAATTCCTCATTATATACTCCCGGAATCGATGAGTCATGCATGTTCGCGTGCATATTTTTTCGGGCAGTATCTGCACAAAATTTTTCTTCAACCGAAAATATTTTCTGACGCTGATGTTAAAAAAGCAAACGAACTTTTATCATCTGCAAAAAACGAAGGGAAAACATTTCTTACCGAATATGAGTCGGTAAAAATACTCGAATGTTTCGGATTTCCAGTTGTAAAAAATGGATTAGCTTCGTCGGCAAAGGATGTAGCTGATATTGCCGAACAAATGGGTTTCCCTGTTGTATTAAAGATTGCGTCCCATAAAATTATACACAAGTCGGATGTTCATGGAGTATTGCTGAATATCCAAAACAAAAAAGAAGCTGAAGCGGGATATAATACGATAATCGAAAATGTTAAAGAGTCATTCCCTGAACTAAACGCAAAAGATGTGTTTGTTTTGAAGATGATTGAACCGGGACAGGAGGTAATCCTCGGAATGAAAAACGACCCGATTTTCGGAAGCGTAATGATGTTCGGGCTCGGTGGTATTTTTGTTGAAATACTAAAAGATGTTTCTTTCCGTATTGCGCCTATTGGACGACTGGCAATAGGAGAAATGATTCGGGAAATAAAAGCTTATAAACTCCTTACGGCAGTGCGCGGTAAAAAGGCAAAAGATATTGATAGTATTATTACAACCATCGAAAGACTTTCGCAGCTTGCGGTTTCGTGCCCATTAATAAAAGAGCTCGACATAAATCCTCTTATAGTAAATGAAGAAGGAAAAGGCTGTTATGTGGCTGACGCAAAAATAATGTTATGATCCGTTTCGCTTTATAATAAAATTTTAAAATGAATTTAAGGAGATTACCTGTGAACGGAAGAAAACTTACTCCGGATGAAATATTAGTACTTGAAGTGCAGGACTGCACAAGCAGCAACTGGAATAATGTGGAAGTTGCCGAAAAATTTTCCCCTGCTTCATTAAACAATGTTCACTTTAGCGGGATGATTAGAATTGGAAATTTTGAAAAAGTGGTAACGCTGCCGGGGGGAATAACTGTGAACTCCGGTTTAAATAACTGCCGCATCCACAACTCAACAATAGGAGATGATGTTTACATCTCAAACGTAAAATCCCTTGCAAATTATCACATCGGAAATAATGTTATAATCGAAAATGTTGATTTGCTTATTGTGGATGGCGAATCTACTTTCGGCAACGGTGTAGAGCTTGATATTGTTAATGAAGGGGGCGGAAGAACTTTAAAGATGTTCGATAAACTCTCCGCAAACCTCGCTTATTTTTTGGTTTTTTACCGCCACAATAAACCGTTTATCAATGCATTGGAAAAAATTATTGATGACTATGTGAGCGGTATAAAATCAGCAGCCGGCACTATAAAAACCGGGGCAAAAATATCAAACTGTAAATCGATAGTTAATGTTAATATCGGAACAGAGGCAGTAGTAAACGGTGCGTCTAATTTGAAGAATGGAACAATTGTTAGCTGCAGTGAAGACCCAGTGTTTGTAGGAAATGATGTTTCGGCAAAAAATTTTATTATTCTATCGGGCGCCAAAATTGATGATGCGGTAATTCTTCAGAATAGTTTTGTCGGGCAGGGTGTTAAAATGGGGAAACAATATTCGGCTGAGAACTCGGCTTTTTTTGCAAACTCTGAAGCATTCCACGGCGAAGCTTGTTCAATTTTCGGCGGTCCTTATACAGTTACACACCACAAATCTTCCCTTTTAATCGCCGGTTATTATTCATTTTACAACGCCGGCAGCGGTACAAACCAGAGCAATCACATGTACAAACTCGGGCCCATTCATCAAGGCATTGTTGAGCGCGGTTCAAAAACCGGTTCGTTTTGTTACTTGCTATGGCCGTGCAGGGTTGGCTCATTTACAACTGTTCTCGGAAAACATTATTCAAATTTCGATACATCGAACCTTCCATTTTCTTATATCAATGAAGAAGACGGTAAAAGTTTTATTACACCTGCTATGAATATGTTTACAGTGGGAACACGGCGCGACAGTAGGAAATGGCAAACACGTGACAGACGAAAAGACCCCATGAAATTAGATTTAATAAATTACAATTTATTTAACCCTGTAATTGTCAGCAAAATGGTAAATGCCGTTGATGAGTTAAATGATCTTTATGAAAAAACTCCGAAGAGTAAAGAGACAATAAATTATAAAGGAATAAACTTACGCCGGCTTCTTATAAAATCATCGCGTAAATATTATGAGATGGGAATAAAGATATTTATAGGAAATATGGTTGTACAGCGATTGGAAACTTTGCAAATAAACTCTTCGTGGAATGATCTTAAAAAACTTTTGCATGCAGAAACTTCAAACGGTTTAGAGAGATGGTTAGATATTTCCGGCTTATTAGCATCTGAATCTTTGGTAGAGAATTTTGTAAAAGAAATTGAAACCGAACATTTAAAAAGTATAGATGCTATTTATTCATCGCTTAAAAAAATGCAGCAAACTTATGACGAAAACGAATGGAACTGGTGCGCCGCTTTAATTGAAAAGAAGTTTGAAATTAAAATAGAAGAAATTACACCGGCATTACTCAAAACTATTGTTGAGGATTGGAAAACAAACCTTACCCGCCTTAACAACATGATTATGCAGGATGCACAAAAGGAATTTGACTCATTCGCAAAAATAGGTTATGGCATTGATGGTGATGACTCAATTAAAAATTCCGATTTTGAGTCGATTCACGGAACAGTTGATGGCAATAGTTTTATAAAAGGTTTAAAAAAAGAATCTGATGAAGTTTCACAAAAAGCTGACAATATTCTTGAACTTTTAATAAATTTTGCTTAAAGTTTGTTTGGTTAAAGTAGATTGAATTTTGCAACTATAAATTAACGAGGTTCCGAATGAAAGAGTTTAAAGAATTTGCACATCGTCTTTCAGATTTAAGCGGCAAAGTTGTTCGCCAATATTTTAGAAGCGGGATAGGATACGACAATAAAGCCGACCTGTCCCCTGTTACAATTGCCGATAAAAAAGCCGAAGAAATTATGCGCGAAGAAATTATGTTTCATTACCCCGACCACGGGATATTGGGCGAAGAGTTCGGGCTGCATAATGAGGATGCCGAGTATCGCTGGGTGCTCGATCCGATAGACGGTACAAAAAGTTTTCTCTGCGGTACGGTAACATTCGGAACCTTAATTGCGCTTTTACATAATGGGCAGCCGGTTTTAGGTGTTATAAACCAGCCGATATTAAATGAATTTTTAATCGGGGATAATTTGACAGCCGAATTAAATGGTACGCCAGTAAAAGCAAGGGACTGTAAAACATTAGATGACGCTGTTCTTCTAACCACCGATCATCTGAACATAAAAAAATACCAGGACATAAAAAAGTTTGAAGCTTTAACTGAGAAGGTAAAACTTTACCGTAATTGGGGCGACTGCTACGGTTATTATCTTCTCGCCACAGGTTACATAGAAGCAATGATTGACCCGATTATGTCCCCATGGGATCTGCTTGCTCTAATTCCTGTGGTTCAAGGCGCGGGTGCAATTATTACCGATTATCACGGTAACGATCCGGTTAATAGTACAAGTATTATCGCTGCGTCAAAGGATATTCATAGCGAAATAATAAAACTGTTAAACTAATACCGGACAAAAAGAAAGATAAAAATCATAATTACAGCGCCGATAAGTGCGGTTATTTTTTTTTCTTTAAAGTTAAAAAGTCCAACCATAACAAATACGGAGTTTAATAATAGCAGTACGGGCTGAAGTGTAAATAATTCCATGAAGCCCGGCACCCGGCTGTTTAATGCGCCAAGTTCGTAGGAAGTTTTAAGTGGAATTGTAACTAAATACGAAAAGAAAAAGAAAACAGTAATTAAGCTGAGTTTTCTTATTTTGTCTTTGTCGTTAAAATAATCAAGACCGGTGCGTACGCCCATAATTAAACCGACAAAAAGGGTGAAATAAAAAACACTCCGGATTGATGCAGGCACATCGCCAAGAAACTTAAGAGAAATTATTTTATTGTCAGGCAGCAGAAAAGTTTTTCCGTTGTACCCAACAGCGGCTTTGTATTGAATAATTGTTTCTGGTTTCTGTGCCGGAACATCCGCGTATAGTTCATCATTTCCCCATTGCAAACTTTCTTTTGTCCACTCAAGGTTCCCTTCTTTTCGCCAAAATAAAAAACCCTTTATATCTTTAATGTCGCTGCGTATAAAAAAGTGAAATGGTTTATTACCGTAATGCACTTTATCAAACTTATAGGAAACTTTATACCCGCCTATACCGATTGTACTGGTAACGGGATACTTTTCACCTGTAACGCTTTCAAAATATCCGGCAAGAAATACTATAACGAATGCTGCTATCCACAATATTATTGAGTTCTTCATAAACTTCTTATTAGTTTTTATTACAAGATATTAAAAAAATTGAATACTTATTCGGGAAGAAAAAAAGCCGCTAAAAAACAAAAGCGGCTTAATGGGATTATAATATATTTAGAGTGAGGTGCCAACTTTTATGCGTACATTGGCAAAAAGAGAGATAACCCCAAATTCTTTTTTATCGGTCATTGAGAGGGTAACTGAAGGACCAACGGCGAAAGCGCTGAACCCCCAACTTTCAAATATTTTTTGAACCATCATTTCAAGTACATATTGTGGTTTACGAACATCACTTTTCAGCAGAGCGTCAAATCTCATATCAAAGGTACTGCCGGCAAGCGATAGCTCGCGCCCGGTGTAACCGGCATGCATTTCACCAAGATATTTAGCAACATAAAACTTACCGCGTGTGGAACCCAGTATGCTTATGGGGTAACGTAATTCCCAGTTGAAATAAGAATTATCTAATATCTTTACTTTATAGTGGTATATATTGTTTTCTTGAAACTTTTTTCGTTGAGTAGCAGTTGGTTTTGTCCCGACACTTGTATATCCAACCTGGAAAAAATTTCCGAACGGGATAACATAACCGACCTGTATTCCGTTTGTAACATAAAGATTGTTGTGGTTATTGTCTGTTTTAAGCTCTGTGAGGGCATCAACCGAACTATACATGCCACCGAAAAATCCGAGAATATGAACATTAGCTTGAATCATATTTGTTTCGAGTACGCCGGAAAACGGTGTGCCGATACCAAACGAAATACCAATATCATTTTTTATCGGCACGCCAAATCTTTCACCCCCTTGTAATTGAAGAAACGGGTTTATATAATTTCGTGTTGAGGAAATTTGCGTCAACGTCGGTGGTTCTGCAAGTTTACCAATCCGCATTTTTTCAAAAACACGAGTAAACACACTTGTAAAACCGATTTGTTCATCCAAATTTATTTTGAATGGATATGTAACAATCTTTGCTCTTGTTTCGGGAGTAAAAGCAAGAAACGGGTACAAAGTTCCTTTTATTGAAATTGTTTGTGCGTTGGGATCTCTCAAGTCAACAATTATTTCCGCTTTCGGATCCGGTGGATCGATAAATACTTGAGTCTGAATTTTTATAAAAAGAGAATCATCAAGAGGCTCCATCTGAAAATAGTTTACCGGCTCTTCTTCTTCCTGGGCAAAAACCGGCGGAAAATAAACCAGACCGATTAATGTAATAAGTTGTATTAAAAGAAGATATTTTTTCATAGTTATACTTTCTGTTTTATCTGCTAAAATCCGTAAAGTAAAATGCATCGCCCACCTGCACTTTGTCTTTTGTTCTTTGGTCAATTACTGTAAAGAAAAATGTCGTTTTGTAGCGTCCGTTTGTTTCGCTTAAATCACCGCTTTTATCAACCCACTCGTCAAATCGATCGGAGTTGGAAGCAAGCTTTAGCGAAACATTATATACGAGATTTCCTTTAGCATCGGTCTGCGGACCTGAAACCGAGATTGGACCTGCGAATGATATTTTTAATTGATCGGGGCGCTCGTCTGTTATTCTAACGGTAAATACTGTTACTCTCTGCAGCTCCTGTACATAAATATCGGAGCCTGTCATCTTTGTTGTTGCTAAATCAATTTTTACTTCGGGTGGACGGTTAGGTACAACTTTAACCCTGTCTTCCTGCGAACCAAATTTTACTACAACCTCTTTTTGATCGGTAAGATCAAATTTTTTCTCCTGACCGGCAGGCACTGTGGTAATTACATTTCCATTTCTCGGATCAACTATTTGCACGGCAACATTGCCACCGTTTTTTGTAACATTCCATGTGTTTTGAATAAATGATTGAGTAACAGAAATAGGTGACTGCAGTTTTGTCTGTTCCGATGATTTTTCTTCTTTTTTTACAATCTCGGGTTCGGGTACAGGCTGTGGTAATTCCCTTATCTGCTTATTTAAATCATTCATTTTTTTTGATATCGAAGCAAGCTTTTCTCTAAGGGCTTTATTTTCATAAACCACATTTGTATCAATTTTAATATCAAACTTCAAACCCTGTGCATATAGCGAATCGATAAATGTTACAAGTGAATCGCGGACACATTTTTCTACCGTATCCTCTTTGGAAACCACGCGGCGCAAATCGAGGTTGGCGCCTTTAAGTGCAAGTACCGTAATTACAAAAATGTATAGTACCTGATAGATAATAAATTTGCTGTCTCTATTTTTATAAACCATAATTAAATTTCGCTATCTTTTTACAACAATAGATTCTAAAGATTTTAATCCTGCCAATGTTTTTTCATCGCTTAATGCTATTGAAGCTTTAGTCATCGAATCGGCAAAAGACTTAAACTGTTCTATTTTTTCTGCACTTATATTTTGCGAGCTGTTTAGTTTTTCAATTATTACATATACCGCGTTAAAGTTTTTTAACATAACAGAACTTAATTGTGATGCGTTTTCAAGCGTATTTTTATATAACTCTAAATCGCCGGGTGAAATCGCCGAAAGCGACATTAATTTACTATCACCGCTATTTTTATGTTCAAGAAGGTTTTTCGCATTTTCAATTTGAACTTGTGAAAAATATTTTTCGCGCATATCCTGCACATGAGATACAACTCTTTGAAATTCTAGACCAAGCTGATCCAATACCGGTTCGAACAGTTTGCCAAGGGCTAAAATAATTAATGCCTTAATCTCAAACGGAACCGAAAGTCCAACGAAAACTTCTTCACCAAGTTTTATACTTAATAATAATATAGCGGCGCCCAGCAAAGGCAATGCTGTTGCAATGCTGTCGATAACACTCATGTACGAAGATATAATTCTATCAATAGTTTCCGAAGCTGGCGTTCGGTTTACTTCCAAAAGCAATTTACTATAAGCCAGGTATGCCAGAAATGCGAAGAAAGCATAAACAACTATCGGGAGCCACCAAAAACTATATGGAATTACCGTTTCTGTCGCAGGCTGCCAGGTGGGGAATAATACCTTCGCTAAATCAACTGAAATGTTTCCAAGTACAGGAACTACAGAGACATCTATAAAAAATGACAAAATAAGTGCGACAAAAGAAATAATAGCAGGCTTTAATATTATTGCAAACTTTATTTTCTGAAGAGCCTGTTTTTTGTAATCATTTACTTTTTTGTCCATCTCTTCAAATTCAAAATTTCCATTTCCGACAGCCGCTCCGCTTAATTCGTTGACTGATTGGGATGAAGATAACATGCACTGATCCTTTATTTGTAATTATTTGTTTAGTTCGAGTTTGAAAATATTGTTCTTCAAACTTTTTTTTTTCAAAAAGATTGGAGTAACTTTTAAAGTTGGGGTTAAAGTCCAATTTTCGTACCAATAATCCCTTGAGAAAAATGTAATTCTTAAAAGTTCATAATTTACTAAATTTCCCTGTAATAATATCGATTATTGCTAACAAACAAATTGTGGGCAGTAGCACATTATTCATTATCATTCATATTTTCTGGTAAATAATTCCACTTTCCAGAAAATTTTGCTGTTGTTTTGCGTAATATTTATCTTCCTGAGGACATTTTCCTGTAAGATTAGGATGTTATTGATTAGTTTTGTTATACAAAATGGAACGATTATGCGTAATTATATCCTATATGAAATTAATGCTCACTTGCTGGTAAGACGGTTTGGCGAAAATAAAAAATTAAAAGACGTACCTGACCATTACGTCGAATCATTAGCCCAAAAGGGTATTAACATTATTTGGCTAATGGGTGTTTGGCAAAACTGTTCCGATCTTAATGATCAATGCTGTTTCAGCAACGATTTAATTTTTTCATATTCTAGAACTTTACCCGATTGGGACAAGCAGGATATTATCGGCTCCCCATATGCGATAAAAGATTACATCGTTCATAAAGATCTTGGCTCATTAGATGATCTGTTGCTCTTCAAAGATAAGATAAATAGAAATGGAATGAAATTATTTTTAGATTTTATTCCGAATCATTTTGGAGCTTCAACTCCTTTGCTCGATTCTAACCCGGAGGCTTTTCTTTATGTTGATGATATTTTGTTTGAAAAAGATACCCACACTTTTTTTAAACATAACGATAAAACTTTTGCTCACGGCCGGGACCCGATGTTTCCCGCCTGGACAGATACCGCACAGGTAAATTATTTTAGTCCTGCGGCACGCAGTTTAATGATTGACAGATTAATCTCGGTTGCCGAATGCTCCGATGGTGTAAGGTGCGACATGGCTATGCTTTCGCTTTCACACGTTTTCCAAAATACCTGGCTGGGTGTTTTAAAGGAAACAAAACGACCGGATGAAGAATTTTGGAGCGAAGCAATTAGAAAAGTAAAGACGATAAATAATGATTTTATATTTCTTGCCGAGGCATATTGGGATTTGGAGTGGAAACTTCAAAAACTCGGATTCGATTATACCTACGATAAAAAACTTCTCGAAAGATTGTTCGACAATGATGTATGGGGTGTAAAAAGTCATCTTATGGCTGATGATGATTTCCAGAAAAAATCTCTTCGCTTTATAGAAAACCACGACGAACCGCGTGCCGTTACTAAATTCGGTGAAGCCCGCTCAATTGCCGCAGCAACTGTTATTTCTACGGTAAAAGGAATGAAGTTTTACTTCGATGGACAGTTTGAGGGGAAAAAATTAAAAGTTCCTGTTCAAATGGGACGGGAACCGAATGAGAAAATTTCAAAAAATATTTCCGAATACTATAATCGGTTATTAAAAATAATATCGGATGATGTTTTCAAAAACGGCGACTGGAATATTATTGAACCGCAAAAAATTGCACCTGAAAATTATAGTTTCGAAAGATTTTTCAGCTGGTTGTGGAGTTACAAAAACAACTACAGGCTTGTGATAATAAATTATTCGGATAAAGTTGCCCAATGCAGAATTAAATTTCCGTTTGACGTTCCGCATGATTTAATAATGATCGAAGACCTGCTCACCGGCGCCGAATATATTCGTTCAACCGCTGAAATAAAATCAGTCGGTTTATACGCTGAACTTAAACCTTACCAGAGCCACATTTTTTCTTTTCAAATTTAGGTGTGTCTTTGTTGCAGTACCTCCGCCCACTTTTGATATGCTGTATCGGTTAAGTGCAAACCGTCGATCGTATATTTATTGTTCAGCAAACCGGTCTCATCAGTCATTGCCGAATGAAGATTAAAATACTTTGTTCCCCGTTTAACGCAAAGTTGTTTTATCAATTCATTCATTTCGTTTATCCTACGGTTAGGACGGTTTTTAATATTACGGGTAGGCAATATAGAAGTAAAATATATTTCCCCGGTGTGGATAGTTTTTTTCAGCAATCCGGCAATCTTTTCTAACGTATCTAAAAGTTGACCATTATTTCTCCCCATAGCAAAATCATTAGTGCCTATCAGTATGTAAACTATATCAGGATTATGAGAAATAACATCCGCATTTAATCTCTTTAAAACACCTTCGGAGTTATCGCCGTAAACTCCTTTATTTATTATATTCAAATTCGGTAATAGTATCCCGGTTTTAAACCCTTCGGTTATCGAATCTCCAATCAGCAAAATTTTCATAAAGGGATAGAGTTTTTATGTGAATGATAATTAATTTGTTATACTATAAAAAATGTACAGACCGAATGTTGTCCAAATTAAAACTACAAGCCAGAGCCTACCTTTTAAAATATTGTAATCGGCAAAAAGTTTTTGCCATGAGTGTTTCATTACAAAATGTCCGAAAACAAATTCGAAAACTATCGTCATAGCCAACCACATTACCCCAACTTGCAGCGTTTGCAAAGCTGAATCCAATTGCCACTGACCGGAAATAAACCAAAAGTAAATTGCGAATAATGAAATACCGGAAACGACGGATAATTGATGCGCGGACAGATCGCCTAAAAATATCCTATAATATTTTTCTCTTATTGCACCGTTAATTATTGCAATTACAACCAATGGAAACCACAAAAGAAAATAGATAAAAAAATTATTCATTGCTGACACTCGCCCGGATAAATAAAACATAATTATTTTACAATCTAAATTTATAATCATCCGGCATTAAATAACAGGGTTATTATTAACCTATCTTACTCAAAACTTGATCTTTGATGTAGTGGTTAACAATATTTTTATTAATACCCGGCATGATTGAATGATTGCATGAAGTTCATTAAAGTGTTAATAAATTGAATTTAAGACATTCATTCATGATTTCGGCAATCAATTTTTAGGCTTACTTCGTTGTCAATTCTTTTGCGTAAAGTGACTTATTAATTTAATCCGGGAAACGTCAATTCAAATTTTTTATAATTTTATTACCTGATGTTTTTATCATTAATTTTTACCCGGCTCATCACAATTCCCCAAAAAGTAATAATCGTTTTGTTTATATTTTCGCCTCAATTATTCTGGAATATAAATGCCCCATACCGGTGAACTTAGCGCTTTATTAACAGCAGTTTTTTGGTCGATAACCTCGTTCGCTTTTTCCTCAGCCTCCAAAAAACTTGGCTCTCTTACTCTTAATATAAATAGGATGATGCTCGCTTCAATATTATTAGCGTTGACAATAGTTATTTTCAGGTTCGATTATAACCTTTCAGCAAATCAAGTTTTTAACCTTGTACTAAGCGGCATTGTAGGACTTGTAATAGGCGATACTTTTTTATTCAAATCGTTCCAATATATTGGCGCTCGTATCGGTATGCTGATGATGGCATTATCGCCGGTAATGAGCGGAATATTAGCATACATATTTCTTGGCGAGGATTTGTCGATGTGGGGAATTGTTGGTATGGCAATTACAATTGGCGGCGTTGTGCTTGTAATCTCAGAAAGGAAAGAAACTCCGACATCAGAATACCGGATAAGTAAAATTGGAATATTCCACGGATTAATGGGCGCCCTGGGACAGGCAGGCGGATTAATTTTTGCAAAATTTGCTTTTGAAGAAGGGGAAGTAAATAAGATGGTTGCGACTTTTGTAAGAATTATTTCATCGGTTTTTATTATTACTATTCTGGCAATTTTAGCGCGACGTTATAAAAACCCTATAAAAGTCTACAAAGAAAATCCGAAAGCGTTAACAACCACAGCAATAGGAACATTTTTTGGGCCTTACCTTGGTATAACATTTAGTCTTATCGCCATTGCAAACACAAAAGTAGGAATTGCGGCAACATTGATGTCGACCATGCCCATAATAATGCTTCCTATAGTTAGATATTATTTTAAAGAGAAACTTTCCTGGCGGGCAATTGGCGGAGCATTTATTGCAGTTGCCGGCATTGCAATCATCTTTTTAAGATGATGTTATAACCATTACAACGTTAACTTTTTATAAATGCCGAATGATCTTTCATCGAAACAGATAAATAAAACTTTTTTTATAGAGCTATTATTTTCTAAAAATTTTTCCACTTCACTCAATGCAATATTTGCAGCCCGCTCTATCGGAAAACCATAAATGCCTGTACTTATTGCTGGAAACGCAATTGCCGTTATAGAATTCTCAACCGCAATTTTTAATGAAGACCGATAACAACCTGCAAGCAGGTCATCTTCATTATTATTACCGCCGCGCCATACCGGTCCAACTGTGTGTATAATAAACTCTGCCGGAAGATTAAATCCCGGAGTTATTTTTGCTTCTCCTGTGGCACAGCCGTTTAGTTTTTTTGCAGCTTCTAATAGTTGTAATCCTGCGGCACGATGAATTGCTCCATCTACACCACCGCCGCCAAGTAAAGAATTATTTGCCGCGTTGACAATTGCTTCAATCTTAAGTTTGGTTATATCTCCAAACCGCGTTTCAATTCTGGTATTCATTCACTTTTTATATTTTAAATATTCAGACTCGTTCTAATATTAAAAACAAAATTTATTAGAACAAAAATTTCTGATGATAAATTTGAAATTAACAAAGGGAACCGCCATAAAACATTTTTCGCCATTTATATCCCGATTTCTCAGGAGAGAAGTCTTTAATCTTCGAAATATTTCTCTTTTCTTTGCTATATAAATTAGTAGACCCCATCAAATGTTAACCTATATTTTTTAATATTTTAGAGTTGAATAATTATACATACCCAGAAGCCGGAAAATACTTAAAGCGACCGTTTGCCGCCAAAACAAGATGTTTTTTTTTGTTTATCCCTAATTTTCCATAGAAATTGTTCGTTTATTCAACGTTCTCTATCATAAAAAAGAAGGGATTAAATTGTCACTGTTGAGAATTTTATTAGCGCCACTGCTGAAAAAGACAAGTTTTAGTAGAGCAACTATTGGCGTATTCAATAAATTCGCACATTATCTTATAGCGCAAAAATGGCATAATTTTGGTTAATGGAAACATGGTTTTAATTAACTGTTTAATTACTGTCTCATTTTTTGAAAGGACGGGAAAATGTCTGGCAAAAGTCGTCGCGATTTTCTTAAACAATCTGCCTTAATTGGCGCTGGAGTTGCGGGTCTCTCGACAACAACAGCAAAAGCAGGTCCAAAAAATATTTTATCCGAAGACAGAATGGGGGTTTTAGTCGATACAACTGTTTGTGTCGGTTGTAGAAATTGTGAATGGGCATGTAAAGATGCTCATAGTTTACCTGCCGGTAATCTGGAATCTTATGAAGACAGAAAGATTTTAGAAAAGAAAAGGAGACCGGATCACACAGCCCTGACAGTTGTTAATGAATACCCTCATGGAAAAAATTCAAACCTCCCGACAGATGTAAAAGTACAATGTATGCACTGCGATCACCCTGCTTGCGTTTCTGCGTGCATAGTCGGCGCATTTTCAAAGCAAGAAAACGGAACTGTTATTTGGGATACTGATATGTGCATCGGCTGCCGTTATTGCATGGCTGCGTGTCCTTTTCAAATTCCGGCATTTGAGTATGACAATGCTCTTAGCCCCAAAATTATGAAATGCGATTTTTGTTTTGAACGAACAAAAGTAGGAAAGCTACCGGCTTGTGTGAACATATGTCCGGTTGAAGCGCTTACATACGGACCAAGAACAGAACTCGTAAAGATAGCTCGTGATAGAATCAGAAGAAATCCTGACCGTTATGTCGCTAATATTTTCGGGGAATATGAAGTTGGAGGAACTTCATGGATGTACCTTGCAAATAAAGATTTTAAGGAACTTGATTTTCCAAAGCTTGGAGAAAAACCAGCCCCCGGGGTTTCAGAATCAATTCAGCACGGTATTTTTGCTTATTTTGTCCCCCCTGTTTCTTTGTATGCTTTGCTTGGAGGCATAATGTGGATTACCAAACGTCGTAAAGAAATAGATGAGGAGGAAAAAGCATGAACCACGAATCAGTTAATCCCGTTCCGATTAAAACGAAATTTTTTACTCCCGGTGTGTTAGTGCTCGTTGTAATTGCGCTTAACGGATTAGTATTCCTTATGGGAAGATTTTTCTTCGGGCTTGGCGCTGTTACAAACCTTAATAATCAATTTCCCTGGGGATTATGGATTGGAGTTGATGTAGCTGCCGGTGTTGCGCTTGCAGCCGGTGGATTTACAACGGCTGCTCTCGGTCATGTTATGCATCGCGAAAAATATGCCGCAATTATTCGTCCCGCGCTGCTTACCGCTATGCTTGGCTACACTTTTGTTGCCATGGGGGTTTTTGTTGATATCGGAAGATGGTATTTCATTTGGCATCCGCTTGTTATGTGGAATGGTAACTCAGCTTTGTTTGAGGTTGGTATTTGTGTTATGATTTATATGAGTGTTCTCTATATTGAATTTCTTCCAATTGTTACTGAAAGATTTATTGGAAAAGTTAATTTGCCCTGGTTTCTATCAGGTTTAAATAAGGTTGTAGATAAAATATTGAGATTGCTCGATCGCGGACTTTCAAAAACAATGTTTATATTCATAATAGCCGGAGTTGTTCTCTCAACACTTCATCAATCATCACTCGGTACTTTAATGGTTATTGCCGGACCAAAAATGCATCCGCTTTGGCAGACTCCTATTCTTCCGCTTTTATTTTTATTATCCGCAATTTCTGTAGGATTTCCAATGGTGATTTTCGAATCGCTTCTTGCTTCACGTTCGCTAAAATTAAAACCTGAGATGCACGTTCTTTCAAGATTAGGATCGATGATTGCGCCTTTACTTGGAATTTATCTCGCATTCAAAATTGGTGATATGTTCATCCGCGAAACTTTTGTTTATCTAACCGAATTTAATACTGCAAGTATAATGTTTACCATCGAACTTCTTTTCGGCGTAATAATTCCATTAAGAATGTTCCTTTCACCAAAAGTTTTAAAATCACCTCCCTTGCTTTTTACTGCATCTGCATTAGTTGTGTTTGGAGTATTGCTAAACCGAATAAATAATTTTATTGTGGCTTATACCCCGCCTTACGCAACCGAATCATATTTCCCGTCGTTCGGTGAAATTTCTGTTACAGTTGGATTTGCGTCAATGTTAATTCTCATCTATAGGTTTATTGTTATGAATTTTCCTGTTATAAGCGTACCCGGAAAACAATCTGCCCAACCCACTAAATACTCAATAAGGGGGGCTGAAAAATGAAAAAGATTTTAGTTTTTGCATTAACATTAATTTTTTCGTGTGGAATAAGCGCGCAGCAAAGTCCCGGCAAAAATCATTCTAAGTTAAACATCAGTTGTAAAACATGTCATATTTGTAATGTTCCAACAAAAGATGACCCGTGTCTTATTCCCTGTCCCAGAGAAAATATCGCAACGGTTTATCAAAAACCTGAACAAACCCCTGAACTTTTTATTATAGATGAGATAAGTGATAGATATAATCCAGTTTATTTTTCACACAGGCTGCATGCAGAGATGTCTAATATGTCAGGTGGCTGTGAAAATTGTCATCATTTTAACACATCGGGACCCATATTGCGATGTAATAGTTGTCATGAATCATCAAGGAAACGAGAAAATGTCAGCCTTCCTGATCTTAAAGGTGCGTATCACAGGCAATGCATGGATTGCCACCGCGAATGGAGTCATGAAACGGGATGCAATTCGTGTCATACTTTAAAGAAAAATTTAACGGATTCGAAACAAGATAGTACTAAGAAAAAGTTTTTAGGGAAGGTTCATCCGGTCGTCTTAGAGCCGACTAAAATTACTTACCAAACTAATTCAGATAAAGGAAAACTTGTAACATTTTATCATGATGATCATACAAAAAAATTTGGATTAAACTGCATAGGCTGCCACAAACAAGATACCTGTACAAAATGCCACGATGTAAATAGAAATTCTGATCCAAAACTTAAACCGGTTGTGGCAAATAAAACTTTTGAAGAACAACATAAAAATTGTATAAGTTGTCATAAAGGAAATGATTGCAGCAACTGCCATAGCAACACTGAACTCCAGCCATTTGATCACGCGAAAAAAACCGGCTGGGCTTTAAGTAAACATCATATAAATCTTGCATGTTCAAAATGCCATGGTTCGAAACTTCCCTTTAAGAAAGTTGATAATAAATGTTTAAGCTGTCATCAGGATTGGAACAATGAAACATTTAATCATACTGTCACAGGTCTGCAACTTAACGAAATACATTTAGACCTGAGTTGTGAAGATTGTCATGTGGAAAATAACTACGCAAAAAAACCAGGCTGCGATGGTTGTCATGAAGATTTTGTTTATCCGAAAAATAAACCGGGAAAGTTGATTGGTAAATAGTTATTCTGGTGTGCGAATATTGAAATATTTTTAATCGCCGCTTACTGCCTTTAGTGCAGACGCGGAAACGAATATGTGATTGAATAGAAAAGTATTATATATAGGATAATAAAACTTTACCACGAAATGGTTTCGTGACAACAATTAAATTAATATTCGCAATTTTGTGAAAAGTAATTTCGTTCCATCCGACAATGGCTGATAGTTTTGGAATGAGTTCGAATAAATATTAATGAGTAAAATAAAAAGACGAAACAAGCTTAGCTTGATAGTCAAAAAAATATTATGTTCAATAAAATAGGTTTCCGTTTAATATTTGTTGTGGCGTTAACATCGCTTGTAATAATCGGCGTATTCGCTTACTTTAATATTAAATCGCAAAGCAGCAGCTTAATCTCCGAAGTTGAAAGACATGCAAACCAGCTTGGTGAAACAGTTATATCCAGCACCCGGTTCGATATGATGCTTAATCAAAGAGATAGAATTCAACAAACAATAAATTCAATAGGCATGCAGCCGCAAATAAGAGATGTTAGGATCATTAATAAAATAGGAGAGATTCTCTACTCTTCCAATCCTCATAATATTAATACAATGGTTGATAAACGTGCCGAAAGCTGTTACGCCTGTCATTCAGAGGATAAACCGCTTGAACAAATCTCTATCACTGAAAGAACCCGGGTATTTAGGGTTCACCCTGATTCCAACCGTGTAATTGGAATTATTACTCCAATCTATAATGCAAAATCATGCTGGCAGGCTGAGTGTCATGCTCATCCTAAAAATCAAAAAGTACTTGGTGTTTTGGATGTTTCAATTTCTCTTGCGGAAGTTGATAAGGCAATAGTTATAAGAGAATGGGAGATTGTAATCTTCGCAATTATTGCAATAATTGTGGTTGGTTTATTGATTGCATTTTTTGTAAGACGCTGGGTTTCTATTCCTGTTAATCATTTATTAAGTGGTACACATCAGGTTAGCCAGGGAAATTTAAATTATGTAGTTAAAGATCTTGGTAATGATGAAATAGGAAAACTCGGCGAATCGTTTAATAATATGACGAAGAAATTATCCGAAGCACGGATGCAGCTTTTTCAATCTGATAAAATGGCTTCCCTTGGAAGATTGGCGGCAGGTGTTGCGCACGAAATTAATAATCCGCTTACGGGTGTTTTAACTTACAGTAGTTTTTTGTTAAAGAGGACAAAAGATAATCCGGAATTCCAGGAGGATCTGGGTGTTATTGTAAGAGAAACTTTGCGCAGCAGAGAAATTGTAAAAAGCTTATTGGATTTTGCGCGCCAATCGGTTCCTAAAAAAAGCGTTGCCGATATAAATGAAATAATAGAAAAAGCAATTAGCGTAATTGAAACTCAGTTATCAATAAAAAAAATAAAAATCATTAAACAGTCCGAGGGTAATTTGCCCAAGATAACTGTTGACGCGAACCAGATGCAGCAAGTATTCATTAATCTTTTTGTAAATGGTTCGGATGCTATTAGCAAAGAAGGGGGAACAATTACAACCGAAACAAAACATATTTCTCTTTCCCCGTTCGGTGTTGCTCAAATAAAAAAAGCATCTTGCCCAAAACGCCATAGCTTAATTGATAATGAATTTAAAATTGACGGGCTGCCGGCTTTGAAAGTTAAAGTTGTTTCAAACAGCAATGAAGGAATAATTCATCTCGACCCCGTTTACGGCAAACACAGAAACCATTTTAAACTTGGTTTTAACATTGATAAAAATACAAAATTTGTTTGCCCGGATTGTAAAAGTTCTATTGTGCAACCGGATAAATTATGTCCTAAATGCGGGGCGCCGGTTCTTTCATTTGAGATTAACGGACACGGTGTTTATGAGGTATGTTCTTCAGAAAACAGCGACTGGGAAAAGTGGGAGTTTGTTGATTCAGCAGGGTTAAAAGAATATATCGAAGTTCGTCTTAGCGACACTGGAAGTGGAATAAGTAATGATGATCTGCCGAAAATCTTTGAGCCGTTTTTTTCAACAAAAGGACAAAAAGGAACAGGGCTTGGTTTAGCCGTTATATGGGGAATTATTGATAATCACAATGGAACAATAAATGTTGAAAGTGAAGAAGGAAAAGGTACAACTTTTATCATCCGGCTTCCAATTTCGCAAAAGTAAGTTTGATTTATGAGTAAACCTTCGAACATATTAGTTATTGATGATGAGCAGGTGATCATTGACGCAGTAGTAAAAATCTGTAAACTCGAAAATTATTCGGTTGATGGTGCGTTAAACGTAAAAACTGCAATTGAAAAGTTCTCGAAAAATTATTATTCAATTATTATTTGCGATATAATGATGCCAGACGGCGATGGATTTCAAATTCTTGACGAACTTCGAAAACGAAATATTGACAGCGCCTTAATTATGATGACCGGTTATTCAACTGTTGAAAATGCAGTAAATTCTCTTTATCATGGCGCAGTGGATTTTATACCTAAACCGTTTACAATGGACGAGCTTCTTAATGCGGTATTTCGTGCAAATAATTATCATAAGATTAAAAAGAAACAGGAAGTACTATTCCGACAAAATTTAGGGCATAGTCTTCTTTATGTTACTTGTCCTGCAAAATATTTACGCCTCGGTTACTCAAGTTGGATGCTGCAGGAGAAAGACGGAAGTGTTTTAATTGGTATTTGCGACCTTTTGCTTAAAACAATTGATTCAATAATTGATATAGAATTTCTTGCCCCTGAAGATGAAATTGTACAGGGCGTCAGTTGTTTTACAATTATGACATACGACGAAAGAATACATAAAATTCTGTCACCATTATCGGGCAGAATCATTGAAGTAAATCAAAATATTAAATCGAATGTGCACCTAATTGAAAAAGATCCTTACTTTGAAGGATGGGTATATCGAATTATCCCGGACAATATTGCTTATGAAATCAAACATTTAGTCCCTTATAGTTCGGATATATTGTAAAATTGTTTTTATTTAGAGTTTTAATATAATTTAAATTTAGTAGGAGAAATGTCATGCCTTTATTCATACTTGCAGTAATCGTATTCATCATTGCGGATATTTTAATCCGGATGATTGGAAAGCGTTTGAATGAAAAGAAGCAAAAGAAAGAACGCGAAATTGTATTGCAGGAAAGTCTTAACCTGGATTTTACTAGCGAGGCAAAATCACTAAAGCGTGCCGAAGTGCCAAATTCAAAAGCTAAAATTCTTTGTGTTGATGACGAAGAAGTTATACTTGGCAGCTTCCGAAAAATTTTAGTGCTTGACGGCTACTCTGTTGATACAGTGGAAACCGGACAGGAAGCAATCGGTCTGATTCAAAAACATCATTATGATTTTGTTTTTACAGATTTAAAAATGCCGCTGATGGATGGAGTTGAGGTAACTAAAGCTGTTAAACATACTCGCCCCGATATTGACGTTATCATAATTACAGGGTATGCATCTGTAGAAACGGCTGTTGAAACAATGAAATACGGTGCAATGGATTATGTTCAAAAACCATTTACTGAAGATGAACTTCTTGATTTTGTGAAGAAAACATTGATTAAAAGACAGGATAAAATTCAGAAACAGCTTAAGCCACAAGTTCATATTACGCATGTTCCTTCTTCTGACGATTTCGTCAAAGGTGAGTTTTCAATTCCGGGTGGAGTGTTCATCGACAAAAACCATACATGGTTAAGTATAAATCAAGAAGGAATTGCTAAAGTTGGCATAGATGATTTTGCTAAAAAACTCATCGGGAAAATAGATTCAATCGAGTTTCCGAACCTTGGTATGAATATAAAAGCAGGTCAGCCGCTGTTTACAATTAAGCAAGGAAATAGAAGTGTTGCCTTTAATTCACCGGTAACAGGTAAAGTGTCGCAATTAAACACACTACTGGCAGACAATCTTTCTGCGCTCGATATTACTCCTTATGAAAGAAACTGGATTTGCGCGCTTGATACCGATATGATTGACGATGAAATAAAAGTAATGAGCATCGGCAAATCGGCAGTAGCGTTATTCCAAACTGATATAGAAAAGTTCAAAGAGATAATGAATGATCTTCTAAAATCTAAAAAGGAAGAAGGCGAATATATTGAAGAAGACCAATTGTATATTGGTCATCTTGAGAGACTTTCCGATGGTAACTGGCAGAAAATAATAGCAGAGTTTTTTATAAAATAAAAATGTATGTAATTTTAATAGACGTGTTTTTAATTAATTGATATAAGATAAAATAATGTCGAACCAAATAAATTATTTAAATAACATTTATGAAAATATTAAATGTATCTGGATGGCATCGGAAGTAATAAGTTACAAACTTTGCGATAAAGGGTTCGATTGCGAAAATTGCCAGTTTGACAAAGTAATGCAAAACTTAGGCGGCGGTGCAACAATTTTTGAAGCATCGCCGGCTGCAAACCAAAGAAATTACCTTCTTGAAAAAATTGATAAGGTGCTCGAACAGCCTTATGACCCGGTATGTTATTATTTAAATAACCAAATGGTTGTAAAACACTTGTTTTCAAACACCTACTATTTGGGTATAAGCAACACAGCAATGTTATTACTTGACAATTTAAATTCGGTTTGCGAATGTGAAAAAAACAGTTATGTGCTTTTAAACGACCCGATATTTAAGTTTACCGGAGATTGGGGTTCAATAGCGGTTAGAGCGCCGATGAATTTTATGTTCCTCGAAAAACTTAATCTACCGGGGGAAGAATTATCCGTACACAAATGGCTGGCAATTGTAGCTGTTAACCCTACGGATATTTCGCCTGTTAAAATTTCGGAACATGAGTGGTACAATAGAAGAATAAGTTTGGCAAATTATCTTAAAAATTATAGCCACAATTCCGTAAATGGCAGTTTAAGAATGAAGGAAGGCGAGGAACAAGGAAAGTATCTCTACCAGTTAATCGGAAAACCCGATTATTTAAAACTGCTACGGATGATGTTCCAGACCTAAAATTAATTGCCATAAAACAACCACAGACTCTTTATTTATTAAAGTCTGCTATTTTTGATAAATCCGCACAAGTAGCGTCTTTATCTCCATCATTTAATTTTATTACATTTATTTATTCACTTACTTTTGTAGTTGATTTTTTCGGCATTGCCCAGCGGGCACAGGCACAGCAAAAATGAAAATAAAATTCCAAAATAAGCTAAGTACAAAACTTATCTTAATAATCTCTGCTTTTTTGATAGCTGCATTAACGGTTTATACCTATTTAACAATATCTAATCTTCAAGACTACCTGACCCGCTGCCGCTTGCAAAGCGCCAACAATATGAGCGAAGTTATAAAAAAAGCTACGCGCTACAGTATGCTTCTTAATCGCAGAGAAGATGTTCATCAAATAATTAAAATGATTGGCACGGAAAACGGTGTTGAAGCAATACGCATTTACAACAAGCAGGGCACCATAATCCTATCCACAGACACAACCGAAATGATGCAGAAAGTAGACATGACTTCACAGGTGTGTATAATGTGTCATAGCAGCAACGAGCCGATTTTAACACCCGAGAGTAAAGATTTGATGCGCATTTATAAATTTAAAAACAACAAACGTGTACTCGGGTTAATCAATCCCATTCATAACGAATATGACTGTTCTTCCGCTGACTGCCACGCGCATGACCCCAAAACGGAAATTCTTGGCGTACTTGATGTTATGATCTCCTTAGAGCAACTCGACATGTACGTTGCGGAAAACACAAAAAACATTATAACTGAATCTGCAATTGTAACATTTATAATTGCGCTTGCAACAGGCTTTTTTATTACTGTTTTTGTTAACCGTCCTTTAAAAAAGTTTTCGCTTGGTATGGTAGAGGTAGGTGCAGGAAATCTTAATTATCAATTAGAAGTTAATTCGAAGGATGAACTTGGTGTAGTAGCCGCAAGGTTTAATGCTATGTCAAAAAAACTTGATGCTGCATATAAAGAGATAAAAGAATGGAGTGAAACACTAAATCAAAAAGTGGAAGAAAAATCTGAAGAACTGCGTAACATTTACGGGCAGGTAATGCAGATTGAAAAATTAGCTTCTCTCGGTAAACTTTCGGCAACTGTGGCACACGAGCTAAATAATCCTTTAGAGGGAATTTTAACATACAGCAAACTTGTTTCGCACAAGCTTTTAAAAGAACAAAAGGAAAACGAATTCTCGAAACTTATAGAGTTTCTTGAATTAATTGCCGATGAATCTGCCCGGTGCGGGAAAATTGTAAAGGATTTGCTGGTGTTCTCCCACCGGGGCGATGATGAATTTATTGAAGCAGATCTTATAAGCATAATCGAGAAAAGTATTCTGCTAATAAACCGCCATCTCGAAATAAATAAAATTGAACTTAAAAAAGAATTTGAAACTAATTCCATTATTCTTGATTGCAATCCTCAAAAGGTTCAGCAGGCATTAATGTCGCTGCTGTTAAATGCCATTGAAGCAATGCCGCATGGCGGAACATTAACGATAAAATTAAACTTAGATACAAATGATGCAATAATACGTATCGAAGATCAGGGAACGGGAATACAGGATAAAGATATTGCGCACATTTTTGAACCATTCTACTCAACAAAAGAAGTCGGTGCCGGCACTGGTTTAGGGCTTGCAGTTGTTTATGGTATTATTAACAATCATAGGGGTAAGGTAGAAGTTGAGAAAACTTCGACAGAAGGTACAATCTTTAGAATCATATTTCCATTAACGAAAACTCCCCCGGAACAAACATGAGCAAAAATGAAAGAATATTAATTGTAGACGACGAAAAAATAGTTCGCGAATCCCTTTTCCACTGGTTTGAAGAAGAAGGTTATCTTGTTGAAACTGCAAAATCGGGCGAGGATGCTTTGCTCCTATTCGATAAAAACAAATACGACCTGCTTCTGGTAGATATGAAAATGCCAGGTGTTAGCGGGCTCGATCTCCTTACAAAAGTAAGAGGAATTGATAAGGACGTTATCTTCATAATGATTACCGCATTTGCATCGGTACCAACGGCAATAAAGGCTTTGAAAGACGGCGCATATGATTACGTTACAAAACCTATTGATCCGGATGAACTTTCTCATCTTGTAAAAAAGGCGCTTGAACAAAAAGCATTAAAAACAGAAAATGAAAAACTTCGCAGAAGCATCGAGGAAATTATAAAACCCGATAATTTAATCGGTGAGTCGCCGCAGATGAAAAAAATATTTGAACTTATACAAACAGTTGCCCCGACCGATACAACGGTAATGATACGGGGCGAAAGCGGCACGGGTAAAGAGCTTGTTGCTAAAGCAATTCATATAAACAGCAAAAGAAGATATTTCCCAATCATAACTGTAAATTGCGGCGCTCTTGCCGAATCAATACTGGAGAGTGAATTATTCGGGCACGAAAAAGGCGCCTTCGCTGGTGCTCAGTTTAAGCGCAAAGGCAAGTTTGAAATGGCTGACGGCGGAACAATTTTTATGGATGAAATAGGTACTCTTTCTCCAAAAATGCAAGCGGAACTTTTGCGCGTAATTGAATCGAAACAATTTCGGTACGTGGGAGGCAATGAACCTGTAAGCAGCAATTTCCGAATAATTATTGCTACAAACGAACCGCTTGAAGAAATGGTTAAACAAGGAGTATTTCGCGAAGATCTTTATTACCGCCTAAATGTATTTTCAATTAACGTCCCGCCGCTCCGCGAAAGACGGGAGGACATACCGATTCTTGCATATTATTTCTTATCAAAATTTTCAACAGCAATGAACAAACCGATAAAAAGTATTTCGCAGGATGTAATGGATTTTCTTGTGAGATACGAGTGGCCGGGAAATGTTCGCGAGCTTGAAAACGCAATAGAACGAGCGGTGGTTATAGGTAAAGATGATAAAATAAAAGTCGGAGATCTGCCGTTTCATGTTTCTGTAAATAATTCAACAGAAACCGAAGGAGAAAAAAGTTTATCGGCAATGGAAAAAAAATATATTCAAAAAATACTTGCCGAAAACAACTGGAATATTTCGCGCACCGCGTCTCTATTAAAAATTGACCGGGTTACGCTTTATAATAAAATCAGCAAGTACGAGCTGCAAAAGCCAAACAGTTAATCGGATGTAAATCGAAGCGAAGCTTCGATAAATTAAATAATTTTTATCCGTTAGCATACTAACAGAGTGCAATTTACCTTTGTCTTATTTTACTACAAATATTGAGGGTGTGTTACAATTTTTTTGGGGGGGGGAAAAAAATTTTTAATGAATTTTGGGATACCTCTTCGGGTATCCCAAGAATAAATTTGCGGCTTAGTTTGGGTTTACCAAATGAGGTGTAATTTTTTGTTCGAGATATTGTCTCGGCACAGCGCCAATAACCGCATCTACAACTTTTCCGCCTTTAAATATTCCTATTGTCGGAATGCTGCGAATCCCATATTTCATTGCGGTTTCCTGGTTTTCGTCAGTATTTAGTTTTACTACTTTTACTCTGCCCTGATAATCTTTTGCAATATCTTCAACAACCGGTGCAACCATACGGCAAGGACCGCACCAGGGAGCCCAAAAATCAACAACGACCGGTATTTCCGAATTTAACACTTCGGTCTCAAAATTAAAATCATTTCCTTCAACTGCGTAATGCATAATAAATTCCTTTTCTTTTCAAGTTTGTACTGATGAGATGAGAGTTCCACTTAAAAGTTTCACCGCCGCTACATCTCGCTTTCAATCATTTGTTCGTAGTGAAGTTTATAATCTTTTATGGCGTTATAAATTGCCTCAGCAATTTCCTGCTGTCCTTTTTTTGATGATAAATATTTAACGTCACTTTTGTTCGATAAAAATCCCGACTCGATTAAAACGCTTGGCATTGAAGCACCAACGAGCACATAAAAACCAGCTTGTTTTATACCGCGAGAAGCTAATGATAATTTTTTACCGAACTGGTTATTTAACTGCTCGGAAAATTTTTCGGAATATTTCATATATGAGGAGTGAGCCATGCTTACAAGAATAAAATTCTCGTCGGTTAATTGCTGATACCTGTTCGGATTATCTTCATAACTTATAACACTGTTTTCAGTTTCCGCAATTGCTATTGCCTCTTGTGTTCTTCCCGGACGAAGCAAATAAACTTCAAACCCGGTGGCGTCACTTGGCTTTTTCCTTGTGGAATTGCAGTGAATGGAAATAAATAGTTTGCCGTTTTTTTCGTTCGCAATTTTTCCGCGTTTGTAAAGTTCAACAAAATAGTCGCCCGAACGTGTATAAACTACTTTAACATTTTTCATGTTTTGTTTTATCAGTTCGCCTAATTTTAACGCAACGCTAAGATTAACATCCTTTTCTTTTGTGCCGTTAACACCAATTGCACCGGCGTCTTTGCCACCATGCCCGGCGTCAATTACAATTACATTCATACCCCATTTATCTTTAAACTGATTATTACTGTCATTCTTTGTAAATATTTTGTTGTGTATTGTAAGTAATAAATCATTACCGGCAGTGTTTATTATTTCGCTTGATGAATATTCGTTTGAAACTTTAAATTTTATCTCGGTATAAACATCAGTATTGCGCGCAGTAATTTCTTTTATTAATCCGGTGAGCGGGGTATTTTTTATTGCTTCAATATCCGCTTTTACGCTGCGAAGTACAACACTAACAATACCGCTATTGTATGAACTGCTGAAACCGGGAATTTTTGTTTTGGAATTAATTTTTATCAGCGTTCCGTTTGCTTTTTGATCAATTGAAATGCCGGGAATATCAAAGTTTGAAACTGGAGTATTAACATCAACCAGCTTTTTTTCTTCAACCGGAGCCGTCAAAACATCATTTGTTGTTACTTGCATATTGCCGCTGCGAGTTAGTTTTTTGCCGTAAAATTTTTCAATCAGCGGAAGCGAATAATCGAGCGGGATAAAAATCATCCCGTTAAATTGGTAAGTAGAAGTCGGTAATTGGCTAATTTCTTTTTTACTATCTTTTTTTGAATCGATAATAAAAAAAGGGTTTTTAGGTGTAATGATTAAATTATAATCATCAAATTTTAATTCAACCTTGTCTGTAATTTCATTCACATAATACTTGATGCGGAGCGCATCTGCAAGGTGTTTTATTGATATGTATGGAAGCCCCTGCCTTTCGTAGACAGGTATATAAACTATTGCGTCGCCGCTTTTCACTTCAAAATTATTGGTAATTTGCGCCGGTGCCGTAAATGAAAGAACAACTATAAATAGTAATATTAAATTATTTTTCATCATCCTATAAACGGAATAAAAAATCCGGTTTGTTTTTTATACGCGGTAAATTGCTCGCCGAAATGGCGGCTTAATATTTTTTCCTCAAGAAAAGCCCTTAAAATTAAAACCGGAATTTCAATTAAAACGAGCGGAAAAAGGACAAAACTTAACACAGCTAAAGTACCTCCGAGATCAACAAGTATTTGCGAAAGATACTGGGGATGGCGAATAATTTTAAATGGCCCTTTTGTTACTAAAAGGTGTTTTTTGAAAATCATTATATCTTGAGAATAATTTTCGCCGAGCGATTTGTATGCCCATATTTGAATCCATGAGAAGAATAGATACACCGCCAACCCTATCAATCTTGTAGAAAAGTATTCTTCTTTATACTCTAAAGTTCCTATCTGAAATAACGCAAGTATTAATACAACCAGAGTTATTGTAGAAAGTGCCAGCGGAAGTTTTTGAAGATATGTTGATGGTTTTTCTTTTGCTTCGGCTACCGAGGAGCGCAAACCTTTTTTTGCCCCCGATATATTTGCCCCGAATGTTGCAATTATATTCAAACCAATTATAATATTTATTGGATCCATTGTTATCTTTTTCTATCCTAAAATCGAATCTTAATGCTTGACGATATTAATACTAAAAAAAAAATATCTTCTTGTAATACAAAATCAAATGGTATAACGAGAATACTCGAATCTACTTATTGTACATTATACATTGTGCATTAATAAAAACTATTCTGCTTTTTTCCCGTGCTTTTTCATTATCTCAGTCCATTCAGCCACAGAAAGCTGCTCTGATTCTTCAATAAGCATAATAGGTATGTCGTCTTCTATTCTGTACCTGCGACGTGTATTTTTATCGCACGAGACGAGAGTGTTACCATCCAGAACCAAATCGGCTTTTGTTTCCGGGCAGCACAAAATATCGAGCAAATCTTTACTAATCATAACACTATCATTTTTGTTTAGTTTAAATTTAGGTTTTTTTATGATGAACAAAAAATTTTTTAGAAGTTAGTTCTTTGTACGCCGTATCAATATTCATTTTAAACGCGCCGTCCCAGAATGATTTTTGATCTTCAAAATCGGAAAGATAACCGGCTTTTATTATTTCATCCGGCTGCTTGCCCGCTTTAATTTTGCTGCGGTTTCTGAAAGACAGCTGTTTGATATGTCATTAGGAAAGCCGCCTCATCTGTAAAAACGAAACGGCTTCAAAATTTATTTCAATTCTATTTTAACATTTCTGTTTTGTTTTGTTTTTCTTTATCAAGTTTGTTGTAATCGAGTTCGGAACCAAGAATGCTGTGCGGGATTAAAAAAACAATAAACATCAATGCGGCAGCAAAAATAACCCAGACTTTCGGGCGCTTCGATTTATAAACAGCCCACAAAGCGATCAACCAACCAATAAGAGCAATCAAAGTTTTGTTATCGGTTAAATCGTACCCGAAAGGAACTCCCGTCCACAATTCGCCAAAAGCATATAGCTGAGTAAGAGGCCCGAAAATCATTCCGCCGAGTATTAAAATACCAACAGTCCACAATGTATATTTTTTAAGTTTTGGTTCTTTATTAATAACTTCAAAGCCCGTTCTGGTAGATATAAACATAGCTCCGAAAATAAAAATTACATGCGGAATTAGTATCCAAATCGGTACATCTCCTTTAAAGCGTATAACTATCTGCTCATCATTCGGAATAGTTATAAGATTATTATTTTTTATAAGGGTAAGTTTGTATTGTAGTTTACCTGCAGCGGGCTGACCTGGAAGTGAGGCTGTTAGTTTTCCGTTTTGGGATGACATCTCAACCCTCGTCCATTCATCTGCTGTTTTGTATCTCTTCCACTCTAAGACACCTTTTGTAGCAGGGTCATCTACTTTTAAAGTTATTATTTCATCGGTTTGCCCTGAGTGTGAACGCGGCAGGGTGTACTCAATTTTTTTTCCGTCAATTGAAGTTGTTCCGTCAATCGGGTATGTTGGTCCGGTAACTCTTTGATAATAAGCGCTGCCGAGTGTGACGATAAACGCGATTGTCCAAAGTAAAAAAGATTTCATGTGTTCGACTCTCATTATTCTGCGTTAAAAGCAATTATGAAATAATTGTCCTAAATTAACAGTTAATAGAAAAAAAACAACGACCAAATGAAAGAATGATTATGAAAATTGAAAAATATTTATGCAACGGCGGAAAAATATTGTTAAAAAATTTTAATCCCGGCGATACGGAACTACTAAAATCAAAAAAAGAGGGGAAAAAGAAGTTAGAAGAAAATATCAAAACTCTCGATGCTCTCCAGGAAAAACTTTACGCATCGAACAATTATTCATTGCTTATTATTCTTCAGGCAATGGACGCAGCAGGGAAAGATGGTATAATTAAACATGTTATGACCGGTCTTAACCCTCAAGGGACGCAGGTTGTAACTTTTAAGGCTCCGTCTACTAATGAACTCGATCACGATTATCTATGGAGAATTCACAAAGCTGCTCCGGAACGGGGGCGGATTGGCATTTTTAATCGTTCGCATTACGAGGATGTATTGGTTGTAAGAGTTCATAACCTTGAAAAAAATCAGCAGCTGCCATCAGAACTTATTGATGATAAAATATGGAAGAAAAGATTTAAACAGATTAACGATTTTGAAAAACATCTTTATGAGAATGGAACGGTGATTGTAAAAATATTTCTTAATCTTTCAAAAGATGAACAAAAAAAGAGGTTTTTAGCCCGGCTTGATGATGAAACTAAAAACTGGAAATTTTCTGCCGCCGATCTGAAAGAACGTCAGTATTGGGATGTATATCAAAACTGCTATGAAGAAGCTATAAACGCAACAGGTAAAAAACATGCCCCGTGGTACGTTGTGCCGGCGGATAACAAATGGTACTCCCGCCTCGTTGTTTCCGAAATTTTGATAAAAACATTAAAAAATATAGATATTGGATTTCCCTCTCTCTCGAATGAACAGAAAGAAAATCTGGCTGATTGCAGACAAAAATTAATGGAAGAGAATAATCTTCAAAAAAAATAGATAAAAATAATTTTCCGAAATCGAGGATTTTTCTTATCTATTGCAAATAAATTCTTTCACCTCTTGCACAAAAGGAACATAAATGAACATAACTGAAAGAGAAATCTTTGATTTCGTTTTTTCGCGGAAAATATTTCTCTTGAAAAAAGGGAATTAATTCAAACAAACCGTTTTTCTCTGTTATGTTGTTTCCAGTTAAGTATGCATCCGATTTTTCTCAAAAAAATGTTGAGGGTGTTACGCCTGAAATCAGTAAAATAATATTTTCCAATACGTTTGTTGACGGCAAAAAACAATTTATTATCCGTTTAATGCAATCCGACAATCAAACGAAAGTTTTTACTTTTAATACAGCCGGCAAAATTCTTAATAACTATAAAATTATCCTTCATCCTGACGAATCGCACTATTTTTGTAAAATAAACAACGATATTTTATTCATAGATAAAATGGTTAACCGGCAAAGCGTTGAATTAGTTTTATAAAAATTAGAACAACGGTTTTTTTTCTTTTTATTAAACACTCCATTTCGTATTTTTAGCCCCTTATCAAATGAATCCTATTGAAAAAAAATATCGTTATGCTAAAACCGGCAAGCTGTTTATAGAAATTTTGCCGGACAAATGTGACTTTTGCGGCTGCTGTGTAGGCGTATGCCCGGAAGATGCTATCGAATTGAAAGAAGCCGAAATTTTTATAATCGATCAGCGTTGTACAAATTGCGCAAAATGTGTCTGGAGCTGCCCTATTGAGGTAATAAAATTCAATAAGGAGGGGGTAACAGTTTAAGCGATGAAAAACGAATACGATATTGTAGTTATAGGCGCGGGACCCGCCGGATCGATGGCAGCGCGTTTTGCCGCTGAAAAAGGGGTGTCTGTTTTGATTCTGGAAAAAGACAGGGATGTTGGCTATCCGGTACGATGCGGCGAAGCTATAAGCAAAGCCGGTGTTGAGGAGTTTATTCCATCGGATGAAAAATGGATCACCGCAAGAATTAGTAAGTTTTCGCTGAATGCCCCGGATGGCACAGAATGTATTATTGAGTTTGGCGATGCGGGTTATGTGCTTGAACGTAGAATTTTTGACTACGAGCTTGCGAAAACCGCAGCATCTGCAGGAGCTGAAATTTTGACACGCGCATACGTAAACGGTTTACTTTTTTCTGATGATAAAGTTTGCGGGGTTAAATATGAATATCGTGGAGAACAAAAAGAAGCAAAAGCAAAAGTTGTAATTGCGGCGGATGGTGTTGAATCGCGCGTGGGAAGATGGGCGGGAATAAAAACCCATATCGATTTTCGCGACATGGAAAGCTGCGCGCAGGTTACGGCTGCTAACATCAACGCAAATGAAGATACCCTCTATTTTTATTTTGGAAAAGATGTTGCCCCGCAAGGTTATTTTTGGGTGTTTCCAAAAGGAGGTAATTGCGCCAACGTTGGTTTAGGCGTGAGCGGTAACATCGGCAAAAAAAAATCGGCGCTTTCGTTTTTAAATGCGTTTATGGAGCAGCATTATCCCGGAGCGCCTATTCTAACATCTATTGCAGGCGGTGTACCGAGTACACAAACACTTGATAAAATTTCTGCACCCGGAATAATAATTGTCGGCGATGCTGCCCGCCAGGTTAATCCTTTGAGCGGCGGCGGTATTGCAAGCGGAATGATAGGCGGAAGTATTGGCGGCAGAATTGCAGCCGAGGCAATAAAGATGAATAGGCTTGACCATATTTTAACATATGATAAAGCATGGCACGACCGATTAGGAAAACGTCATGAAACGTTTAACAGAATAAAAGAAGGCATTTATAATTTTTCGGACGACAAGTTTAACAACATAGCCCATTCTTTTAACAAAATACCAAAAAATAAACGAACTCTCGGCAGAGTTTTTACGGTGGCACTTATAAATAACCCGTCACTTCTAATTGATGTTGCAAAAGTTTTTATTGTATAAAAACCCGCTTCTTGTGTTGACCATTCTGTTTTGATACGGATTTAAACACAATCAAAATTCCAAACTAACGCCTATTGAAGGGAGAATACCAATCGGTTTGTTTTCTTCAATGCTATTGCTTTGAGAGTCCCACCTTACACTTGTAGCACTTTTGTTGTTGTATATATTTTGGATATCGACATAAGTGATAAGTGATAATGTTTCAAATAACCATCTTCGCTCAACCCGAACATCGAGACTGTGGACTGGTTCAAAACGAAGTGTGTTGTAGTTAATTACGCTCTGGGTGCCGCCCAAATTAAACGGCGTGTATGGTTTACCGCTTGCATACCGAAACTTTAAACTTGCTTCCCAGAGATGGTTAAATTTATACCCGCCGCTAAGATTTGCAATCCAATTCTGGTCATAACTACCAGGACGCTCGATACCGTCAAGTGCCGCAAATTGCGCTTTTGAATATGTGAAACTCGCGATACCATAAAATGGAATGTCGGATAACTTCTTCTGAATAGAAAGTTCAACCCCGTTTGAATTTCCCTTGCCTGCATTAGTAAGAGGCTCCAAACCAAACGAAGAAAAATTATCATCCGAACCCGCATAACCAGCCCCGGTATTTGCAAGAACAAGATACTTACGGATGAGACTTGCCGGATAATTAGAATATTTTTTGTAAAAAACTTCTAACTTAAATAATATATCCTCGCGCAATCTGTGGTCAAACCCGGCAATGTATTGGTCTACATGAACGCTGTTTAATTTTTTGTTTGCGGCGTCCGCAAGCAGCCATATGTAAGAAGGCGACTGGTAATAAACACCGAGGCTGGCATTTATGTCTGTTAATTCGTTTAATTTATATGACGCTGAAATTCGCGGTCCGATATTAAATTTATTATCTATCGCATCAAAGTAATCTAACCGGGCGCCTAAGTTTGTCGTCAACCTATCAAAAAAAATATTTGAAAAAGTGATATAAACAGCTCCTTTTGTGTAACGCCCCTTATCGACTAATTTTGTTGTTGGAAGTGAATCGCCGAATGGAGTAATAAATGTCGGAAATAAAATATCCGCACTATAACCGATATTTTTTATTGATGCACCGGCATTAATCTCTCCCGATGACGACAGCTTGTAAACCAAATCCCCCTTCAAACTATTTTCACCCTCGCGCGACTTATTAAGAAAAATGGGATGCGAAAACAAATCTTTCTGCGATGTATTATAATCTGTAAAGTTTCTGCTTAGAATTATATTGTAAAATCCGTTGTTAAAAAGATGCTGATAATTTACCCCGGCAACATATTGAGTTTGATTACTTCCAAGTATTCTTGCGTTATCAAAACGTTGTTTTTCCGTATCATTAAAAAAATTAACGTGATCAAAAGCTGAAATAAATATAACTGATAGGGAGTTTTTATTATCAATATTAAAATCCGCCTTAGAAAGGACATCATAATACTCCGGGACAAAGCCGAACCCGGCAGCTTTAAAAATAAAATCGAGGTAACTACGGCGCACTGAAAAAATAAAATTACTGCTGCTGCTCAGGGGTCCTTCCAAATTTAAACCAAATTGAGTTGCTGCTATGGTTGCCTTCCCGCCAAACCTATCGTTTCTCCCTTCTCTTAAAGAAATATTTAACACAGAAGAAAGTTTATCACCATATGCGGCTGAAAAACCCCCCGTAGAAAATGTGGTGCCTTTTACAAAATCAAGATTGATATAACTCAGAGGTCCGCCAGCAGCGCCCTGCGTTCCGAAATGATTAATATTCGGAATTTCAATGCCGTCAATAGTATACAAATTTTCAGACGGCGCCCCGCCTCGCACAATAAGATCGTTTCTTCCGGCATCAGCCTGTGCAACCCCGGGCAGCACGGACAAAGCCCGCACAACATCCTCAAAACCACCCGGAGCTTTGCGAATTTCTTCATAGCTAAAACTTCTTACACTATTAACTTCGGTTGGTACACTATTAAAATAATTTGAAGTTACTGTCACATTTTCAAGTTGAACTGCTTGCTCCTTTAATTCAAAATCAACATGTTCGGGGTGGGATGAAGAAATATTGATGTCTGTTTTTACAAAAGATTCATACCCTACAAGCGATGACCGAAGACGGTAGTTACCAGGAGAAAGACCGAAAATTTTATACTCGCCGTTATTATCGGTTGCGCTTCCGTTTGTTGTGCCGGGAACAAGTATGTTAACACCAATTAACGGCTGCTTTGAGACTGCATCGGTTACTCTCCCGTATATGCTGGTATTGTTTTGCGCGGATATATTACCCCAAAGCATAAAAATGTACAAACTTATTATATATTTTTTCATTTTTTTTGATTGTTTTTTTTTATTTCGTAAACATAACATAATTAGAAGGGAAAAGGTTCACTCGCACATTTTAATAAAGAGACAATCTTTTTATATTTGTTTAACAAAAACAATTAAAAACCGGCTGATGTCTGAAATTTCGGCAAAAAATAATAAGTTAGAAAATAGCGTCGATAATACCACTATGAATCCCTCACCTGGAAATAATTATGTGAGAGCAACGGAGGTTTGCGCCGATATATTTTCGTGGACATATAATCCTGCTTCCAAAAATTCATCTATTAGTTATTCAAGCGGAATAAAAGATGTAACCGGTTATAATGAAGTAGAGTTGAATAAATTATCCGGCAAATTTGATACTTTAGTTTTTCGTGAGGATTTACCTGAATACCAGCTATTGTACAAAAAATTGATTGAGGATAAGTCAAAAAGTGAAATTTCAAGAGAATACCGGATAACCGACAAGAGCGGCTCGGTTAAATGGATTTTTGAAAAAATGGTTGTGGTTAGAACTAAAACTAATAAAATAAAATTATTAACCGGGCACGGAGTGGATGTTACTTTATTTAAAGAAGCCCATTTTAACAAGGCTAAGAAGTTTAACGTATTAATGGAGCAGAACGAAAATAAAGATAAATTTATATCAATGCTTTCTCACGACTTGCGCGCGCCTTTTACCAGTATACTCGGTTTTGCCGAAATATTAATAAACGAACCCCATCTTTCGCCTATCGAACGGAATGAATATCTCCAATATATTCATGAGTCCTCGCAACATCAACTTCAACTAATAAACTACTTGCTCGATTGGTCGCGTCTGCAAACAGGAAGGGTTAAAGTTGAACCTGAGCGGCTTAATCTTTCAAAAATAATTTTTAATTGTGTTTCTTCATTAACCGGTAATGCAATTAGAAAAGATATTGATATTAAAGTTGAAGTTTCAGATAAAATAAATATTTTGGCTGATGAACGACTCCTCGGGCAGGCAGTAACAAACCTTTTAAGCAACGCAATAAAGTTTTCAAAAGAAGACAGCAGGGTTGAAGTTTCCGCGGATATTTTTGATGAAAAATTTGTTGAAGTTGTTGTTCGTGATTATGGTTTGGGCATTGCGGATGAAAATAAACAAATGCTTTTCAAATTCGAGAAGATGTTTACCACAGAGGGAACAAAAGGAGAAAAAGGTACCGGGCTCGGGTTATCGCTTGTAAAAGAAATAATAGAAAAGCACAAAGGGATAATCTGGTTTTATTCGGAAGAAAATAAAGGTAGCGAATTTCATTTTACTGTGCCGCTTTCAAAAAATAATATAATTGTCGTAATACCGGATGAAAGCGAAAAAAGCCGTCTTCGTCAATTTGTGAACGACGTCTACCCAATGTACAGCGTTACAGAAACCGCAAATGGTTTTGAAGCAATGGAAAAATTTTTTGCAGACATCCCTTCTTTGATTATAATTCAACATAATTTACCTCTGATGAGCGGGTTGCAATTGATCGAAACAGTTAAAAATGATACTAAAAACTTTAACGTCCCGTTCATCGTGTTAATGGAAAATATTTCGAAAGTTATCCAGGATGAATATTTTAAATCCGGGGCTAAAGCTGTTCTGCCATTACCTGTTGATTATAACACTTTGAACAGACATCTCGAAAAAGCTTTATTATAAATTCGGGTTAAAAAATAAACAATTAAATTTTCCTGTTATTATCACTCCAAAATGAATAAATTTGCTTTCGATTTTTATTAAAATTTAAAAACCAAACGGAGGTTTGTTTTGAAAATTGCTGTTGTGGGAACTGGTTATGTTGGTCTGGTTTCCGGTACTTGTTTTGCGGAAACGGGCAATACCGTAACATGTGTAGATATAGATTTAAATAAAGTTCAAAAAATGAAAGACGGGATTGTTCCCATTTATGAACCGGGGCTTGAAATTTTGTTTGAAAGAAATATAAAAAAGAACCGCTTATTTTTCACTTCGAACCTGCATGAAGCAGCCAGAGAAGCCGAAATAATTTTCCTTTGCCTGCCTACACCACAGGGGGGCGACGGCGCCGCAGATTTGCAATACGTTATTAAAGTTGCGGAAGACCTCGGTAAATTTTTTAATGATGAACCGAATATCGGGTTTAAAGTTCTTGTTGATAAAAGCACTGTCCCGGTAGGTACAAGCGATAAAGTACGCGCGGCAGTAAAAAAATACGCGCCAAACTTCGATTTTGATGTTGCTTCGAACCCTGAGTTTTTACGAGAAGGTGTGGCAGTTGAAGATTTTATGAAACCCGAGCGCGTTGTTATTGGAACCGAAAACCCGAAAACAAAAACTATGATGGAAGAATTGTACGAACCTTTCGTCCGCTCCGGCAATCCTATTTATTTTATGGATTTAAAATCAGCCGAAATGACTAAATACGCCGCCAACTCATTCCTTGCCACAAAAATTTCTTTTATGAATGAGATTGCAATACTTTGCGAATTAACCGGTGCTGATGTAGATAAAGTGCGCATAGGTATCGGCTCGGATTCTAGAGTTGGCAAACGATTTTTATTCCCTGGTGTTGGTTACGGCGGGTCATGTTTTCCTAAAGATGTTATGGCGCTTATTAACACCGCGAATGAAAATAAGTATGATTTTAAAATATTGAAATCTGTGGTTGAAGTTAATAAACTGCAGGGGGAACACTTTGTAAGTAAAGTATTAAGCCATTATAATGGTGACATAAAAGGAAAGCATTTTGCTCTTTGGGGATTGGCATTTAAACCGAATACCGATGATGTACGCGACGCTCCCGCGTTTACAGTAGTAAAAGGATTACAAAAAAACGGAGCCACTGTTACCGCGTACGATCCGGAGGCAATTGAAACCGCAAAAAATATCCTCGGTGATTCTATTGAGTATGCAAAATCTTCCTACCAAGCTTTAGAGGGTGCCGACGCTGTATTGATTGTTACCGAATGGAACGAATTCAGAAATCCTGATTTTGATAAAGTAAAAAGCCTTATAAAAGACCCCGTTATTTTTGATGGCAGAAATCTTTACGACCTAGAAAAGATGAAAGATTTAAATTTTATATATTATTCAATCGGCCGGAAAAACATACATAATTAAATGATGTATTATAGGGAATTACTGTTTAATGATTAGCAATCTTGAAAAAACGAGAGCAGACCAGAAGAACTGGTTTGCTCTTTATACAAAACCGAGAAGTGAATTCAAAGCCGCGATAGAACTTGAATCGATTGATGTCCAACATTACCTCCCCGCTATCACACGGGTGAAACAGTGGAGTGACCGAAAAAAAAAGATTACCGAACCACTATTACGCGGGTATATCTTTATCTTCGCAAACGATAAAGAAAGAAGCTTATCCGTTGAAATGAATTCCGTTATTCGTTGTATTTTCGATCAGGGAAAACCTGCCCGGATACCAGCCTGGCAAATTGATAACTTAAAAAAAATGCTCGATTACAAATATGATTTTTTTGTACGCGAAGGTATTGTTGCCGGGGTAAAAGTCAGAATTAAAGAGGGACCGTTCGAAGGTGTTATCGGTACCGTTCAGGGAACCACAAATGATAAATCACTCTCGGTTACTATCCAGTTATTAAATCGTTCGGTAATCGCTCAACTTCCACCCGAAAGTGTAATTGAGATTCTTCGAGATCATAATTGAAAAAATTATAGCTTTCTCTATTGTGTGATTTTTATATAAAAATAAAGGTGACCTTTACAATTTATTTTTATATTTTCCTACCACAAAATCATCATTTAATATTATGTTACTGCAAACAGAACTAATTTCATTAAAAAGAGGCGATACCGTTTCTCATTATCTTTTATTAAAAAAGTGTGAGATTCGATTAACCAAAGCCGGTAAGGAATATCTCACTATTGAACTTGGCGACAGCACTTGCAGTTTAGGTTCAAATATTTGGGATAACTTCGAGGTTTTTTATAATTCCGCCAAAACCGGCGATGTTGTAAAAGTTACAGGAACAATAGACGAATACCAGGGGAATTTACAAATAAAGGTTACCCATATTCGTATAACAAAAGAAAGCGATGGTGTATCGCCGGTTGATTTTCAACCGCATTCCAAACGCAGCCCGGATGTAATGCGTAAGGAATTTTTCGACCGTCTTGAAAATATTTCAACTCCAGCACTAAAACTTTTAATGCAAAACATTTTTAATGACGCTAATTTTACGCTATATTCAACTGCGCCTGCCGGTAAACAATGGCACCATTCGTATATTCATGGTTTATTGGAACATACTCTCGAAATTATACGAATTTGTGATTTGATGTGCGATATTCATCCCGAAATAAATAGAGACATGCTTATCTGCGGTGCGATGATGCACGACTTCGGGAAAATTGAAGAACTAAATTTTAACGGAGCTTTTGAATATTCAGACAAAGGAAAACTGCTCGGGCACATCGTAATTTCTGCGATGAAAATAAAAGACGAAGCCGAAAAAATTTCAGGCTTCTCAGATGAATTAAAAAACTGTCTGATTCATCTCGTGTTAAGCCATCAGGGAAAACTTGAATATGCTTCTCCTGTAGTACCGAAAACACTTGAAGCTATTGCCCTCTATCAAACAGATGAATTAAGCGCAAAGGTGAATGCATATAAAAATGCTTTAGCAACGGAAATCCGCGGCGATGCAAAATGGACAAAGTATATCAGCCTTGCTTCAACGGATTTATACAATCATGGGATTGAACCGGATCAAGAAGAAATTATTAACAAATCATTATTCGATTAAATATATGAAAAACATAAAAAAACTTTCCGTTTTGTTCGTTCTCTTTTCAGCCGCTTTGTTATTCGGTCAAACATCCGAAGAAACAATAAAACAGGCGGATGAATTGTCTAAACAAAAAAAGCATAATGAAGAAATTAATATGCTTCTTGCTGCAGAAAAACAGGACCCTCAAAATTTTGAAATACTCTGGCGAATAAGCCGCGCTTATGTCGACATCGGTGAACACATGCCGGAAAAAACAGATGATCAAAAAGATGCACAGTCAGGTGTTTATAAAAAAGCGCTCGACTACGCTGAAAAGAGTGTAAAAGCCGGGCCGGATAAATCGATCACGTATCTTCGCCGCGCAATTGCAAATGGAAGAATAGCTTTGTTCAAAGGTGTTTTTTCTGTTGCCCCGATTGTAAACTCTGTAAAAGCAGATTGTGAAAAAGCAATAAAATTAAACAACAGCGGAACCTATCACGACGCTCTCTCTCATTATATTCTCGGACGCACTCACGCTAAACTTGCTGAAAAATGGGCGCCTGCCCGCGCCGTACTCGGACTCGGCTGGGGCGATCTTCAGGTCGGTATTCAGGAATATTTAAAAGCAATAAAAATAAAATCTGACTTTAGAATGTTTCACCTCGATCTCGCAAAAGCTTATATTGAAGATGATCAATACGATAATGCAAAAGATCAGTTGAAAAAAGTAATGAGCAGCCCGGCTGAAGATGAGGACGATGGCGACAGACTTGTTGAGGCAAAAAAATTATACGAGGAAATAAAAAACGAGTAATAAAATGACAATCGATAAAGATGTCATTAATATAATTTCCAATGCCCGCTCAATTGTTTTTTTTACAGGGGCGGGCATTTCTGCCGAAAGCGGAATCCCCACATTCAGGGGAAAAGATGGAATATGGAATAAACTAAGACCTGAAGAACTCGCCAACTTTGACGCATTTATGCGTAACCCGAAACTTGTATGGGAATGGTACAAGCACCGTATGGAAATAGTTCATAAATCGGAGCCAAATGCCGGACACACTGCCATAGCGGAAATGCAGAAGCTGTTTGAAGAAGTTACAGTAGTTACGCAAAACATTGATAACCTCCACTACCGCGCCGGGAGTAAAACAGTACATGAGCTTCACGGCAACATCGAGCGAAATTATTGCGTTAAGTGTAAAAAATTTTTTAACGAAAATTTTGATATTAATCTTGGCGCGCCGAGATGCGCTAGCGGCGGTTTAATTCGACCGGATGTGGTTTGGTTTGGTGAGTATCTTCCGAAAGACCAATTTACAGCAGGCGAAAATGCCGCCCGCCATTGCGATCTGTTTTTTATTGTAGGAACCTCCGGTGTTGTTTACCCTGCCGCTTCATTAATATTTACGGCAAAAAGCAGCGGCGCCTTTTTAATAGAAATTAATATTGAACCCACAGAAGTCTCCTCATCAGTACATTATTCATTTTACGGAAAATCGGGAGAAGTTTTACCGGAGATAATCAAGTCAGTAAAAGATTTTAGGAACAGTAAAGATTAATTTTTTTTACCGAGTATTTTACAACTGTGCTGAAATACTATCTGTTCCTCCTCCGTTAAAACGTTCATCTCGTCAACTATTACAGCAAGAACACGTGGAAAACATTTTTCAATTACACTCCGCCCTTCATCGGTTAGATGTATTGTAAAAAACCTTCTGTCTGCATCGTTCTTTTCCCGTCTAACGAGAAGGTGTTTTTCCAGATTATCAATTACCATCGTAATATTACCGCCACTTTTTAATAATTTTGCGCCGAGTTCTTTTTGAGATAACTGACCGATATGATAAATTGCATCGAGTATACCAAACTGGCTTTCTGTTAATCCAAATTCTTTTAAAATAGGTTGCAGCCGCGCCGTTAAACTTTCTGCACATCTGATTAACTTAATATACGAGTTTAATGCCGTTAGTTCTCGTTTTGTTCCTTTGTAATTTGTTCCCATACTATTCTCAATAAATGTTTAATATCAAACTAAAGTTTGCCCGATATTAAATCAATGGTAAAAACATATTTATAACTAATTTAATAATAAATTAATACTGCGTAACAATGGACAAATCACAATCCGTTAGCTAACGGAACAGCATACAATTATTAACGTGTTTCTTTTATTCGTCTATTCTAAGTCAGATAAATTATTACGATCTTTTTGAAGAGAATAAGCTTAAAACAGCAGTAAAAACCACCGCTCCAATAATTGCCCAAATTACCGGAAAGCTTTTATTCCCTATATCAAGAATAAAAAGCTCAGGCAATTTCATTTCTCTGGCAATCCATGTTCCAATGGCTGCTCCAATAAATCCTACTACAATATTTACGATGCATCCGCCGCGAGAAAAGCCGGTTATTGCTTTGCCAATACTGCCCGTAATTGCTGCAACTATTAATAACAAAATTAAATCGATAAAAGACATCATAACCTCATTTATTGTGGGTAATTTACATTGTTTACAAGAGCTTTAATCAGTACTGAATTTTTCCTAAAGCCTGTCGTCTCAATAAGTCCGACGCCCGGGGCATATTTAAATATTTCGAACGCATCGGCTATCTGTTTGTTATTCGAATAAACTTCAACAACATCTTTAAACTTCCCCGCGGGAGAACTAAATGTGCCACCTATGCTGCTTATTTTTGCAGTGAATCCATTTGCCGTTTCCCAACTGTCATCCTTTGATATTTCAAAATCAATAAAAAGAAATTCTTCACCTTGATGATAGACATATACTTTATCATCACCTTCTGCCCTGTAGTAGATGGTGTCTGAACTTTGTTGATAGGTTCTGACTACTTCCGCGTAAGCAATTCCATCAAAATTTTTATACGCGCTTACTTCAGCAGTCCATTCATTATAACCGTCGGAATATGTCCAATTATTATCTATCCGTAGTGGAAAGTAATCGGCAACCGACAATTTATTTTCACTGCCATCGTTGCACGAGATGAAACACACCGCGGTTATCATCAAAATTATAATTTGTCGCACATTTAACTCTTTTATTTGATGAGAAATATAACAAATAAGAAGAAAAGTTTTAGCATTTAAAGTAAAGGTGTAAAACGTAAGAACCGGCAAAAAGCTAAAAATATTTTCGTAAATTTGATCCATAAATTTGAAAACAGTTAATTTTAAAATGAAAGCAACCGGAGCATAGATGAGTAATCCTTTAATAGATTTAAGCAAATTCGGACAAAGTATATGGTTAGACAATATAAGCCGTGGTATGTTAAATAATGGGGAATTAAAAAATCTTGTTGAAGAAATTGATTTAAAAGGAGTCACAAGTAATCCTTCAATTTTTCAAAAAGCTATTTCGCAAGGCAGCGATTATGATGAGCAGCTGATGCAGCTTTTAGCTGAAAACAAACACACCTCGCCAAAAGATTTATACGAAGCTTTAGCGGTAAAAGATATTCAGAATGCTGCAGATGTTCTGCTGTCTGTTTACGAAAAGACAAATGGAATTGACGGATATGTAAGTCTTGAAGTTTCACCCGATCTGGCTTATGATACTGAAGCAACTATTGAAGAGGCGCGTCTTTTGTTCAAGCGGGTAAATAAACCAAATGTGATGATAAAAATTCCAGCTACCCTCCAGGGTTTACCTGCGATAAAAAAAGCAATCAGCGAAGGAATTAATGTAAATGTTACGCTTATTTTCTCTCCCAAAATGTATGAAGAAGTTGTCGACGCATTTATAAGCGGGCTCGAAGATCGAGCATCGAATGGACAATCGATAAATAATGTGGCATCTGTTGCAAGTTTTTTCATAAGCAGAATTGATAGTCTTGTTGATAAACTTCTCGAAGAAAAAGGAAATAAAGCGCTGCAAGGCAGAGCGGCAATCGATAACGCAAAACTCGTTTATCAAACCGGTAAAAAATTATTTGTTTCCGAACGTTTTAAAAAACTTGAAAAAATAGGCGCACAAAAACAGCGCTTACTTTGGGCAAGCACAAGCACAAAAAATCCGGCTTACCCGGATGTACTTTATATTGAGGATTTAATTGGCGCCGACACTGTAAATACTATTCCTCCATCTACGCTTGATGCGTATAAAGATCACGGGAAACCGGCAGCGAGAATTGAAAATGATGTCGATATTGCCGCGGTAAATATGAATAAGATCGAAGAAGCAGGAATTAGTTTTGAAAAGGTTACCGAAAAGTTATTGAACGACGGCGTTAAACTTTTTGCAGACGCTTTTGTTGATTTGCTCGCTGATGTTGAAAAGAAAAAAGATCGTTTTCTTTCTTTGTTTCCGGAAGTAAACACAAACGCGGAGCTTAAAAAAAAAGTTGATGCTCGATTAAAATGTTGGGAAGATGAAAATACTTTAAGCCGTTTCTGGAATGCCGACCCAACTGTTTGGAAAGATAAAAAAGAAGATGATGTAGAACTCTCAAACAGACTCGGCTGGCTTACTCTGCCATATGAAATGCAAAATAAGGTTGCTGATTTAATCTTGTTTGTCGAGGAAGTTAAAAATCTTTTTGACGATGTTGTGGTTCTTGGAATGGGCGGCAGCAGTCTTGCGCCGGAAGTATTTTTTAAAACATTTGGCAAACAAGTAGGTTATCCCGCGTTATCCGTTTGCGATTCCACTCATCCGGATGCAGTGAAGACGCTTAATGATAAGTTAAATTTGGAACGCACATTATTTATAGTCGCTTCAAAATCGGGCGGCACAACTGAAACGATGTCGTTCTTTTATTATTTCTATAATGAATTAAAGCAACTCACCGGCACTCCCGGAAATAATTTTGTAGCTATAACGGATCCCGGTTCGGGACTTGAAAAACTTGCCGCCGAAAAACAATTTAGAAAAACATTTTTAACACCGGCAAATGTTGGTGGCAGGTTTTCTGCTTTAACTTACTTCGGACTCGTCCCGGCAGCTTTAATAGGCATAAATGTAAAACGCCTGCTCGACGAAGCAGCTTTAATGCACAACTCATGTAAAAATGGCAATCTGAATTCTAATCCCGGCGTAAAGCTTGGTGCACTACTCGGAGAATTAGCGCTTGACGGAATAGATAAATTAACCTTTTTATCATCTCAAGATATTTCATCATTCCCCGCCTGGGTTGAGCAGCTTGTTGCCGAAAGTACAGGAAAAGAAGGAAAAGGAATTCTTCCCGTAACAGATGAAATTTTTTATGAGCCCGACATTTACAGCAAAGATAGAGTTTTTGTCAATCTTCAACTCAAAGGAGATGAGACAAATAACCGACAATTAAAAATACTTACCGAAGCAGGTTTTCCGGTTATCAACATTTTGTTAAACGATAAATACGATCTTGGAAAACAATTTTTCTTGTGGGAAACTGCTACAGCATTGAGTTGCGCCGTGCTAAAAATAAATCCCTTCGATCAGCCGAATGTACAGCTTGCGAAAACTTTAGCAAACGAAAGTATGAAAAGTTATAAAGAAACCGGCAAACTTCACGAAGAAAAATCTATCGCCGAAAAAGGGAGCATTTCTGTCTTTGGTAACGTAACGTTGTTTGATGAAGCGGTGAATAGTTTGATGAAAAATCTTTCATCAAATAGTTACGTTTCAGTAATGGCTTTTATTGCTCCCGATAAAAATACAGACGAAGCTTTATCCGGACTCAGGGAAAAACTAACCGATAAATATAAAATAGCTGTTACCGTGGGATACGGACCGAGGTTTTTACATTCAACCGGGCAACTGCACAAGGGGGATGGGAACAACGGATTGTTTATACAAATTACATCATCGGCAATAAATAATATTGAAGTGCCAGAAAAAGGATATTCATTTAATATACTTATTTCGGCGCAGGCGAAGGGAGATATGAAAGCCCTACAAAATAGCGGGAGAAATGTAATTCGTTTTCATATAGAAGGTGACGCTGCCGAAGGAATTAAAGAAATTACCAAAACTATTTAAACCAAAAAGCACGCATATCATGATGATGTGCGTGCATATTTTTCTTCATTGCACATTTTTTCGTTAGCTGACGGATTGTACCTTACAAAGAATGACCTGTGATATAATGTGTTAGTTGGTCAATTGTAAATTCTTTTTCATCTATAATTCCCTTTACAACATCACCGATAGATATAAGTCCGTTTAGTTTACCATCCTTCATTACAGGAAGATGGCGCACTCTTTTGTTTATCATCAAAGCCATGCATGATTCAACCGAGTCGTCTTCTCCAACGTAAAGTACGTTATGTGACATAATTTCCTTTACTGGCGCTTCCTTAGACGACTTGCCGAGTATTGCGACTTTTCTCGCATAATCTCTTTCAGAAATAATTCCCGATATTTGCTCATCATCAACAACAAGGAGCGCGCCAATATCTTTTTCAGCCAACATTTTTAATGCCTCAAACACGGTGGCGTTTGATGGTATTGACCAAACGGAACTTCCTTTTTCGGTGAGCATCTCGCGTACAGTTTTCATATAACAGTCCTTTCGTTAATGATGATTGCTAACGTATAATAATCTTAGTTGCTGAATAGAATTTATAGCCGGCGTGTGTGATAATAATGAAACTTTATTAAGAATTCAACACCCAGCAAAATTTTTTTTTTTGATTATTGGAAACACCCGGAACATGAAATAAAGTTAACGTAAAAATTTGCCGCCTCACTTCATTTTGTTTAACACAAGTTCTGCAATTGTGCTTCCGATGCTTATTGACGCTGTAGCGGCAGGCGACGGCGCATTTAATACATGAACCATTTTTTCCGATTCAACTATTCTAAAATCGTCAACAAGTTTTCCGGTAGTCTCAAGCGCCTGCGCACGCACTCCCGCACCGCCGGGATGAATATCTTCTTCTCTGATTTCGGGAATAAGTTTTTGAAGAGCATTTACAAAACGTTTTTTGCTGAAAGAACGAACAAATTCGTTGATACCCATTTTATAATGCTTCGAAGCCATCATCCAGAAACCGGGATATAAAAACATTTGCGACATATCTTTGCCGGAAAAATCACGGTTGCTATAACCTTCGCGTTTAAATGCCAGTACTGCATTTGGACCCGCCTCAACACCGCCATTAATCATCCGCGTAAAATGTACACCAAGGAATGGAAATTTTGGATCGGGGACCGGATACAATAAATTTTTTATTAAGTATTTTCTCTCCGGTTTTATCTCGTAATATTCACCTCTAAAAGGAATGATTAGCAAATTCGGTTCAACACCGCAAAGTTTTGCTATTCTATCGGAATATAACCCGCCGCAGTTAATTAAAAACTTACAGTGTATTTCTCCTGAAGTTGTTTCGAGCACAAAATGAGAATCATCTTTTTTTAATTTTAAAAACTTGCTTGATGTTTTGATTTCACCCCCTTGTTCTCTAATAATTTTTGCATATGCTTCGGTAACTTGAACATAGTCAACAATTCCTGTTTCGGGCACATAAAGTCCGGCGATACCCGCGGCGTGCGGTTCATACTCCTTTATTTCTTCTCCCCGTAATCTTTTTATTCCAATTAATCCGTTTGCTTTTCCCCTCGATTCAAGCTCATCGAGAAATGGAATTTCATTTTCATTTACCGCCACAACTACTTTCCCGCAGCGGTCATGAGCAATATTATTTTCTTCGCAAAAGCGGTACATGCTTTCCCTTCCTTCAACACAATTTTTTGCTTTTAACGAACCGGGTTTGTAATACAGCCCTGAATGAATAACACCGCTGTTGTTGCCGGTTTGATGTGCGGATAATTTTTCTTCCGCTTCGATAATAATTAGAGAGAGGTTTTTATTTTTTAAAATCTGCATTGCAGTCGCGGCGCCTACAATACCGCCGCCTATAATTGCCGCATCGTATATTTTTGTTGTTTGCATATCTAAAAGGATTTAATTAAAAAATATTTCATCAACATTCGTAAAACTACCATCTTTTATATAACTTTTCATTAAAACTTTTTGTTTTTTTTATAAGATTGATTTAAGATGTTCAAATCATTAATATCCGTATGGTAATGTTTCACCTGATAATAAATTACAAAATAACATGATTAAAAAAACTTTTGCAAAATCAAACGATGAAGTAACTCTGCTTGGTTTCGGATGCTGGGGCATTGGAAAATCTGAGTGGATGGGAGCAACAGACAGCGAATCGAAAAAAGCGCTGCTGCGTGCCATTGACGAGGGAATCAATTTTTTTGATACTGCTCTGGCATATGGAAACGGACACAGCGAACAACTTGTAGGCGAAGCAGAAAAAGAATCAGGCAAACAGATATTTGTCGCGTCCAAAATACCATCAAAAAAATATGAGTGGCCGGCAAATGATTATTCTACTCTTGATGAATCATTCCCCAAAGAATATATAATTGAAAGTACAGAAAAAAGTCTGCGTAATTTAAAAAGAGATTACATTGATTTAATGCAGTTCCATGTTTGGAACGATAAATGGGCTGATGATGATGGTTGGAAAGAAGCTGTTGAAAAATTAAAGAAGCAAGGCAAAGTACGTTTTTTTGGTATTTCTGTAAACGACCACGAACCTGAAAATGGAATAAAAGCGGGCAAGACCGGTCTGATAGATTCCTTCCAGGTAATCTTTAATATTTTTGAGCAGAAACCAATGGTTCGGTTGTTTCCATTTTGTAAAAAAAATAATATTGCGGTTATTGCCCGCGTTCCTTTTGATGAGGGTGCGCTTACCGGCAATATAACCCATAATGTTATATTCCCTCCCGGAGATTTTAGAAATAATTATTTCCAGGGGAAAAGAAGATCGGAAGTGGAGCTGCGTGTAAAACATATAATGGATGATGTAAAAGATGAGACCGAAAATATTGCCGAGACCGCACTCCGGTTTATTTCAAGTTTTGATGCGATAACCTCAATAATACCCGGAATGAGAAACGAAAGAAACTTGCTTGCAAACATAAATAGTATAAATAAAGGTCCTCTCCAAAAAGATGTTATAGCCCGGTTAAGAGTCCACAAATGGGACAAAAATTTTTATGAATAAAATTGTCACTGTTTTCGGCAGTTCTTTACCGGCAGCAGGCGATGATGAATATGCCCTTGCCTACGAACTCGGGAAACAACTCGCCTTAAATAAGTTTGATGTGTGCACCGGCGGTTATAAAGGAATAATGGAGGCAGTGAGTAAAGGCGCTGTAGATAACGACAGCCGTGCAATTGGGGTTACATTGGGTTATTTAAAAGGTAACGCCAACAAATATATTACCGAAGAAATAAAATGCTCAAATTTATTTGAGCGAATTACCAAACTTGTAGAACTTGGCAGCGCATACATTGTGCTGCGGGGCGGTACGGGCACGCTGTTAGAACTTGCCGCAGTGTGGGAGTTTATGAATAAAGGTTTGATTTCTCCCAAACCTATTATCGCCCACTCGAATGTGTGGAAAGAAATAGGAGCCACAATGGATTTGCAAATAAAAAAAGAGAACCGCATTACCGGGCTTGTTTCTTATGCGGATTCGGTTGAAGATATTATAATTCAGTTGGATCTTAAATTAAAGGGCGGTTAAAAAATTTCCTCCCCGGAAAATTATTCAGTCACCTTACGCAGAAGGAAATAGTAAGAATTCGAACAACACTTTAAATTCTAAAGTTTCGATGAATGGAAATTTGCGGAGACATAATATGTACCTGAAGACCAGGTTTGTCCCGAGACATTACCGCTTACAGTTGTGAATGCAAGCGAATACGTAGAAAAAAACACATGATTTGACAGAGCTATAAATAGTACGGTAAGTAAACAAGTTTTCATAGAGTGTGTAAAACATTTTGTGTAAATGGCGATTTGTAGAATCATAAAAATGAT
>CAYJPN010000038.1:0-46297 GCA_964372115.1 uncultured Ignavibacteriaceae bacterium
TAAATGACATTTCTAAAGAGTTTTAGATACTGACATTCTTAAAGAGTTATTACAGTATTTATCTTACCATCATTTGACTATTGCATATCCGCTGTTTATAAATTATTTTAGCTACTAACTATTCCAAAAAAACATTTCAAATAATATTTGGAGAAAATATGTCAAGAAAAAAAATTGCTCTGATTGGCGGAGGTCAAATCGGAGGTGTGCTCGCTCAGTTAATTGCATCACGTCAATTAGGTGATGTTGTATTATTCGACATTGTTGAAGATATGCCGCAGGGGAAAACCCTTGATATAGCCGAAGCTGCGCGTGTAGACGGATTCGATGTCAGCGTAACCGGAACAAACAGCTACGGCGATATTATGGATTCTGATCTTGTAATTATTACTGCTGGTTTGCCTCGCAAACCCGGAATGAGCCGCGATGATCTTTTATCGACAAATGCAAAAATAATGAAATCGGTTGCAGAGGGTGTTCGCGATAACGCTCCGAATGCGATAGTTATAATAATTTCCAATCCTCTTGATGCAATGGTTACATTATTTAAAAAAGTTACAGGATTTCCGACCAATCGTGTTATGGGGCAGGCAGGCGTTTTGGATTCATCTCGGTTTGCTTCGTTTATTGCATGGGAACTTGGAGTATCAGCAAAAGATGTAAACGCAATGGTGCTCGGCGGTCATGGCGATACAATGGTCCCATTAGTGCGTTATGCCAACGTTAACGGTATGCCTGCTTTAGAACTTCTCGAACGCAAATACAACGATAAAACAAAAGCTAAAGAAGTTATGGATGCGCTGGTAAACCGTACAAAAATGGCAGGCGGCGAAGTTGTAAAACTTCTCAAAACAGGCTCTGCCTTTTATTCCCCTGCTTCCGCAGCTATTGCAATGGCTGAAGCTATTATATACGACGAAAAAAGAGTGCTTCCAACATGCGCCTACTTAAATGGTGAATTTAATGTTAATGGGTATTATGTTGGCGTTCCAGCAGTACTAGGTGCAAATGGTGTTGAAAAAATACTTGAGCTCTCACTTAACGAAGAGGAACAGGCAGCGTTAAATCATTCGGTGGATGCCGTAAAAAATCTTGTAGTTGATATGGAAAGATTAGGCTTCTAAAATGTAAAATTAAAGGAGGAAGATAAATTCTTCCTCCTTTTTTCGCTTGGATAAAAATAGTTAACTATTTTTTAGGTTCGTAATCTTTTGCTGCGTCCAATAAATCTTCCCTTCTGTCATTAGATAACTCCGCGCCGGTCATAAAAGATTGGAGTGTCACATCCATTTGATGTATCAAATTTCGTTTATAATATTTCGGAGCATAAACAGCACCGTCAATCATATAAATTCGTTTATTCTTCTCATCATAAAAAGTATAATTAATAAACGGACCGCCCATTCCTTTTATGTTAAGATCCCACAATCCCTGCGTCATTAAGGCATAACGACCATTAAAATTTATTTCATTCATTGTAAAATAGTCATCGGCTATTACCACATACCCGTTATCATCCGATGTACGGTAAAACTTTTGTGTAATCCGGTTTCGCACTGCTTTAACAGAATCTTCATTTAAATAAGCTGGTGAAGCATTATCAATCCAGTGAATAAAAATCCATCTTTCCATATCGCTGCCCGGTGAGCGCCTTAACCAGACAAAATTATCTTCCGGTTTATCTAATGCTACCTGAAAATCGGCTTGAACATATATTATCCAATTGTAATCTTTTAGAAAATGTCCTTCAATATCTCTTTTTTCATACTTACTATTATAAAGGCTTTCGAAAAGACGTTTATCAGATATTTTTTGAAAAGCATAAAGAAGATTATCTTTTTCCCTAAAAATTTTAAATTCGAGATCTTGCATATTAGGCGCAGATAAAATCATTACAATCTGCCCTTTTGCCCATAGGTCATATTTTATAAGGTTAAATTTTTCATCCGTTTTTAATTTACTAATTACGGAGGAATCCGCGACTGACATTAAAAATTGTGCGGTTTCTGAGTTGCTATCAAGCGGTGCAGCAATGATAATATTCTTTTTTCTTTTGTATTTTTCCCAATTATTCGGTGATATCCGAATAAGATTAAACAGATTTTCGGGCTGGGGCGTATAAATTATTTTTTGAAATGTGGAATCGAGTGCATTTTGGAGTTCTAAAAACTCTAAAGAATCAGCAATTACATAAATTTCATCTTCAAGCCCTCGTGCAGGTTTATTGGAAGAACTGCACGACATAAAAACTATCGCTGTAATAAATACAAAAACTAATAAAGAATACTTTCTCATCTTTACCTCGGTACGTTTGGCAGAATTAACGATATACCCGGCATCAGCAGCAGATACATACCCCACATACTAAAACCTACGGATAACGGTATTGACAGGTTATCATCAGCCCAGCCAAAAGAAATATTTTCTACAATTGCTCCAATAGCTGCAGCGATGACTCCGATTAAAAATTCTGTCGAACTCCCGGTTAATTTGGGAGTAAACAAAATTACAATGCTTGCACTAATAAAAAATGTTAAAGTTCCCTCTAAACTTTTTGCAAATAGTTTGTGTCTGCCGAACTTTCGTCCGATAAGGGCGGCGGAAGTATCGCTAATTATTAAAATGGTAAACGCGGTTACAAAAAATACTTTAGGAAAAATTATTACGCACAGCAGAGCTGAAATTAAAACGTAAGTAGCGCCATTCAAGTTTTTTTTTAAATTATCAACTTCGTGTTTACGCAGCATAAATCCGAAATATTTGTAAAAAAACTTTCCGAATTTTGGAATATAATATCTCGACAAATCTAAACTCATGGCGAAAATGGTAAGCGACCCAAGAATTACAATGGCAACAGGTGTAGAGATAAAATAATAAATTATAGGTATGGAAAGAGAACAAAGATGAATTAGCTTTCTAACCAATTCATCTCTGTATTTAATGCTTCCATTATCAATTTGATTCATTTTTGGGAGACGATTCTTTCGGTTTACGCTGGTCGATTAACTTTTTTACATGATCGGGCATTTCGGCGCCATCGGGCGAAGATTCGATATCATTCTTTTTTAATGGAGGCAATTCTTCACCACGCATAAGTTTATCAATTTCTTCAGAGTCGAGAATTTCTCTTTCGAGCAATTCTTTAGCAAGAAGATGAAGCGAATCGATGTTTTCATTTAAGATTCGTTCGGCACGGCTCATCGCGTTAACAACAATCGATCTTATTTCGTCGTCAATTTCAATTGCGGTTCTTTCGCTGTAATCGCGGTGCTTCTGTATTTCTCTGCCAAGAAATATTTCTTCTTCTTTTGCCCCGTAACTTAGGGGCCCAAGTTTTTCGCTCATCCCCCATTCGCAAACCATTTTGCGGGCAATGTTTGTTGCCTTTTCAATGTCGTTACCCGCACCGGTTGTGTAATGATTAAAGACCAATTTTTCTGCCGCACGTCCACCAAGCGCATAAGTAATTATTGCTTCGAGATAACCTTTTGAGTAGGTGTGTTTCTCATCTATAGGAAGATAGCTTGTAACACCAAGAGCCCTGCCGCGTGGAATAATTGTTACTTTGTGCACAGGATCAGCTTCGGGAAGCATGCGTGCTACTAATACGTGTCCAATCTCATGGTACGAGGTAGTCCGTTTTTCTTCTTCGGAAATGATGAGACTTTTTCGTTCCATACCCATCATCACTTTATCTTTTGCTTCTTCAAAATCAATCATCTCAACTTTTTTCTTGTTTCTGCGGGCAGCAAGCAAAGCTGCTTCATTTACAAGATTTGCAAGTTCGGCGCCGGCAAGTCCCGGTGTTCCTTTAGCAAGCACCTCAAGATTTACGGTCGGATCCAAAGGAATGTTACGTGTATGTACTCTTAGTATTCCCTCGCGTCCTTTAACATCCGGTCGATCCACTACAACCTGCCGGTCAAATCTGCCCGGTCTCAACAAAGCAGGATCAAGTACATCGGGACGGTTAGTAGCGGCAATAATTATAACACCGTTATTCTGTTCAAAACCATCCATCTCAACAAGAAGCTGATTTAAAGTTTGCTCACGTTCATCGTGTCCGCCGCCAAGCCCTGCGCCGCGATGGCGCCCAACAGCGTCAATTTCATCAATAAAAATGATACATGGCGCATTTTTTTTCCCCTGTTCAAAAAGGTCTCTAACGCGGCTTGCACCAACACCAACAAACATTTCAACAAAATCAGCGCCGCTTATTGAATAGAATGGTACACCAGCTTCACCGGCAACTGCGCGGGCAAGCAAAGTTTTCCCTGTGCCGGGAGGTCCTAAAAGAAGCACACCTCTTGGAATCTTTCCGCCGAGACGTTGGAACTTAGTTGGTTCTTTTAAAAATTCTATTGTTTCGCTGAGTTCAAGTTTCGCTTCATCAGCGCCGGCAACATCATTAAAAGTAACCTTCTGTGATGACTGGGTAATTAATTTTGCCCGGCTTTTTCCGAATGAAAAAATACCGCGTGAACCGCCGCTGCCGCCCTGCATTCTTCTCATTATCAAAATCCATACGGCTATAATAATTATCCAAGGAACAAAACCGAGAAGTACATTCATCCACTCGTTCGATTCTTTATCAAACGAATAGTCTATTCCCTTCGCCTGCCATATTTGTTCTTGATCTTTTATTATAGGTTCGGGCAAATAAACACTAATTTGTTTAGTTTGCTGCGAGCGCCCGTTTACAGTAACCGATGCTTCGGAACGTAAGTCGGCTTTGAAGTAATAGTCATTAATGTCTGATTTGGTAATAACAGCTTTTTCAATTTTTTCAGAATCAAGAAGCTGTTTGTATTCGGGAAATGGAATTTCCAGATAATTGGATTCACCGGTTCGGACAAGCTGCATCACTATTACTGCTGCAACTACAACTGCACCCCAACCGAATACCATCCTGATAACTTTTGACCAGTCGAAATTATCATCAGGTTTGTTAGGGCCACCCGGTGGTTTATTGCCGGGCTTTTTGGGCTGGTTATTATTGTTTTTATTATTTTCTGACATAAATAGTTTGTTATTTCTTAAAGACATTTAGATCCCTTAATAATCATTCGCTTAAAACGTATATGCTTTTTAAATTTCGGAATTTTTGTGCGTAATCTAAACCGTAACCTATTACGAATTTACTTGGAATATTAAATCCAATATAATCAATTTTAACATTATATTTTAGGCTATTTGGCTTTACTAACAACGAGCAGACCTTCATGCTTGCAGGTGAATGTTTGCTGAACAGTTCTTCAATATATTTTATAGAAAGACCGGAATCGACTATATCCTCGACTATAATAATATCCCGGTCATTTACATCGCAGTTAAGCTCTTTTAATAAAGTAACCTTGCCCGAGGATATTTTTTCATCGCCATAGCTTGAGAGTTTAAAAAAATCTATTTCGCAATCTAATTTTATTTCCCTAATAAGGTCCGATAAAAATATAAACGATCCGTTAAGGACACCGATAAATATCGGGACCTTACCAAAGTAGTCCCTCGATATTTCCGATGCTAACTCCTTTACGCGTATATTAATTTTATCCTCGGTATGTAGAGGTATAAACTTTTCATCACCTACTATTACAATATCATTATTTTCACTACCTAAATCAGGCATAATTGTAAAACCTTTCGCGTTTCATCATTTAATTTAATCCGGTCATCAATTCTTAACCCCACAACCCAAATTATTTGTTCTCCATTAATTAAAACCAACTGTTCCTTCTTTTTAGCCGAAGATATTTTCTGCTCGGCTAAAAAGTCGGATATTTTTTTTGTGCCCTTCATGCCGAGGGGAATAAATTTGTCACCATGCTGCCAGGGTCTTAATAAAAATTTATTCGCTGTAATTTTTTCACGATCTATATATTCTTTTCCATTAACAAAAAATATTTTGTTTTTTGCAATAGGTTTAATTGACAATTTTTTCTCTTTAACCTGTATCGTTTCACCTATTTTGAAACTAATGACAGAAGTTTTTGTAATTGGCTTATTTTCTGTAAAAATAAGTTCACCTATTTCGCGATAACAAAAAATTGCCGCATTCAGTTCAATCTTTCTACCACGCTGATTCTTTATAAGAGCTATAATCCGCTCTGTATCGTCAAAATTAATTTCGGTATTAAAGTGTTCCTCAATCTTCTGCTTTAACATAGCAGAAATTAACGCCGGATGAATACCGGATAATTTGTTAATCTCCAGATGTAAACCAAAACTATCGGCGTTAAAAACATTGGTTGATAAATCGCGGCTCATAGATAAAACCAACTCGTTTTGAAGCCGGAAAATTTCAGACGATCTAAAAACAGTTTCTTCAATTGAAGGATTGAACTTTTCCTTGAGCCGCGGAATTATTTCATTCCTAAGGTAATTTCTTTCGAACTCAATATTTAGATTCGATTCATCTGTTCTGGTTTCAATATGGTTTTCCTGTAACCAAATTAATATTTCAGTTTTAGAAAGATCTAATAACGGTCTTATTATCATGCCCCGTCTAAAGGGTATACCTGCCAGTCCTTTAGGCCCGGCGCCTTTGATAAAATTTAACAAAACAGTTTCAACATTATCACTGCCATGATGGGCAGTTGCAATTTTATTATAATTATGTTCATGCGAAATCTTTTCGAAAGTCAGGTAACGGACTATTCTGCCCGCTTCTTCGAGAGAGACTTTATTTTTCTTTGCATAATTTAAAACATCTTTTTTAACAGAAAAACAATCCAAGCCAATCTTGGCGCAAATATTTTTACAATATTTCTCATCCTCATCCGCTGCCGCTCCACGGATTTTGTGATTAACGTGAACAGCGCCAATTGTTATGTTAAATTTTTTTTTGTATTTATTAAGTAATAAAAGTAAAAAAACAGAATCTGCGCCACCGCTTAATGCAACAAGAACTTTGTCGCCCTGTTCAATAAGATTTTTTTTATTAATAAACTTCAGAACCTTTTGTTCCGTAGTTTTCATAATCAACTTGTCACTTCTGTTATGGAGGAATTATCAGCTTTACCCTCCATTATTCTCTCAACATATTTACCGAGAACATCAAATTCCAAATTTACTGTGTCTCCAGGTTTTTTGTCTGAAAAAACGGTTTCTTGCCATGTATGAGGAATTATTCCTACGCTGAACTTGTTATTATTTAATCTTGCAACGGTCATGCTGACGCCGTCTATTGCAACAGAACCTACATAAATTAAGTATTTTTTAAAATCATCGGGAAAAGAAATTGTTACAAAATGACTGTGCGAAAGTTCATTAACCTCTTCCACAATACCTGTTGTATCAACATGTCCGAGTACAAAATGTCCGCCTAACCTTGCTTCGGCTTTTAACGGTCGTTCTAAGTTTACCCTGTTGCCGATATTTAATTTACCGAGATTGGTTTTTAGCAATGTCTCTTCTATCGTATCAACAGCAAAAATATTTTCATTTAATTCAACAACAGTAAGACAACAGCCATTTACAGCGACACTACTTCCGATTTCAAGATCGTCCATAACAACTTTAGCTTCAAACTTTAGCCTATAACCATTGCCGACCGCAATTTTTTCAACCAACTTGCCGGTCTCTTCAACTAAACCAGTAAACATTATTTCCTCAAAAAAAATAAATAAAATCAGTTATAATAAAGTTATAAAAATGATGCTGACTAAACCACTCTGAAAATATTCCGGTTTAGATCTGATTATTTTGTTAACTCAAGGAGAATATCATCTCCGACACTCTCTGTGCCGGCAATTTTTAATTTAAGTGATTGCCTAATACTGCTTATACCGAGATCCCCGACTACAGGTAAACCTTTTCCCATAATTTTGGGAGTAATAAAAACAAAAATATCATCGAATAATTTTTGTTTTATAAACGAAGTGAAAATTTCGCTGCCGCCTTCAACGAGAATTGAGGCAATATTCAATTTTGCCAATTCGCGCAACATCTGTTTTAAATTAAGGAGCCCGTTATTTTCTTCTTTTACAAAAATAATTTTAGCCCCCCTGTCAGTAATTTTTTTTATTTTCCTTTCTTTGTTTATGCTTTGTTTTGATGTAACAATAATAAGGTTTTTATCATTATTATTAATAAAAAGTGTGTGGGAAAGTTTTAGAGAAAGTTTTGTGTCGATGATTATTCGTTTTGGATTTCGTCCTTCTGTCAAACGAACGGTTAAATTGGGATCATCCTTTTTAACAGTGCCCATACCAATTAAAACGGCATCATATTTTGCCCGTAACTCATGAACATATCTTCGGCTTGATGAACATGAGATCCACTTCGAATCACCCCTCAAGTCTGCAATTTTTCCATCAATAGTCTGGGCGGCTTTTAATGTTACATAAGGAATTTTTTGACTGATGAACTTGAAAAAAAACTTGTTCAGAGAGATACATTCTTTTTCAAGAACACCAACCTTTATTTCAATACCTTCGTCAACTAATTTTTTAATCCCCTTACTGCTAACGAGAGGGTTCATATCGAGAGTGCCAATTACAACCCTTTTAATTTTTTTTTCTATTATACTTTCAACACACGGAGGTGTTTTACCAAAATGGCTGCAAGGTTCGAGATTAACATATAAAGTTGAACCTTCAACATCCTCTTTTGAGTTTTCGATTGCATTTATTTCCGCATGGCTCTCGCCGAAACGTTCATGAAATCCAGCCCCGATTATCCTGTCGTCCTTTACGATTACACAGCCAACAAGTGGATTGGGACTAACCTTTCCGTTTCCTTTTTTAGCAATCTCAATAGCTAATTTAATAAACGATTCGTCGGTCAAGTTCTGAATATTATTCAATTTTTAAAATTTCAAATTCCAAAATTCCCGCAGGGGCTTTAACTACCACATTATCACCGAGTTTTTTCCCCATAAGTCCTCTACCTACCGGTGAAGTGATAGATATTTTGCCTTGTTGAAAATCAGCTTCTTCAGGAGAAACGAGCATATAATCAAACATTTTTGCAGTTTTTATGTTTTTAATTTTTACTTTAGAAAGTATATGGACCTCACCGTCCGGTAAATGAGAGTTGTTGATTATTCTTGCTCGAGAAAGTACACTTTCCATTTTGCTAATACGAAGTTCGAACAATCCTTGCTCTTCTTTTGCGGCATCATATTCAGCGTTTTCAGAAAGATCGCCATGCGCGCGCGCTTCAGCAATTTTTCTTGCCATCTCTTTTCTGCCGCTATTTTTCATTTCCTGGAGTTCTTTTTCAAGTTCAACCAAGCGTTCACGTGTCAGATAAACAAAATTTGAGTCACCCATAATACCTAATAATTGATTAATGGACTTTTAAAAAAAATTGCCACCGCTTTTCTGCGGTGGCACACTGCGAATGTATAAAATATCCGTTTCGTTGTCAAGTTCTTAAGCAGAGATTTTTAACCGAAAATGTCATTCACATAAAAAAAATTGTATCCCAAGTGAAATGAATAACTTTTTGACAAACATAATTGATTGTTCGATCATTTTTTTTGCAAAAAAAAAGCCGCCTCTGGCGGCTTTATGTTCTACCCCGATCAAAACTTAATACCTTGAAGTATAGATTAATTACTTCAAAAGTTGTGCCTTGGAATTAATGGGTTTTTTCTTAAAAAACCACCAAGGGGACTTATCATTTTGGGAATGTGTATTAATTTGGAACGGATATGTTGTGTGAATGTCTGAAGAAATTTAAGGGCATCTCTAAAAACTTTATGTGCGCTCCTCGAAAAACCGATTTGACAGCATATACTTGTATTCCGTTAATAAAACCATATCCGTTAACCAACGGGGATAACAGAAACGGATTAGTTTTTAGAGGAGCCCTAAATAGAAAGCTTTTAAGCTGTTGAATGAAATTTAAATATTACCACACTTTAATGACAAAATAAAAATATCACTTTACAGTAGGGTAAAAATATTTGTAAAACCAAGTTGGCATATTCAATTGCAAAATCCATTCAATATCTAACCCGATAATATCATTTCTATTCCGGTATTTTCTTCCCACATGGAAACAAATTTCAGTTAAAGAATAGATTGGTTCCTACTTCATGAAAATTAACTTTTTTGTTTCAGAACCTCCGCTACATTGAAGTCTGTAAAAGTAAACGCCGCTGGAATATTTCGAGGCGTCAAACTGAACTGTATGAATACCGGGATTTTGTTGCGAGTTAACTAATTGTTCTACTACCCTACCGAAAATATCAAACACAACAAGTTTAACATCACTTGCTTTATTTATAGCAAAACGAATGGTGGTTGAGGGGTTGAATGGATTCGGATAATTCTGATAAAGGATAAAATCATTCGGGACAACTTCATCGCCTTTAACGCCAACAGTACTTTGAGGATAGCTAACTTGTAAATTGTCGATGTAAATTGTGCCCGAGTATTGCTGCCCGGTAACACCGCCATTGCCGAAAGCTATTGCTATATTTTTTATGGTGACAGGAAAAATTACACTTGAAGAACTTGGAACTCTACCTCTAAGCGTTTCAAAAGCGGTTGAATCGGATGCAAACTTATTTGTGTTTAAACGATAAGTAACTCCAAGCGCATCCTCAATATCAAAAAATACGCGGTGATACCTGCCGTCGGATTTTATATCGATGTAAATCGAATCGGGAAGTCCCATCGTCGGTTTATTAGTTTTCAAATTAACCCAATTATAAATATTGGGTTGGTATGTAAAAAGGTAATCAACCTGAAACGACTTTGCTCCAATCGAAAAATAAGTAGAGTTTAAACTAAAAGATACTGAATCTAAGTTTTCAGTTTCTATATTCCAACCCTGAAGGTTTTCCAATGAGTCAATAACATGTTTACCTTCCCCAATTTCTACACGTACTTCCGCGGTATCAGTCACATTCATGAACGAAACAAATACTTTTGTTGTACCTGGCTTTTTGCCTCTAAACTGTCCTAATACGTCAAGTGTTCCAATTGTCGAATCGCTAAGTGCCCAAGTTAGCTGAATTGGATTTATTGTTTGAATTAAGTTATCGGTATCGAATATATCTGCTTTAAATACTACAATTCTCGAATTATCAGTTACCGCCATTTTAGGTTTTATAACAATATCTTTTATTCCTTTTATCACAATAAAAGTGGAGTCGGATACATTTTGATATTGTACAATAACATAACCGGAATCAGAAACAGATGAAGCGGTGAAATTCCCATCGGCTGAAATAGTACCAAGAGTGGGTTTGCTTAGTTTCCACTGAATGAGCGAAGTGATAAGAGGAATCGGATTATAGTTATCATCGGTTCCCTGTACCGAGAAGGATGTCTGCTGCCCTAAAAACACTCTTGGATTTGGCGGTGAAATATGAAGTTTGCTCAAAGAGCCGGTGAGAGCAGAAGAAATAATTAGCAAAGCATTTCCAACTGATCGCTCTCCACCCGGATCTGATGGACTGCTAATTATTTGATTACGTGCAATAAGAACAGATGAACCGCCGCCGTCCAGGTTTACTGCATCTGTGCAGCCTATTGACTTCATATAACCGGCTAATTCTTTCATCATCATTCCTGCGCTTAATGTGCCCTGCCTTCCGTCCACAACCAAAAGATATAATTTTGTGCTGTCCGCACCGAATCCAACTGCTGTGCGAGGGTGGCGCGAATTTGTATGTGTTCCACCAAACCCTTCAAATCCATCAAAGTTTGCAGGTATTTGCCCGTCGATTATTAATCTGGGCCCGCCGCCGATCAGACCGGTTAGTCTTCCTCTATCGGGGTTTGATCCCATTATAAGTGTAATCGTGTCACCGATGGAAATATTATTATTTAAAAAAGTTGATGCAGTCTGATTTCCGGATAAAATGTATTTGCCATTTATAACCATACTGCCGGCAGATGTTTCTTTTGCTTCGGCAATAAATCTGATAGGAGAATTAGCTGTCGGTTGATCAATTGCGCTCAATCTTATTTCGGTGCCGAACTCATTAGTCAAAGTAGTGGATGAAAAAAATTTGTTATAAACAATCAACTGGTCAGTACCCCGTTCACGGTTCACACCGGCAATTTCATATGAAGAATCATTTGATGCGGTAACCGTCCCGCCGAAGTTTATAATTTCTACGAATGGCTTTTTATAAAAATCATACCCGAATGAACTCCTGCTGTGAGTCCTTCCGAAGACATATTCTTCATCTTTAATTTGTGAATTTGAAAGAAAAGTATAAGGATTTGTAGGAGCGCTAATTCCGAAATAATCGCCGTTTATTGCACCCAAAACATTATGACCGGTTGAGTTATTTCTTAATGACATTGCAGTTGGTTTCTCCAAACCATTGCCAAGCTGATCGTGGGCTAACTCAGTTTCAATTGAAATAAAAGGATTCGTCAGATCAACTTCAATTATACTAATATTCCATGGCACGGAAGGTTTAAATACTTTATGAAGAATAGTACCGGGTCCGATAAACTGTGCAGTTGAATCTTGCGCGAAGATATTTAAAAGACAAGCAGAGGCAAGAATAATGAAAGTAATTATTTTCTTCATCAAATTATCCTTATTAATGAGTGAAAATATTAGGTATAGAAGGATACGCAAATATTTATAAGGTTAAATTAATAATTGATACGATAAAGGGAAAGGAATATTCCTATAATTTAAATTTGCTCTTATATCCTTCGCCGAAATCCTTCGCCCAATACCTCGTGAACATTATTTATTATTACAAAAGCATCGGGATCAACTTCTTTTATTATGTCATTAAGTATTCCAAGTTCGCGCATGGGCACAACTGTAACAATTACTTCACGTTCTACATTACGATATAAACCTCGGGATTTTATAGCTGTTGCGCCCCGGCTTAATTCGTTCATTATACGCCTGCCAAGTTCTTCATATTTGTCGGAAATAATATAAACCGCACGCGCATAATCAAACCCATCAATAATTACATCAATAATCCTCGATGAAATAAACAAAAGGAAAAAAGCGTAAAGCGTAAGTGAGAACGCCGGTCTCCCTCCTGATAATCCTTTCAATTCTATTATTAAACCTGCAAAAGCAATAACGACAAAATCAATTATCATTATTGCCATCCCCGGTTTTACACCATAACGTTTTTGCATAATAGCTGCCACTATATCGGAACCGGCGGTAGTTCCTTTAAACTTAAATATGATGCCGAGTCCAACTCCAATCAGTACGGCGCCAATAAGAATTAAAAAAAGAAAATCATTTTTAAGAAGATCCTGCACGGTTGATGTATCTTGAAGACGAATAAAGCTGAAACCCGGAATATCGCCGCGGAAAAAATCGATAAAAAATGAGTTTAGTGTAAATCCGAAAAAAGTTCGGACCCCAAATTCTTTACCAAGTTCTTTTACACCCCAAATATAAAGCGGTACATTAAGCACCCACATTGTTAAACCAACCGGAACTGCATTATTTGTAACATAATGAATTGCCATCGAAAGCCCGCTTACACCGCCCGGCACCACGCGTGCATCAACGAGAAATACACCGATACCGATAGCCATAACAGCCGAACCAAAAGCAATTGCTATATAATCTAAAACAGGATGTTTCTTAAAAACTTTGTTAGTCATCTTTTTCTCATAATAAAAATATATTAATTACTTAAATATAGGGAGTATATTAAAGACTGCCCAAATTGTTTCTAACTATTTTATGCAAAACTAAACCATTAATAATATTTTAATGCAATTTGGAGCAGATATTGTCTTAAAATTTTACACAATTTTTATAAAATGATGTAACAAATACAACATCTTCTGTTATTATTTTTACAGCACATAAAAAAGAAAGGATTGAAATGAAAACCGAATTAATAAAAATTGACGGCATGAGTTGTATGCACTGTGTAAAATCCGTGCGGGAAGAATTACAAAAACTTGATCTAAACTTAAAAAGTGTTGAGATAGGTTCTGCCCGGGTTGAGTACGATGAAACAAAGGTATCCCGCGAAAAAATTAATGACTCAATTAAAGAAGCAGGTTTTAAAGTAGTTTTATAATGTTAGGTTTAATATGACAGACAAAATGTTAAGCGGCAGCGGGATAAAAATAATCTCGCTGCCCGTTGAAGGAATGACGTGCGCAAGCTGTGTGGCAAGAGTTGAAAAAGCTATAAAAAAAGTTGAAGGGGTTAAAGATGTTTCGGTTAATCTTGCCACCGAAAAAGCAACTTTCGAGATAGACCCCGCTAAAACAAACTACCTGGATATTGTAGCGAAAATTAAAGATGCGGGATACAATGTTGACACCTCATCTCTTGATAAAAAAAACGAGCCAGCTTCATCGAATAATAATAAATCGGATTTTGATTCTGAACTTCAGAAAGATTTTATTTTTGCCACAGTTTTAACTGTCCCGATACTATTATTGAACATGGGAATGATGTTCGATTTTTTTCAAAACCTCATTCCATTTTCCGCAGATTATTTTAACAAATTTTTGTTGATCTTAACAACACCGGTAGTTTTTATTTCGGGCAAAAGGTTCTATAAAATTTTCTGGAACAATCTTAAACATTTTTCTGCGGATATGAACTCACTGGTAGCCGTTGGAACCGGCGCCGCTTTTACCTACAGTCTAATTGTCACTTTGTTCCCTTCCTTTATATTGTTACAAGGTCAAACTCCTCATGTTTATTTCGATACTACTGCAGTAATAATATCATTAATATTGATGGGCAGATGGTTAGAAAGCCGGGCTAAGCAAAAAACAAATTCTTCTATAAAAAAGCTGATGGAATTAAAACCTAAAACGGCAACGGTTATAAGAAACGGAGTTCAAGTTGAAATAAAGTTAGAAGAATTGATATTGGGTGATGTTGTTGTAGTTAAACCCGGCGGGAAAATATCTGCGGATGGTTTGGTTAGAAAAGGAAATTCAGTAATTGATGAATCGATGATAACAGGCGAGAGTATTCCGGTTGAAAAATCTATTGGCGCAAAAGTTATTGGCGGAACAATTAATAAATCAGGTTACATTGAGTTTGAGATTACTGCAATCGGTGAAAATTCTGTTCTCGGACAAATAATACGAATGGTAGAAGAAGCACAGGGTTCCAAAGCCCCCATTCAAAATCTTGCAGATAAAATTGCTTCTATATTTGTACCTGTAGTTATCGTAGTTGCAGTTTTAACTTTTTTCGTCTGGCTGATTGTCGGAAGCGGCGATTATACTTTCAGCCATGCATTAATAAATTTTGTTGCCGTGCTGATAATAGCATGCCCCTGCGCATTAGGACTTGCAACACCCACGGCTATAATGGTAAGCACTGGTAAAGGCGCACAGTTGGGTATTTTAATAAAGAACGGCGAAAGCCTCGAAAGGGCGCACAAAATTTCAACTATTATTTTTGATAAAACGGGAACTATAACCGAAGGCAAACCTACCGTTTCTGAAATAATATCATTCGGGTCAAATGAGGATGAGCTTATTGGTATCGCAGCCAGTGCAGAACAAAAGTCGGAACACCCTATTGCCGCAGCCGTTGTTGAATACGCAAAATTGAAAAATATAAAAACAATTGAATTAGATAATTTTGAAAATTTACCGGGGGAAGGAATATTTTCTCAAATCAATGGGAATGAAGTACTGGCGGGTAATTTGAAGTTGATGGAGAAATATAGTGTAAATCTTTTAGAGTACTCCGCTGAAATTGAAGAACTGGTATCCTCGGGTAAAACATTAGTATTTACTGCCGTTAATAAAAAACTTAAACTTATTATTTCAATTGAAGATCCAATTAAGGAATCGTCGGTTACCGCAATAGCGCACTTAAAAAAAATGGGTATTAAAACGGTTATGTTAACCGGCGATAATTATTCTACCGCAAAAATTATTGCAGAAAAATCAGGAGTCGATTTATTTGAGGCTGACCTTATGCCGGTTGATAAAGTGAATGCAATAAAAAAATATCAAAAAGAAAATGAAGTTGTTGCAATGGTAGGTGATGGGATAAATGATGCGCCAGCTCTTGCGCAAAGTGATGTAGGAATTGCAATTGGCAGCGGCACCGATGTTGCAATTGAAACCGGCAGTATTGTGTTGATGGGTAGTGATTTAAATGGCGTTGTGAATGCCATCAAACTTTCACGCAATACGATAAAAACAATAAAACAAAATTTATTCTGGGCTTTTATTTATAATACTCTCGGCATACCGTTGGCGGCGCTTGGAATGCTTAACCCAATGATTGGAGCTTTTGCAATGTCATTAAGTTCTGTATCGGTAATCAGCAATTCGCTCCGCCTCAAAAATTTCAAAGCTGATAAATAACCGGCGAGCATATACTTTTGTCGTTCGTTTTTTAACTTTGTGCTAAATTTTAGAATGAGTATTTTTTTTCATATGCCGAAATCGCTCGTTATTTTTTCAAGATATTTATTAATTGATATTTTCTTTAGATTGTATTTAAAACTGAATTCTGAGAAAGTTATCAAAACAATTAGAGAGGAATAACAATGTACAATTACAAAGTTCAAAAAAACCCATTTACAGTACCAACGTCTGATGGCAAACTAATAGAAGAACATTTCGGCAACGCAAGTATAAACGTAGGCGATTTCAGCTTCGCTCATATGATTGCCCCTCCCGGATGGAGCGAACCATTTCAAACTCCGGACTTTGATGAAGTGACTTTTATTATTTCCGGCAAAAAAATGTTTGAAGTGGACGGTGATAAAATTGTTCTAAACGCCCTGGAGTCAATTTTTATAAAAAAAGGTACCAGGGTTCGTTATTCAAATCCTTTTGATAAGGAATGTGAGTACACATCATTGTGCATTCCGGCATTCAGTATTAACCTTGTTCATAGAGAAGAAATTTTTTAATGTATTAATTCATAGTCAAAATTATATTGAATAAAATACGGTTGAATTAATTTTTGAAAAAAAAAGCTGAAAATAATTAGATATTTTTAAATATAAATATTAGGTTTGCAGTCCGGCTTTAAAAAAAACCGGCTTCTAATATTTTTTTGTTTTGTTCTTAAGGTTCAGCTTATGGAATTAATTCTGATCATTACCTGGCTATCTATTATAAACAGCGGTTTAGCCGGACAGTATTTATTAAACTGGATGGGTAATCAGCCAAAGTATGTCGGCGGTGAAACAATAAATGTATCGCCTGGCGTGATGACCTGGTGGCGCGAAATTTCAAAACTTGCATGGGCTTTGATAGCCGTAACTATTGAAATTATTCGCGGCAAAGAATTAAAGTATTTTTGGCCTGGCTGGCTCTCACTTACAACAATTATTGTCGCTGCCTTTACGGGAGTTATTGAAAATATAGGTTTCTTTTATTTACCACGATATTACTCACCCCACTTATTCGCACCTTATGTAAATGTTTATCTCGCGTTTCTTCCTTTCTTCGGCTGGATAATGTTCAATGCAAATCTAAGGAAAGAACACTGGATTGGCGTTCTGCTTGTTGTCGGAGGTCTGGCGGTTCCCCATTTGCCTGCACTGTTTGGTGGATACTCTGACCCAAAGGATTCTTTAGATACAACAGCAATTATTTGGATACTTATAATTAACTGCTGCTTATGCTCGCAGCAATTATTAAATAATAAAACTGTTCAAACAGCTTTTCCGAAAGTGGGACCTAATGCCCTTGTTGCATGGAGAGAAGTTTGGAAAATGATTTTTATAAGCGCTGCCTTAATCTTTTTCCCGCTTCTTGGGAGTGTGATGAAAGTTAACCTTCCTTCAGAGGTACCTACAGCACAGATGGAAACAAGAGTGTTGGATAAACTCGATAATGAAAATAAAGAGTTTTTACTTAACTATTATGATAAAACAAATGAAGAGTATATATTAAAAAATAATGTCTCTGCCGAGGTTCAGGTAGAAATTGAAAAACTTTTCTCGAAAGTAAATTTCAACAGGTTTTTTGCGCTATTCAACGGCAAGCTTTTCCCTGATAATTGGATTCCGATTTTATTTGTTATTGCAGCAGGTTTAACCGGCTATATATACAGTTTTGGATTCTTCAAACTATCAAAGTTCTCGGCGCACCTTTGGGTGCCTTATACAAATTTATGGTTGGCTTTTCTGCCATTTGTAATGCTGCTTTTCGGAAAGGATGTAACAATTTACCAGATTATCGGAGCCATAGTAGTAACTGCCGGTTTGATGGTTGGTGTTTCCGATTATAGTAAAAATAAAGTTGAAGCTATAAAGAATAAGTATGATGTATAAAAATTTATTTTTTAATTTTGAAAGAACGCAAAAAATAGAGCATCATAATTGGTTGTACAAAACGTAACAAATAGAGACGGTTCAAAACCGCCTTTATTTGTTTTAAGCAAAATTTTATTTTTTTTCTTTGAAATAAAATCAGTTTACATTTTAGGCAATCGTTCGAGGTACGAACTGTTACTTAAAATTGCGAATGTTTCGATGTTTCTTAGTTCATCAAGAGTAAAACAATTCATATAACTCATCGAGCTCCTTAAACCATCGGAAATACCGTCAACAACATTTTTAACGGCTCCTTTATAGGCAACCATAGTCTCTTCACCCTCTATAAATTCGTTGCGCATTTTTACACCGAATGAAGCCGACCCTCTATACTTCTTCCATAGCTGTCCATTGTATTTTATAATATCGCCGGGTGTTTCGCGCGTACCCGAAAGCATTCTGCCTAACATTACAGCATCGGCACCAAGCGCCATTGCTTTAGAAACATCACCGGGGCTTTTAATTCCGCCATCTGCAATTATTTTTATATTCAATTTTTTTTCGTTTCTAGAAAATAAAACATTAAGTAATGATGAAACCTGACCGATCCCGATGCCGGTTTGGATACTTGTAGTACAAACGCTTCCGCTTCCTATTCCAACGCGTACTGCATCAGCCCCACTGTCTTCAAGTTGCTGTAACGAACCACCATGGGCGATATTACCGACTATTACTTTTACGTCAAATTTCTTTTTTATTTCCTCGGTTTTTCTCAATACCTCATGATTATTTGCGTTTGCTGTATCAACGCAAATTAAATAATTTTTTGCGGCAATTTTTTCGATGATTTCATCAGTACTGTTTAACGCAACAGAAACCGCGCGTATGCCGTGTTGACTGTCTTCATGCAAAATTGAATCGAGTGAAGAATCGAATCGGTTTAGTATTCCCACACAACCGAGATTCGTCAATTCTTTCGCCATATCAATACCCGTTACTGTATCCATCGGGCTTGAAATAACTGGAAGTGATAGTTTTAAACCAAGAAATTCACATGCTGTTATTGCTTCGTTGCGCGATTTAATACGTGATATTTCTGTCGGTATTAAACTGATGTCGTCATATGTTAAAGATTGTTGAAATGAATTAAGTTCTGTTTTAGTGTATACTTTCATTAGTTTCCTTGAGTTGAAAAATTATTAACAGTTATCATATTAGCGCTTCAACTTCATCGAGTAATAATTCCATTTTCTGTGCGGTTGCAAGCACTGGTTCCGGAGTGTTCATATCAACGCCTGCGGATTTTAAAATATTGAGTGAATAGTCGGATGCACCTGCTTTTAAAAAGTTTAGATACCGATTAACCGCTGGTTTACCTTCACTTTTTACCTTCTTCACCAAAACCTCCGATGCAGCAAAGCCGGTTGCGTACTGGAAGACATAAAAATTGTAATAAAAATGCGGAATGCGTGCCCAGGTATATTCTTCCTGCTTGTTTACAACCATCTCCGGGCCCCAATATTTTTGAAAAATATTTTTATACAATTCATTCAATTCATCTGATGTTAATGCTTCGCCCGCCTCGGTGCGTTTATAAACTAACATTTCAAATTCTCCAAACATAACCTGTCTGTAAAAAGTTGAGGTTATATTATTTAAATATTTTTCAAGAAGTGTAAGTTTTTCAGCCTTTGTTTTCGAGTGCTCAATTAAATAGTCGAGCAGCATAGATTCATTAAAGGTTGATGCAACTTCAGCAAGAAATATAGAATAATTTGCATAAGGAAACGGTTGGGTTTTGCCGGTATAATAAGAGTGCATGTTGTGCCCCATCTCATGCGCAAGAGTAAAAACATCATTTAACAAATTCGACCAGTTTAGAAGTACGTACGGATGAACCCCAAAGGTTGTGCCGGATGAATACGCTCCGCTCCGCTTGGCTGGTGTTTCGTAAACATCAATCCATCTATTATCAAAAGCCTTGTTTAAATTACTTAGATAATTTTTACCGAGTGGTTTTAACGATTCGAGAACTAAATTTTTTGCATCCTCATAATTATAATGTTTTTCTTTTTTCAAAGGAAATAAAGTTACATAAACATCATATGGATGAAGTTCTTTTATTTTGAGCATCCTTTTTTTTATGGATGCCCATCTGTGAAGCGCACTTAAATTATCGTTTACTGATTCCACAAGGTTATCATATACTGATTCGGGAATATTGTTTTTATCAAGAGAGGCATTCCTCGCCGATTTGTATTTTCTAACTCTGGCTGAAAAAATATTCGCTTTTAGGTTTGCGTTGAACAATGATGTTAATGTATTTATATAATCGACAAATGGTTTGTAGTATGCTTTATATACATTCTCTCTCAGAATCCTATCGTTGCTGTACATTGCAGCATAAAAACGCGCATGCGAAACTTCGTATTGTTTTTTTTGTGAGTCGGATGTCGGCAAAAATTGCATGTCTGCATTAGTAAACATTGAATATGCGCTGTATGGGGCAGAAGTAATTTCACCTGCCATAGCTAATATTTCTTCTTTGTCTTTGGAAAGAGTGTGTGCTTTTTCCCTCAACAAATTTTCAAAAAAATGGCGATAGTTTTTTAAATATTCATTTGACTCCAGAATATCAAAAATCTTTTTATCGGGTATCTCTAATAACTCGGGTCTTAAAAAAGAACTGGCAGCAGAAGCGGCAGAAGATAAACTTGTAATTTTGTCGTCCATTGATTGATATTTTGTAACCCGCATATCACTGTCTTTGGATAACATAGCATAAAGATAGAGCCTTTCAATCTTCATCGCGATATTATCATCAAACTTTAAACACTCAACCAAAGTGTCGGCGCTGCCAGATAATTTGCCTTCAAATGACCTGTACATTGGAAGGTGCTGCTGAACCCAATTATACTCAATATCCCACGCATCATCACCGGGATATATATCTTTAAGGTTCCATTTATACTTATCTGCTATTGCATCCCGTGATTTTAAAGATTGGGAACTTGAGTAATTATACAGTTTTATTTTTTTTCCGTTAAAAAGCATTCTGCCCCAAAAACTTTGTTAAATTTTTTAGAATCATTAGTGTAATTTTTTTTGCTCTCTTGTCAACTGATTTTTATTTCAACAGAATCATTTTTTTTGCTATGGAAATATTATCGGTTTTTAAGAGATAGAAATAGATGCCGCTTGATAATTTTTGCTTTGCGGCGTCAAATTTATAACTGTACTGACCTTCGCTTTTTTTCTCGTCAATTAATTTGGCTACAACATTACCTACTAAATCGTAAATTTTCAATGAAACTGTAGAACTTTTATTGATAGAAAAATTAATTGTAGTAGACGGATTAAATGGATTCGGGTAATTTTGACTCAGTGAATAACCCTGTTCAAAATAATCTTCTTTTCCAACCGAAGTTATTCCTGAAACAATTTCAGTCTTTAATCCTGGAATAGTATAAGTACCGAGTTGCAGGTAGCTCAAATCGAAAACCGTAGACGGAATAATGTGTTTTAATTCCCAATTCCCCGGCGCTATATAAACAGTATCGGGTAAACTTAAAAGCGGAATGGGAATTACAGGCAACGGCGATGGCGGAGTAAAAAGATAACTGACGCCTACGGTAATAATAAATTTTTTACAGATAAAAGTACCGATATCGGAAAGGAGTTCACCATCATTAATTCGCTTACCTTTTACTTCGAACCTCAATGGAAGCGAAAGTGAATCATATGTAATGGTCGTATCAAACTTAAATATTTCGTATGAAGAATTTAATGTGTTTGTAAATTTGTAAAGAGTGTACCAACCTTCGAATGAACTTAAGAGAGATAAAAAGCTCGTGCCGCCTGGCAAGAGCGAATCAATCAAAAGGGAATCAATTATACCCGAGAACGAACCAAAGTTCATCATATTAAAATAAATTTTTGCATCATTGCCGGATAAATTTAGATAAGATGAGTCGGTATATGGTAAGAAAGGAAGAAGACTTGGAGTCCCCGATTTTGAGAGAATAATTTTTGCATCAACCCCCTGGTAAATTCCAGCGGTTGCAAACGTATCAACTCTAAAATAGCTGAGCGAATCGACCTCATTATTTACTGAATCTAAAGGCGTAACTTTAAACTGCCATGTGTGACCGGCTTGCGCGGGGAAATAATCCTGCGCTTGCGGAAATATTTTGCTGCAGAAGAGAATAAAAATAATTAGAAACAAATTTTTCATAATATCTCTCATATGTGTATCCCAAAAATAAGTGTAAACATACCTAATATAATGCTTCAAAAATTCAAATCACATCCAATTTTTTCTTTTAAACCATGCGAATAACAAACCGGCTATTGCCCCCATTAATAAAAGAACAAACGGATACCCATATTCCCAATTCAATTCGGGCATATTTAACCAGCCGGCTTTTGTGTTAAAATTCATTCCGTATATTCCTACTATAAAAGTAAGAGGAATAAAGATTGTTGAAATAATAGTTAGAAGTTTCATCACTTCATTCATTTTGTTGCTGGCAGTTGAAAGATATACATCCATTAAACCGTTTGTAATTTCCCTGTAATTTTCAATTGAGTCTAATATTTGTTTTACGTGATCGTTTATATCGCGAAGAAACGGGAATGTGCTTTTTTTGAATACCGAAAAATGTTCCCGCTCAATCATAAATAATATATCCCTAATTGGAACTGTTGCGCGTTTAAATTTAATTAGTTCCTTTCGAAGGTGATGAATTGTCTGGAGTGAAGCCTGGTTTGGTTTTTCAATAATTTCATCTTCCATGTCCTCAATCTTTTCATCAAAAAAATCGATAATTGAAAAATAGGTATCAACCATCGAATCTAGAAGTCGGTATATTAAATAATCACTTCCCTGTTTTCTTAATCTTCCCTTATTTTCGCGCAAGCGTTCACGAATCGAATTAAAGTCATCCCCCTCTATCTCCTGAAATGTAAGCAAAATATTTGCTTTTAGAATAAAACATATCTGTTCATGTTCTATCTCAACTCCCTCTGTTGCCATAAATAATCTTTTGGTAACCAAGAAAAGATAACTTTCAAAATCTTCAATTTTGGGTAATGATGATACATTTAAAATATCTTCCAATACAAGGGGGTGAATATTAAATATCTCCCCAATTCTGCCTAATTTAACTACATCGTGCAGACCACAAATATCTATCCAAATGATGTGACCATTATTCTGGTAACTTTTAAGTTCTTCAACATCCTCAACTTTTGTTTCTTTATACTCAACATCATTATATTCATATACGGTTATAGTTACCTCATCAACTTTTTGCTTTCCTGTAAATATTAACGAACCGGGAGAAGCGCCTGTTTTTTTTCGAACCTTTAAATTTAATGTGTTCATCAGAAAAACCTAATTAATAAATTTGGCTGAATATAGCTAAACAGATTTAGAAAAAGAAGAATGACAGTGGCAATTGGATATTTAGCTTTAACTTTTTTAGATATAAAATGAATAACCGCGGCAAATTGGCTTATTAATGTTTTTCTTTTGACGTTTAAAATAATGCTGCTCATATTTGTATGAATAAAACAAATTTTCATCAATAAAAACAATAATTTTTTATGAAATGTACGAATCACTCTAAACACTTCTTTGGCTGCAGTTTGCAGTAGAAGAATTTTGTTCAACCTGAACGGTGGTGTGTCCGATTCCAAATTTTGAATGCAACTCACCACAAATCTTTTTTAGCATCTTGTCGTCAAAACTGGAATCCGGAATAACGAGGTGTACGGTTAACGCTGTTTCAGTTGTACTCATTGCCCAAATATGAAGATCGTGAACTTCTTTTACACCCGGAAAAAAACCTAAATAATTTTGAACTTCTTCAACATTAATACTCTCGGGAACCGCATCAACAGAAAGCATAAAAGAATCACGAAGCAGTCCCCATGTACCTGCAGTAATAATAGCAACAATAATTATACTCATTAAAGGATCGAGCCACAGCCACCCGGTAATAGATATTAATAAGCCCGCAATTACCACACCGAGTGAAACTCCTGCATCAGCAGCCATATGAAGATATGCACCTTTTATATTCATATCTTTTTCTTTTCCCCTTATAAACAAAATTGCTGTGAGAGTATTTATTATTACTCCTATACCCGCAATAATCATCATGGTTGTACCTTCAACCGGTTCGGGGTTGAAAAATTTTCTTACCGCCTCAAAACTTATGGCGCCGACCGCAATCATTAGAAGTACACTATTAAATAATGCAGCCAGAACTGTGGATTTGCGCATACCATAAGTTGTTTTTATAGTGGGTAGTTTTGTTGCTAACCGTGCGGCGCCCCAGGCAAGCATTAATCCGAGCACATCGCTAAAATTATGCCCGGCATCAGCCAACAGTGCCGTTGAATTTATTAATAACCCGTATACGAGTTCTACGATTATATATGTAATGTTTAGAAGTATTCCAAAACCAAATGCTTTATTAAAATCCACTTTAATCTGATTATTAGAATGACTATGATTATTAGAATTCACTTCTATTTCTTTAACTATTTACAAAAATAAAGTTACAATTGGACTGATTTCAGGTTTTGAAAAAAATCAATGCCAATTTAAACCTTTTAAAGATTCAAATTGACTAATTTGCAACAAAAATTTAGATGTTTTTCTTCTATGAAAATAATATTTACTCTCTTTTTAATATCCCTTTTTCATATCGCAATTTCCGCACAAGCATTCCACATCACCGGTCAAACAGCAGATTCTTCATCACGGGAATTTTTAACCGGTGCAAATATAGTTGTTACCAATTTAACTGATTCCTCAATAAAAGGAGGAGCGAGCGGTAAAAAAGGAAAATTTGAAATAGAGAGTTTAAAACGGGGACGATATTCTTTGAAAATTTCTTACATGGGTTATAAAATTTTCAGACAAATTTTTGAAATAAAAGGTTCGGTAGATTTTGGCATCATTTACCTTTCCGCTTCATCCGTTGAAACCCAGGAGGTGGAGGTATTGGGGAAAATTCCCCCTGTCACCCAAAATGCCGATACAACAATTTATAACTCGGATGCGTTTAAAGTAAATAAAGACGCCAATGCTGAAGATCTTGTAAAAAAGATGCCCGGTGTTGTCGTTCAAGATGGTAAAGTACAGGTGCAGGGTGAAGAAGTAAAAAAAGTATTAGTGGATGGCAGGCAATTTTTTGGTGATGATCCAAACGCGGTTTTAAAAAATCTTCCCGCCGAAGTCATTGATAAAATTCAAGTATTCGATGAACAAAGCGAGCAAAGCCGATTTACAGGATTTGATGATGGAAACACTACAAAAACTTTAAATATAATAACACGTATGCGTTTCCGTGATGGAACTTTTGGAAAATTAAGAGGCGGTTATGGTGATGAAAATAAATATTATATCGGTGGTAATATAAATTATTTTAATGAAGATACGCGACTAAGTTTGCTCGGGCAGTTGAACAACATCAACGAACAAAATTTTTCAAGCGAAGATTTGCTCGGCGTTATGTCTGGCGGCGGCGGTGGAAGGCGAGAGAACTTTAGAAGGCCGGGAGGCGGAGGACGTGGTTCTGGCGGTGGTGGAGGCGGTTCAAATTTTGGCGGTGAATCTTCCGATTTTTTAGTTGATTCGAAGGATGGATTAACAACCACAAAATCGTTCGGCTTAAATTACTCCGACAAATTCGGTGAATCGATAGAATTGACAAGCAGCTATTTTTTTAACAGCACCGATAATAATTCGGTATCATTTTTAAATCGCGAATATTTATTCAATAACGCTGCGGGGCAAAAATACGTTGAGGATAGCAGATCGATCTCAAATAACCTCAATCATCGTTTTAACATGAGATTGGATTACGAAATTGATTCACTAAACTCAATATTATTTCGTCCAAAAGTAACATATCAATCAAATGACGGGGAAAGCAGTTTAGCCGGGTATACTTCCGGTGTTCAATTAATAAATTCAGTCGATAATAATTTTAATTCAACTCTCGCGGCTGTTAATGCCTCAGCCGAACTTCTCTATCGGCATCGATTTGAAGAAAGAGGCAGAACGTTGTCGCTTAATATTAGTTCCAATTACAAAAATAATACGGGCGATAATAAGTTATTTTCCGAAAGTATTTATTACGACAACTCAGTCACTTCCGACACAATGGATCAAACAGCAAATCTTGATTCGGATGGCAAAGGTGGACGCATAAACCTTGTTTACACCGAACCGGTTAGTGAAAATGGTATTTTGCTTTTTAATTCAGGATATTCTCTGAGTCATGAAGAGAGCGATAAAAAAACATTCGATCGATCAATGTATCAGTATAATTTAGATACCTCACTCAGCAACGTTTATAAAAAAGAATACTCAACACAAAGTTATGGCGCCGGTTACAGATATCGTTACGAAGAATTTTCGTTAATGCTAAATTTAAGTTATAATATCTCAAAATTAATAAACAATCAGGACTTCCCCTTCATATCGGAACTTAGCAAAACATTTTATTCGGTTCTGCCATCATTAATGCTGCGTTTCCGTTTTTCAAGAGAATCTGATTTAAGACTTTTTTATCGAACCAATAACAATGATCCATCGGTTAACCAACTGCAGAATGTGCTTGATAATTCAAACCCATTGCTTTTGTCAATCGGCAATCCTCTATTAAAACAGGATTACAGACATTCGCTAAACCTCAGGTTTTCGCGGGTAAACCCGGGTAGTATGAGCGCAATGTTTTTTTTAATAAGCGGAACCTTTACAAACAATTATATTGCTAATAAAACAATTGCTGCAGTAAGAGATACCACAGTGCTTGGCAATATTTTTCTCAACCGCGGGACACAGTTAAAAATACCTGTAAACATGGATGGTTATTTTAATCTCCGTTCATTCATCTCATATGGCTTGCCGGTTGAGTTTATAAAGTCAAATGTTAATTTGAATCTGAACGCCAATTATAGTAACACCCCTACTATTATTAACGAAGCAAAAAGTTTTTCGAAATCTTCTTCTCTCGGATTTGGAGTTGTTATAAGCAGCAACATCAGCGAAAATGTGGACTTTACTATCTCCTCTCAGAGCAGTTTTACAAATGTTAAAAGCAGTTCAGCAACGTCTTCCAAAAGTTCTTATTATAGCCAAAACTCCGGTGGAAAGTTTGTAATCACCTTACCTTTTACTTTTGTGATGCGCACCGATTTTAACCACAGATACAATGGTGGACTCTCCGGGGATTATAACCCTAATTCATACCAGTGGAATTTTAGTCTTGGCAAAAAACTTTTTAATGAAACTTCCGAACTTAGATTTACCGCAGTGGATATATTAAACAAAACCACAAGCATTAAAAGAACAACAACAGATACGTACACCGAGGATGTTACTTCAAATGTACTCGGCAGATATTATATGTTGTCGTTCATTTACAATCTAAGAGCATTTTGACGCTAAGAATACTTTTTTAAGCAATTCTCTTATAAAGTGTTGGGGTGGTTATTTCTTTTATGTCATAATTTCAGTAAAATTATAATGAACATTTTATTGAAAAGGGAAGATGACAAAAATTTTATTTTTTTTGGTTTTTATTTTTTCCTGTGTTAGCATTCTTTCGCAGGGGTTCCAGGTTAAAGGTCAGGTTGCCGACGCGTCAACCAATCAGTTTCTTTCGGGCACGAATATTATTTTGATTTCGCAGCTCGATTCAACTACACGCGGAACAGCCTCCGGGAATAACGGTAAGTTTGTTTTTGAGAAAGTACGCCCTTCTGTTTATCAAATAAATATTTCATTTGTAGGTTATAAAACTTACACCTATCAATTTTCATTAAAAACCGGCACAATCGATTTCGGAATTTTATACCTCTCCCCTTCCCCGATTCAGACAGAGGAAATTAAAATTATAGGGAAAATTAAACCGGTTGTATTAAAAAAAGACACTGTGGAGTATAACAGCGATGCGTTCAAAATTCGGATTGATGCCACTGCGGAAGATTTATTAAAAAAAATGCCGGGCATTGATATCAAGGGCTCATCCGTACTAACACAAGGGAAAGTAGTTAAAAAAGTTGTTGTGGACGGTAAACCATTTATTAGCGAAAACCCAAAGACGGTTCTAAAAAATATTCCGGCAGAAATGATTGAAAAAGTGCAGGTTTACAACGACAAAGACGATGCAGATAAAAATAGTTCCACCGAAGAAGTTGATCCGACGATAAACCTCGTAACACGTAAAAAGTTTAGAGAGGGCACGTTCGGTAAATTTTCGGCAGGCATTGGAACAAATAAAAGATATACTCTTATGGGAAATTTAAATGTTATGAAAGACTTCAGGCGGGTTTCGATTTCCGTCGATTTGAATAATATAAATTCATTTGTATTTGAGGGAACAAGTGTTGAAGATTTGGAAACTTTCACAGGGTCATTCGGCGGCACATTAAATAGAAAATCTCTTTCTGCATTTTATTCCGAGACGATTAGCGAGGACTTCAGTGTTTTATCGAATTTATCTGCCTCTAAACAAGAACATCTGGCAACTTCGTCAAGAGATATATTGTACAACGAGTTTGATAATGGGCAGTTTTATAAAGAAACCAATGAAGAAGATTCTAAAAGAATTGATAATTCGTTTAAAACGAAATTCAGCTTTAATATTGATTCAAGTGCGGTTATTGTATTTACTCCTAAGGTTGGTTACGCAGAAAACAAAAGCGCTTCTGAAAATGGCGGGTTAACTTTTGATGGCAATACCTTAATTAATACAAGTAGCAGTAGAACCGCTTCTCAATTTTATTCCCGAACATTTGGGGGAGCATGTTTCTTTAGTAAAAAGTTTCAAAAGGAAGGGAGAAACTTCGTTGCTCTTGCTTCATTAAACAAAAATTATTCTAATACAAATGCAGACTTATCGGCTGAAAATAGTTACTTCGAACAAACTACTTTTTCGAATACAGTTAATCAGAACAGCAATACTGTAAAAAGAAATATGACTCTTTATTCAATGTTGAAGTATATAGAGCCTATTGATTCGGCTATAAAATTAGAACTTGGTGTTGAACTTTTTTACGACCAAACAGAACAGAATAAAAGAAGTTATGATAGAATATCTGGAACTTTTGAAGATGCGTTTAGCAGTGTTTATACAAATAATAATTTAAGTAATTATTTTAACGCGGGTATAATTGTAAATACAGAACATTTTTCTCTAAACGCCAAAATAAGTAACGCAATAAATGTAATAAATTATAATCAAACAGTGCCGAAAATATCAAATGTGAACAAAGAATTTAACTCATTACGTTTTACGGTTCGTTATTCACATCACCTGAGCGCGCATAGTAATTTTGATATACTAATTAATTCGCGTGAGAAGATACCCAACGCATATTTGCTCGAATATGAGGTAGATAATTCCAACTCACTAAAACTTACAACCGGCAACCCTGCCTTAGAACCGATAAAAAATAATAATATTTCCTTCATTTATTTGTCTAAGGATATAGAAAACTTTTCGTCATTACGAGTTGCGTTAGATTTAGGTATGAGTCCAAATTATCTCGGGACAAATTATTTTTATGCACAAAGCGACACAACAATACTTCATAATGTTTTTTTAAAAAAAGGCACCAGTATATCCTTCCCTGATAATGTCGGGGAATATTATAATGTACGCGGTTTTATAATTTATTCCCTGCCCGTTGATTGGCTGAGTTCTAAAATTACTACTGGAATTAATTCTTCATACTCAAAAACGCCCGTAATTATTAACAATAATAAATCAGAAACGGAGTTTAGTTCAATATCAGGCAACTACGAAATACATAGCAGTTTAAGCAGCTATATTGATTTTAGTTTCGGCGGAGATTCTGAATTTCGGATGAGAAAACAAAACGGTTTGTTAAAAAATGATAATGAGTTTAGTCAATCAACTTTTATTACTCTTTACTTAACTATTTGGAGCAATTTAAATTTATCGACAAGCATCAATTACAATTACTCAAACTCTCTTCCCGATGATGATAAGAATGTTTATTTTATCAATGCCGGTTTAGGATATAAGTTTTTAAAAGACAAAAGTTTGAGCTTAAACTTTTCCGTCAATGACTTATTAAATCAAAATAAAAACATCAAAAGAAATATTAATGAGTTGTATACCGAAAATTACACTTCTAATAAGCTTGGAAGATATTTTCTACTCACACTCAGCTATAGCTTGAAGATTTTTCCAAATCTGAAATAATCGACTGATAAAATACAAAATTTATATCCCTCAATATTTATACATTAAATCTCACCGATTATCCTTTCGCTCCAACTTATTTACTCATCATAATTTCTTTAAATATTAATTGACAACTTAACATGAAGGAAGTATAATTAGATATCAAATTTTCATGGAGTTTCAAAATGGAAAATATACAAGAAAAAAATGCTTCCAAAACAAATGGATTTGTTGTTATAGTGATTTCATTTTTATTGACAGCGGTGAATGTTTTTTTATTTATAAATTTCATTGCCACCAAAATTCCACTGTTTCTTATTTTATTTATCATCCTTTTTATTATCATCATAATCACATTAACCGGGTTAATCATTGTGCAGCCGAATGAGTCGCGCGTACTTGTTTTCTTCGGTAAATATGTTGGTACGGTTCGCACCTCAGGCTTTTGGTGGGTAAATCCATTTACTTCAAAAGAGCAAATAACGCTGCGCATAAGAAATTTTAACAGCGAAAAAATAAAAGTAAACGATTTAAATGGTAACCCTATAGAAATAGGCGCTGTAGTTGTTTGGAAGGTTATCGATTCGGCAAAAGCTGTTTTTGATGTTGAACATTATGAACAGTTTGTAGCCATTCAGAGCGAAACCGCAATTCGTTCACTCGCTTCGGAATATGCTTACGATGAATCTGAAAACACTAAATACTCATTACGGGGCAGTCCGCAGGAAGTTTCAGCGAGTCTGCAAAAGCAGGTACAACAGCGCTTAGACATATCAGGCGTTGACGTTATTGAGGCGCGAATTAGTCATCTTGCTTACGCACCTGAAATAGCGCATGTTATGCTGCGCCGCCAGCAAGCTGAGGCAGTTGTTGCAGCACGACATAAAATTGTTGAAGGAGCAGTAAGCATGGTTGAAATGGCTTTAAAATCTTTGAACGAGCAAAATATTGTTCAGCTTACCGAAGATAGAAAAGCAATAATGGTGAATAATCTTTTAGTTGCTCTTGTTTCCGAAAGTGAAGCGCAGCCGGTTATAAACACAAGCTTAAACCAATAAATTTAAATCGATGCTGCGCTGCGAATTTTTAATTTATTTACTTAAATTATTTTTTTTAATGATGGTATTATGAAAATTATTTTTCCGATTGCTGCGATTTTTTCATTGCTAATAATGTCCTGCGCCTCTTCCGGTAATTTTAAAATCGGTTCAATTCCGACTTCCTTAAATTTTGAGCCGGATATAAATTTAAAGGAGAAATATAATTCTTTTATTGAATCAGAATATATCACCATAGAAAAAGATAGTATTAAAATTGCCGGTTATCCAACTCACAATAATAAGATGGTGGAAGACCTCATCGATAAAACGGTTTTACCAAATCTTGATGCATTGAAAAAACTTCCAAAAAATAAGATTGTTAGTGAATTAGCGATACTTACATTTAATGTTTATCAAGAATATATTGGAAAAAGTTTTTACCGTTGGGGAGGCGATATTATGGATTTGGATGATCCGCAAAATGAAAGTATTAGATTTACAAAAAGTTATGGACTTGATTGTTCCGGTTTTACAACAGCCGGCTACGAACTTGCTGTATTTTTTAATCTTCTTTCTCCGGAGGATGCTTTGTTCTCCTCAAAAGGTTTTGCGGAATATTGCCGTTTGAATAATTTGAAAGATTCAGGCGGTAGAAATAATACATCTAATAATTTTAGAGTTGATACAAAAGAACTTGCTTTTCTTGGTAATGAAATTTATAAAATTGAACGAAACGGTTCGCTTGATGATGATCAATTAAAGCAACTCAAGGCAGGTGATATTATGGGTAAAAATGGTCACTTCGGTATAATTGTTGAGATTGATGACGAACTGTATTATCTGGAATCGGGTGGATGGGTACTTTCTAAAAATGACCAGAAACCGGTTCCGATTAAAGAAGCAGCAGCAGAATTTGCTAAATATGGTCCTATTTATATTAGGCGATGCTTGTGATCAACTAATTAATATTTATAATATTCCGCACAATATTTATCTACTTATTGTATCGATTTTTGGTACCCCAAAACAGAACTGTTTTTTACACCGGCTATTTAAGTGATTACCATTTTTTTATTTAGCCACATGAAAAAAAACACCGAGATAATATGGCCAAATAAAAATTGCAAGTAATCCTTTAAAAAAAGTTAGCTGTAAATATCCAATTGAAAAAAGCCATCCGGCTATCCAGAAAATTCCCGCAAAACCGGATTGATCTATCTTTATTTTATTAGTCCTGTTTTCCATAAAATTATCCTATCGTATTTTAGTGATAAAAAAAATAAAAATAATTGTGTGTAAAAATAATTCATTTTTCTCATCTTTGTACAAGAAAGTTAATATTTTTTAAACATTACATTTTTATTTTTTCCCGGTTCACCAATTTTCTTAATTTTGTTTTCAGTTCTTTCAAAGAAATAATATAGGATTATTATGATAAAATTATTCCTTTCAATAATTGCGGTTATCTTTATACAGTTTTCGTCCGTTGCCTGCACAAATTTTATAGTCAGCAAAGGAGCATCTGCCGATGGCTCTACGATGATAACATACACAGCCGACTCATTTTGGATGTACGGTGAATTGTACCATTATCCTGCGGCAAAATATCCTGCAGGTACCTGGCGTGATATTCATGAATGGGATACCGGAAAATTTCTCGGTAAAATTATTGAAGCAAGCGAAACATATAATGTCGTGGGTAATATGAATGAGCATCAGGTAGTAATAGGCGAAACTACATTTGGCGGACGTGGAGAATTAGTTAACAACGAAGGAATAATTGACTACGGTAGTTTGATTTATATAGCGTTGCAGCGTTCCAAAACCGCTCGCGAGGCAATAAAAATAATGACCGATCTTGTTGCCGAGTACGGTTATTACAGCTCAGGCGAATCGTTTTCAATCGGTGACGCAAATGAAGTTTGGATTATGGAAATGGTTGGGAAAGGCGCAGGGAATAAAGGAGCTGTGTGGGTTGCGGTAAAAATACCAGATGGCTATGTTAGCGCACATGCAAACCAGGCACGTATAACAACATTTCTATTGGATGATCCTGATAACTGCAAGTACGCGCCTGATGTAATTACTTTTGCACGGGAGAAAGGATATTTTGAAGGTAAAGATTCCGATTTTAACTTCAGTGATGCTTATGCCCCGCTCACCTTTGGAGGTATAAGATTTTGTGATGCGCGTGTTTGGTCTTTGTTCAGCAGATGTAATTCTTCAATGGAGAAATATATATCTTATATAAAAGGTGAAGACTCTGAAAGGCTCCCTTTATACATCAAGCCTGATAAAAAACTTTCGGTTCAGGATGTGATGGGATTGATGAGAGATCATTATGAGGGAACAGATCTCGATATGAGGAAAGGAATTGCCGCAGAGCCTTACAGCATGCCGTACCGCTGGCGACCATTAGTATGGAATTATAACGGTGAGAATTATTTCCACGAACGTCCGATTTCAACTCCTCAAACCGGGTTTTCATTTGTAAGCCAATCGCGCTCCTGGATGCCCGATGAAGTAGGAGGTATTTTTTGGTTTGGTGTTGATGATTCATACATGACTGTTTATACGCCGTTTTATTCCTCAATGGTAAAAGCGCCATTCAACTTTGCTCAGGGTCGTGCTTCTTTTTCGAAGTTTAGCTGGGACTCAGCGTTTTGGGTTTTTAATTTTGTAAGCAACTATGTTTATCCCCGTTATAATGTAATGATAGATGATGTTAAAAAAGTACAGTCGGAGCTTGAGGGTTTATATTTCGCCCGACAAAAAGATGTTGAAGAGAAGGCGCTTCAGCTTTCCAAAATATCCAAATTTGAGGCAGCCGAGTTTTTAAATAAATATTCGGATGAAATGGCATCGTTAACAATTTCAAAATGGAAACAACTTAGTGAAAAGCTCATCGTAAAATATATGGATGGCATATCGAAAGACGATTCCTTTAGACCGGTAAATATTGGTTACCCAGAAGCATTCAGAAAATTAATGGTAGAATCGGATGGCGACAAAATAAAAATGAAAAGGCTGCCGGTTGAAATTGAAAGAGAATTTAAGCAGGATGTTTTGAACGGTGAAAAGTTTTTGACTGAAAAAGAATATAACAAAGCAAAATCATCATTCGAAAAAGCGCTTGAATTAAAACCTAAAGACGAAATGTTGAAAGCGAAAATTCAAAACCTTGAAGAAATTATAAAAAGAATTGATGAACTGCATAAAAGCTTGTTTTGATTGGTTTTTTTAAAATGCAGGGAACGCAATGTTTGCGTTCCCTGCAAAAATATTTCTTAAAATATTATTTTGTTAACAACATTTTTCTAACTGAGTTGAACGAACCGGTTTCTAATTTATAAAAATATAAACCGCTGTTTAACTCTTTCGCGTCAAACGTAATTGAATGTTCCCCCGCCGGTTTAATACCGCTTACAAGCGTTTTAATTTCCTGTCCGAGCACATTAAATACTTTTAAAGAAACATTTGCCGCTTCCGGTAGAGAAAATTTTATTGTAGTTGACGGATTAAAAGGGTTTGGATAATTCTGCTCAAGGGAATAAACAGAAGGCGTATTGTTTACTTCAACTTCAACAACATCACTATATTTGTAGGCGCCGTCATTGTCAATTTGTTTTAAGCGGTAAGAGTATTTACCATTTTTAACTGTGTTATCGGTGTAGCTATAATTTTTTGTTGAGTTACTGTTTCCGCTGCCTGCAATAAAACCAATTTTACTCCAGCTGCCCTCAGAACGCTGAACCTCAAAGCCATAATTATTTTGCTCGGTTGTTGTTTTCCAATTGAGAAGAATTGAATTGTTAATAAACTTAGCTGTAAATGAAGAAAGTTCAACAGGAAAAGCTGCATCGGTGGTAAATGTAGCTATAAAATTCGAAGTTCCGTTATTGTCAAATTTCCACTCATTAGGGCTTGTACCATAGACTTGAATATACACTTCCAATTTATAGGTTTTCCCTGCGGTGAGGCTACTAACATCGATTGAGGTTGAGGAAGATTTACCCCATCTTTGATTGCCGCCTCCATAATCTTCTATAAATCCGCCAACGATTTGAGTAAAGCTACCTCCGCCAGTACCGTTCTCATAAACCCGATAATACATTTGAGCTTGTTGAACATCACTTCCACTATTCTTGAAGGTTTTAACATCCCAATAACTTATTGCTAAAGTTTGTGAACTGGATGTAAAATTACCAAGATTACTTCCATTAAAATACCCATCACCACTGACAGTTCCATTATTGTAAATTCTATACGAAGTCCCTGTGCCATTAAAGTCAATACCAATCCAACTTCGATCAGAATCATAGAAACCCCAATCCGCTAACACCGTAACAGAACAAATAATGATTAAAAAGGCAGTCTGTAATAATTTATTCACTTTTCACTCCTTCTAAGTGTTTTTATTCATAATAAACCGTTTGAAAATAAATATTTTATAATCTTCACGCAATAGATAATTGCTAACAAAATTAAAAATCTACTTAACCGGTTAAGTAACTTTAATACTATTTTATGTACATCATCTTCTGTTTATAAACTTTACCGCCGGTATTTAATATAGCAAAATAAACACCTGAAGCAAGTGTACCGGGATTAAAATTTTCTTCATAATCTCCGGGTGAAAGCGCTTCATCAATTAGCTTCGCTACTTCCCTTCCAAGTACATCGTAAATTTTTAATGATGTGTTTAGCGCCGGGTTGTGGTTTTGGGTTTTCGAAGCCGACAACACTGTAAATTTAATTTTCGTTGATGGATTGAACGGATTGGGGTAGTTATTACAAAGAATATTACCAGAAGGAGTTTGTTTAATGTAATCATCAATATTTACAATGTTACCGTATTGTTTCCCATTAATTATAGCCCCGATGCAAAAACTTGATGGTGATTCCATGCGATATGAATAAATACCAAATTTTTCTATTATAATTTCTCCCCAAAAAATTCGGGATATTTCGAAATTCCGACTGATAACTGTATCTCCATTTATTTGAACCCAATTCGTGTCCTTTACATGTACTTTTTTCTCACTCGGGAAAAAACCAAATGCATTCGGATAATGAAATGAATACTTATAGGTGGTGTACTCTGACCAAAATGGATTTTCCATACTATCTACAGGGAGTTCTTCTGAGTAATCTCCGTTTTTATTTACATCTTCAAAATCCAGCATAAATGTTACACCGCTTCTTGTGGTATCATTACGTTCCCAGGCAACAAAATTTATTGTAGGTGGATAATCAGCATAATAGATTTTTTTGAAGTAGCGCTTCCCATTAATTGTACTATCTTGAATAACTTTTGTTACTCTGTAAAAATTTGATTGCGGGTAATAGTACTGCCAGACATTACCAACTTGTAGTGGATTATATTCTCTTCTCTGGCTGTAATATCTTTGTATGAATTCTTCTGATACTTCGTTTACATATCCTATATTAATTTGAGCATAACAGATACTGCTTAAAAAGAATAATACAAATATGTTTAATATTTTCATGCTGGATTCTAATCTTAAATTTCAAAAAAATATTTAGAGAACAAGATTGATACTCTTCCCCTTTTTATGACCAATTTACTTCATGAGTAGCATCTTCTAAAACTACTTTCATAAAATAACAAGGCTTAAGTAAGGCTTCCTCTTTAAAATCTTCCAGGTATTCATTTGCCTGCGGCAGTTTATTATTAATTTCGCGCCAAATATCACTTTTTCTAATTTTCTTATGTGAATTTCATTTTATAAAAATTTATACCGCTTACATTTTAGTGGATTATTACCGGTTATAGCAAATTCAAATAAAATAAAACGGCATTTACTTTCACTAACACCCGCATAAAAATCGCCGAGTTATCTTTTTCTCTCTAATTGCATTTTTTGGCAATTTTATCATTTTGTTGACGTCAACAAAATGCTATTTCGGTTCATTTTCAACATTTTACTTTTCCCGCGTAATAAGGCAAAAGAGCTTTAGTTTTTAATACTAAAATTTTTTGGCATGAAATTACGTTTTTGCTTTTGCAAGATAACACTTTTATGGATTTTATATAAATGCTGGATTTAGTAGGAGAAATCGGCTTAGTCCCTGCCGCCGGCGCAGTTGCCAATCCGTTTTACCGGTATGATGGTGTTAGGTATTTTAAATTGGTGGTTAAGGATTGGGGGAAGAAAGAGTAATTGTCGCCGCCGATGTGGTCATAAGTCTCTAAGAAGTTTTTTATTAGCCACTACGCCTTTAATAAAGATAATTATAGTAAAAAAGAGTATTTTATTTGATCAATTAAACTTTCACCATTTAAGTCAGTTATACCTATAGATTTACCAATTACCCTGTAATCTGGCGGATCTAAGTTTAATACTTCTAGAAATTTTCTCATATCGAGAGAAATGGAAACAGGCAAATTCAATCTAGTTTCTTTTGTTAGCATAACAGCTAATCTTATTACATCATTTTTATGCTTACGAATTTCTTTTTCAGAAATACCTTCTCCGTTTTCTTGTCCTTCTTTTAAATCAAGAAAAGCCTTTGCCTTTAAACAAATCAATGCTTCAATTAGAGCCAGGTGTAACCCGTCTACCACTTTGCTATTTTTAATTGTAAGTGTGTAGTAATCATGCTTCATTAAAATGGCAGATAAACTTGAGAGATCTTCATCAACGGGTATAGGTGTTAGATGAGTATCCTCATATAAATCTAACAAATCCGGTTTGCGCGAAAATATTTCCAATTGAGACGGGTAATCAGATTTTTCAGGTTTTAAAAAACGATAATATTTTCTTTCTCCTTTGCTTTTCTGTCTTAATTCATAACCACCTTGCTTTACGAATTCCCAGAACTGTTTCACAAATTCGGCATTGAGTGCCTCAACGATTAGAATAATATCTAGATCTTTAGTCGCTCTGAAATCTAAACCTGCTTCACTCATCTGTTCATCGCAAGCGGCTCCGCCAATAAGTACATAATTTTCGGAATATTCCTTAAAAAACTTGCGAAATATATCAATTCCCTTTACCATAAATGGTTTATCATTTTATCGATTTCCATTTCTATACGTTCATCTTTTGAATCCTTGAAAGTGAGAGAGAGCGAGAGAGGATCAACTCTTCCATCAACGGCAAACAGAGAAGGTGCGTACTTCCATATTTCCAAACAAATGCGTCCTTCAAGCATATTTGTAATTTTAATTTTATTATGCTTTTTCAAATACATGTAATCTGTTTTTGAAATTGCAAAATGTATTTTAGGATTATCAGCAATATCGGTTAGCTCGGATAATGCGCTGAGACCAGACTTAAAAATTAAACTCTCATCAATATATTCATCAATATAAATTTTTCTATTTATAGGATTTAATAAGTGTGGTTCTGCCTTATTCCAAAGTAATTTATTTCCCCGGTCAAAAATAATCCTCCTCTGATTTTTCCCTTCAATATGACATAGTTCTTTTTCTTCCAAATCTTTTGCCGCACGGGTTATTGTCATTTGTGTGTAATTTATTTTTTCTGCAATCTCTTTAAGGTTCATTTCCGAAATATTTCCTTTTAGGAAATGGTATAAAAGAATACATTGTGCTGCTGGCTGAATAGTTGCACTCTTATTATTTCTTATATTTTTAAATTCTCTTAAATCAATAAAAAACTGCGGTATAAACATTTGTTTACCTGGAATTATAAACGCAATACGTTTTTCAATTAATCGTTTTCTATTATAACTTTCTAACTCATGCAAAACTAATACAACAGGTAAATTAAATATGTTTTCAATTTGTGTAGTTTGTTTGCGGTATTGTTCCGCAGTTAAATTAGCTTTTGATTTTTGTTCCAAAAACAAAACTTTTCGGTTAAGCAGAATTGCTGTTTTTATTTTATATATTTCCCTAAAATAGTAAGGTAATTCGCCTATTTGCCCGGGTATTAAATCTTCTTCAATTAAATCCAGCCCAAGCTGTCCGGTTAAGTAATTATTCAATTTAGTCATTCCACATTTCCACAATAACATTAATTTTGCACGATAACATTAGCGATGTTATTGTGCAAATATAATGTTATTCTATTAAAATTCAATAATTTATGCTCTCAGTGAATTTTTAAGTGCATGCCAATCTTTACCGTTTGCATAATAAAACGACACTTGCTTTCACTAAAGCCGTATAAAAATCGCCGAGTCATCTTTTTCTCTCAAACTGCATTTTTTGGCAATTTTATCATTTCGTTGACGTCAACAAAATGCTATTTCGGCTCATTTCCTACATTTTACTTTTCCCGTGTAATAAGGCAAAAGAGCTTTAGTTTTTAATACTAAAATTTTTTGTTCTGAAATTACGTTTTTACTTTTGCAAGATAACACTTTTATGGATTTTATATAAATGCTGGATTTAGTAGGAGAAATCGGCTTAGTCCCTGCGGTCGGCTCTTTTGTCATTTTTGGATTTGATATTTTCTTCTAGAGCTCGAAGTTCCTCAATATCAGTTATATCTGCAGCCTCCGCTTCTTTAATTTTACGATTGATATCAAAGGTATCATAAATTTTCGAAACTAATATTTCCATCTCCTCATTACTTACTTTTCCCTTACCTATCAATACCGGTTTATCATTTAATTCTAAAATTTTATCTACGTTATCACGCCAAAATTTCATTGGTATATCTTGTCTGTTTTTTGCACGTAATTCTGCCGTTTCTAAAAACACAATTATAAATCTATTTAAACTATCGATTTCATCTTCAGTAAGATAATTTTTCGCTATATAAATATCCTGTTTCCGTACAATTTTTCCTTTCCAATTTGTTAGCGCCATATTGGGCTCATGTGCGTTCGCTCTATTTACAATGATTTCTGCAGCAGTTTTTCCAGTAATGGCAAATAGTATTTTATTTTGAGTTTCTGCGTAAAACATCTGAATAGATTTATCTGTTGCATCATAATCGCTGCTTAATGCAAATAAATCTCTCAGCTTTTGATAAAACCTTTTCTCAGAAGCTCTGATATCCCTAATTCTTGCAAGCAATTCATCAAAATAGTCATGATAACCATCCGGATTTTTCAATCTTTCGTCATCAAAAACAAATCCCTTTATCATAAATTCGGATAAATTTCGATTTGCCCATTGTCTGAATTGTGTACCTCTTTTGCTCCGCACTCTGAAGCCGGCAGCTAAAATCATTTCTAATGAGTAAAATTTAACTTTATATTTTTTCCCGTCTGAGGCAGTTGTAAAGAAATTCTTTACAACTGAAGTTTTACTTAACTCCTTTTCTTTTAATATACTTGCGATATGCTGATTTATATTTTGCTTAGAGGTGGCAAAAAGTTCAGCCAACTGATTTTGGTTCATCCAAACTGTTCCGTCTTTTGAAAAAAGCGATACAGAAGTTTTGCCGTCCTCACTATTGTATATAATGATATTTGAATTGTCCATCTTGTTCATTCCGATAAAAGCACATTTTTACATGACAAATATATTAATTTTTCATGCTCGTATTATTAACTCTTCAACTTTCAGATACTATTTTGACAGTTTAACAATTTAACAATTTAATCTCCTTAGTCCCAAACGCCTTTATCCTATTCCAATATTTCACCGCTGCGGTGTTTTTCTATTATTCCGAACTTGAAAACGGGAATGATGGAATCCGTCAGGAGCCGGATGGAATGTTGGAATAGCCGGTTGGTGTTTGTTATTCTAAATTGCCGATTAGGGAAAGACGGAAGAAAAAAGATTAGTCATATGATTGTCATTGTGGTCAGTTGGTATTCATATGGTTGAGCGAATGGCATACTGGATTTTTGATGAGGCGGTTTTCAAACGGTGACAATTTGTCACCACTTCACTTCCTTCATTTTTAAGCCGTTCGCTAAGTTTATTCCAATATTTACGGGCAGTTTGATAATCTGTCTGTTCAGTTAAAGCTGCTATTATATCAACAACAGAAAAATACCAGATCTCTTTTGCTGCATCATAATGACGGCGAATTTTGAAAGTTTCAAATACTGCAAGAAATTTTTCATTTGACATCACAACACCTCCTGTTCCACCGGCAGTTGCATATTATCCGCAAACGTAGTGCTGCTCTCCCGCCCATTAATTTCAAACTCCGGGAATAATGATAAGTTTGTATTTGCTCTAATACTCATGAGCAAAGATAAAGAAATTTAATTATAATTATTAATCGTATGGTTTAAGGAAAGAAATGCTGCTGGTTTACTTTTTTCTTGATGCTGGCAATAAGAACCTGATGTAAATACCGCAATTTATGCGCTCAGTGAATTTTTAAGTGCATGCCAATCTTTCCCGTTTAGCATAATAAAACGACACTTGCCTTCACTAAAGCGGGCATAAAAATCACCGAGTTGTCTTTTCTCTTTTGAATCATCGTTATTGTATCTATCGCTTCCTTTATATTCAACTATTATAATAGTACCATCAATTAATTTTACAATAAAATCGGGGTAAAATTTATCCGTGGAGGTTTGCAAGTTAAATGAATAAAGTTCCTGGCGTTCAAGGTTTCTTATCCAAAAATCTACATTGGGATTTGTATCTATATTAAATGCACATTCAGCCTCTTCATCATTCATATCCCCTATTTGAGAATGGAAATGTTTTGAAAATCTGAAAGAACCATTGTAAAAACTATTTGCCGGGTAAAGTGACGGGAAAACAAAATCTTCACCTAATTTAAATCGGCTTAGTTCTTCCTTAACAACACCGGTTTGAACAAATAATAATTCTTGATAACCCTTTTTCTTAGCTTCGTGATAAAGATTTAAAATTTTTCTTTTAATCGAATCTTTTAATTTGAACCGCATAAATACAAGATGTTCAATTTGCAAAGCTCGTGTTTCAATAAGTTCATCAACTGCTGATGAAATAAAAACAATAACTTGAGCATAAGGAATAGATTTATGCCGGCATTCTTTTACAAGCCATTGAATCAAACCATTCTTATCCATCGTGCTTGAAACAATCAGAGAAGACAACTCTTCTTGAATTATAGAAGCATTATAAGTATACGTATTACCTTTGCCGTCAATATCTATTAATCCTTTTGTTCCGCTGTCAACTTTGGCAGGGAATTCTTCCTCTGTCAAAGTCTTATTACATTTCGCTAAATTCCAATCAGCAGGCAGCAGAACTTCTTCATCAAAAACTCTAAACTCACCATCAAAATTAATCAGCAGTTGCGGTACTGAAAATACTTTCCCTTGTTTTTGCGGTGATGCGGTTTTACCGATGAATCATTTTATTTCTTGATATACCTTCTCTAAATTATCTTTATCAGTTTTATTGACAAGTATATCTTTTATAGCATCTTTTTCTACTTCGGTTATTTCTTCTTTTATTACAATCGATTTTGTTTCCGGGTCAATCTCTATTTTCTTTTTTAACCCGTGTTCTAAATTTGCAATGTCAGGCAGGTTAGTTACTTCAACTTGAATATTCCCGAAAAATTTTCCAAGTATAAACTGAGCGGGAGCCACTTCAATTAAATCCGATGCTTCTGCCGCAGTAAAACCGGCAGAGATCAGCGAATCTTGAAGATTTTTTGCTGTATTGTAAAAGTTGTCTGATGAAACAAAAGCATACGCTTTGTTTAGTTCTGTTCTCTCTTTTCTTTTAACATTCGGCATACGCAGTACACGCCCTAAAAGTTGTTCCACATCCTTGCTTGAACTTACTTTTGCCACCGAACAAAAAACATAAGCAAAGGGACAATCCCATCCTTCTTTGAGTGCCTGCTTTGTAATTATAAATCTGATTGGTTCATCAGCAGCCGCTAAATCTTTTCCCTCAATTCCTCTTTCTGATCCGGTTGCAATTGCAATTTGTTCTTCGGGCAGATGCATTGTATTGATAAGAAAATTTTTAACCGCTACTACGTTTATCGTGCTTTCGGTTTGACTATCATGTTGTGCCTGGAATAATACAATCGGGCGAATATATTCCCCGGTTTTAGTTTCCTCTTCTTTTGCTATTTCTTCAAGTGTCTGCTGCTGTTTTACTGCGTTCGATATGGCAGTTTGCCATTCATCGGTTGTCAATAATTCAATCGGCATTTTTATCATATTTTCCGCTTTTAATTCCGCAGCGGAAACGCTGTAAAGAACATTGCTTCTGTCATTACCTTTTGTTTTGGGAGTTGCAGTATATTCAATTATACAAGCAGGATTCAGTCTTTTTATAACCTCGAATGTTAATTCGGTTCTTGCATTATGCGCTTCATCTATAATAAAAATGGGATTATTAAGATAAACTACGTTAGCGAGCGAATGAACCGGGAAGTCAGAGCCATTTATCTTTTCAAGGTTTAAAGTTTTTTTTGTTTTCAAATGTTCAAAGTGCGAAGACAAACTGCCGTTCTGCTCATAAACTTTGCGTCCTTCAGTTTTATCAACACGCCACGAAGCAAAAGTAGAAATAATAATTGTAGTGTTTGATTGTAATGTACCTTTTTGAATACTTCTTGCTTCATCTACTTTAAGGATTTCAACACTGTCGTTAAAATATTGATTTAAAGTTTTCCTGTAAGGATGGTGTGTATCAGATAAAGCATCGTAAGTTTGTTCCAATATCTGGTTGCTTGGCACAAGCCAAATTACCAAAGTAAAATCACGGGCTAAATATTCTTTGCTTGCGACACCAACCGAATGAGCCGCCAGAAAAGTTTTTCCGCCGCCGGTTGGAAGACGCAAACATACATACGGTATATTTGTAAACCCGGCATCGTTATATAAACCTCGTTGTTTAAAGTTTTCAAATGTAGAATCTGCGTATGCTCTGTTTACATCTTTTTCAATAGCACACTTCTGTAAAAATGAACTCAGTTTTTCTAAACTATTTTGCTGGTATTTTTTTAGCATACTATTTATCAAAGTCCTATTATTTTCTTAATACTCTTAAAGAATTTTTCTCTTTTTTGAACCATTTTCCCGATAGCCGCAAAATGGTTTGATTAATATGAATCAAATAGTCGTCAAATAAAATTGATATCATCAATATTTCTTTCTGCACCACTACCCAATAGAACCATTTTGTTGATATCAACAAAATGGTAGGTAACGTTTTCACCCGCATTCAGACAGGCATTCTTTGCCTTTTCAACCACTTTAATAAAGTTGCGCCACTCTGAGTAATTGAGAACCTCTTGTAATTCTCTTGCACTCCAGCATTCAACGTAATTTTGTGAATGCATCCCTTTGGGAAAGATGTAGCATGCTTTCTCAAATTTTTCAAATAATTCCGCAATCAACGCTTTTTTCATTATATCCTCATATTTTATGATTCAATAGTTATTCTACTTTAACCTGTCTTTATCTCAACCGGTATTTGCTTAAAAATAATTTTTTCTTTTTTCAGCCTGGTTGTATTTAACCTGCTTGCCATTCCAAAAATTATTTTATCACCATTATATTTCGGCAGACTTTCAAGCACTTTACTTGTTAATACATTACCGCCGTTTACAGTTTTATCATCGAGTATTCCGTTAAACAACAAGTAATATGCAACGCCTTTGTATTTGCCGATTAAAGGCGTATCCAATTTGGAGTTTTCTTTTAACGGCACACCGGTTTCCGAAAAAAATATATGATAAGCAAGCTGTTTAAAAGTAACACCTTCCCCAACATTACCATACCGGTCAAATAAAGGTTCGCCAAGTTTGCAGTATCTGAAACCACCGCCAAGCCCTTCAACTTTTTCGGAGGTTCCATTTTGTTTATTTATTTCGTAACCAGTTGCAACTCTTTTTATCCTTTCTGCTGTAACTTTTCGAGCTATGTTTTCTTCTAATTCAATTAAGATAAATTTTCTGTTACCATTATCCTTTTTATTCAAATCTAAAACAGATTGACCGGTTGTGCCGCTGCCTGCAAATGAATCAAGTATAATAGAGTTTTTATCAGTTCCAATTTGCAAAATTTTTCTTATTAAACTAACAGGTTTAGGCGTTTCAAATGGGAATGAAGATTCGGGGAATATACTTTTCAAATCCTGTCTTGCTTGTTGATTATGCCCGACTTCACTATGCAGCCAAACTGTAAGTGGGACAATACCTTGTTGAACGTCTGATAAAAAGCGTTTTACGCGAGGCATATTATTCCCATTTTTTCCAAACCAAATCCTATTATCCGAAACTAGTTCTTCATATTTAATTTTAGACACTGCCCAACAACGTGATTCAGATGGTCGCACAATTCTTCCGGACGGAAGTTTAATAGGAAAATCTGTAGATGCTGAATAGGTTTTTACACTTAAATCAGAAGATGTCCAGGGGCCTCTTTCATCATTATCCGGATTAGAATATCTGGCGTTCATTTCATCTGTTCTCGGCAATAAGTTCCGCCGCCATATATCCTTTCTCTTTGCATAAACAACAATGAAATCATGATTATCGGAAAAATATTTAGCGTCATTTTGTGGTGAAAATTTTTTTTGCCAAATAATATTTGTAACAAAATTTTGTTTTCCAAAAATCTCATCCATCAATGATCTAAGATTAGATTGTTCACTATCATCGATGGAAATAAAAATCGCACCATCTTTTCGAAGTAGTTTTTTTAATAAATTTAACCGGGGGTACATCATACAAAGCCATTTATCATGCCGTGAGAGATCGTCCCCCTCCGCACCAACAACTTTGTTCAACCATGCTTTTATTGCTGGTGAGTTTACATTGTCATTATACTGCCATTTTTCATTCCCGGTATTATAAGGCGGGTCTATACAAATACATTTTACTTTTCCTGCGTAATAAGGCAAAAGAGCTTTTAATGCGTGTAAATTATCTCCTTGAATAATTAGTCAACCCTTAAAAACCCAAATTTCTTTTTGAGAGTAAAAAAACTGA
>CAYJPN010000039.1:0-44348 GCA_964372115.1 uncultured Ignavibacteriaceae bacterium
TAAATGACATTTCTAAAGAGTTTTAGATACTGACATTCTTAAAGAGTTATTACAACTAAAATAAAGTAAATTTATTCAAGCTCGGCAAGCATAATAATAATTTGCTTGTGCAGCTCATTAATTTTTGAAGTTGAACCAGGAAAATTATTTGCTATAAAGCTAAACGAGATTAATCTCCCTTTTTTATCTTTAACATAACCGGAATGGCTCCGTACACCGGTAATAAGTCCCGACTTAATTCTTGCATTCCCGGCAATTGCAGTTCCTTTTCCGAAGGATGAAAAAAATCCTTCATCATCTGCTACACCAGCAACAGCAAGCGAATTGTAGAATGAATCAAATACTCCGGTGGTTGTCATAAACGATAACAAATCCGCCATCATTTTTGCGGTAATTGTATTTGTGCGTGAAAGACCACAGCCATCATATAAATCCAGCCCATGAGTATTTATTCCGTTAGAAGACAAAAATTTTCTAATCGACTCAATTCCTTCATTGGTTCCGGCAACACCGGTTTCTTTTAACGCCGCAGCTTTTAAAATCAATTCGGTATAAAGATTATTGCTCTTTTTGTTGATGATAAAAACTATCTCCTTTAAAGGAGGGGAATATGTTGAGGCGATTAATTTTTTTTCGTCATATTTAACAGAGGAAGTTAATGTTTTAGCTGCACCCGATACGCTAACTCCACTTTGTTCAAGTTTTGTAAAAAGAGAATACGCGGCAAACCATGCCGGGTTTGGAATGGAACCCTTTATTGAAAACTCTTTAATCCCGGCAGGAATAGTTCCGCGCAAAACTGCCGAATAAGAATTCGGGGCATTAAAAATATATCCGTTATCTCCCGATCCTTCTTTTCCGGTTTTCATAAAGTTTTCAAATTTAAAATCAGGAATAATCGGTTCGGTTCTTAATACTTCAGCAGCATCACCGGTTTTGCCGGGTTTAAAGTAGAGGTAATAAAGGTTATCATTTATTGTAAGAGCAGAGGGCGCTGCGCCGTAATAATTGCCAATATCCGTCCATGGCCAGTAGTCGGGCACAAGATTATTTTCAAACAGTAGGTCATCGCCGTAAATATCTCCGCTAATTTTTTCAATTCCGGCAGCCTTTATTGCATCGCACCAGCTCTGCATTAACTCATTTAGAGGCGAAGAGCCTTTTACAAGGCTAGATCCAAGCGTGGGATCACCGCTGCCTTTTATGTAAATATCTCCATCTAATATGCCGTTGCTGATAATTCCGCTGTGGTAAACTTTTGTTTGGAATTTATAATTTTCACCGAGAGAATTTAGCGCGAAAGAAGATGTAAACACTTTTAACCCGGAAGCCGGCGCGAGGTTGAAGTTTTCGTTTGAGGCAATTATCTGTCCACCGCCTACATACCCGGCATAAACACCCCACTGTCCTCCGTAAAGCGCATCATTATTTTTTGCTTTGTTTACAAAATTAGTTAAAGAAGAATACTGGGAGAAAAGTACGGAAGTACATAACAATACAAAGAGAGTAATTTTAAGCCGCATAGTTTTATCCAAAGTTAAAAAAAAGGCACGTATAAATATAAATAGTGGCGGAAAGAATTACACTAAAAATGTATTTACAATTTGCCTTCTTTGTACTTGCGGCGCAAGTTAATTTTGAGTAATTGCCGTTGAATAATAAGCTCTGCCAAAGCCGAAGGTATATACTCCCGGTTATCCCTGGAGAATAAATTTTCAATATTTTTCTCGGCAATGTCTATACGGTAAAGCGTGCTCAGAAGTAAATCGAACCGACCATCCATCCACTCGGCAATTTTACTTGTCAGTTCTTCTTTTAGCTGCGCCAGGCTTTCAAACTGCTCAACTTCAAATTTTGTGCTTAGCTGATTAAAGTCTCTCGCAATTATACCGGTAACCTCAGCAACATCAACATGGCTGTTTGCATCCATAATGATACTCCTAACATTATTATATATTTCCATCGATTCCATAAACTACTCTTTCAATAATCAGCAAATATTACATCACAAAAATCATTAAATTTCTCAAAACATCAGGTTAATTTATTGTTAAATTAATAGTAATATTTAAGAAACAGCAATGTGATTATTAAACAAACCAATCGGCGAATAAGTTTAATTATTTTGTAATAAATATTTATTGCACTAGAAAATCAGAAAGCAAAAAAATTAAAATTATAAAATTTTCAACTACACAAAACAGCCGGGTTGAGATAAAGGAAAACGAATAGAAGTTTGGCTGTGAGTGGTGGTAATTTTCAGTCAGGTGTCCATTCGATTCTACTATATTCTTGTGCAAATATAATATTTCAAGCTAAAATGTCGAGTATAAAATTTTCGGGTTAACCCAAATCACACGGCTACAAATTCGGCAGACCAAATAACCTTCGCAGATTAAGCACAACCCGATAAGCAGTATAAGCAAAAACAGGGGCAGCCAAAACATCAATGGAATAATGCACATGTTGAATCAAAACCGCGACTGCAACAAGCAATGCAAAAAACAAAAATAGCATTTTAACACTCCCGCGCGGCGACAGAAGGAAAAAAAGAAAAATAGTCGCAGTGTGTCCTGAAAAGAACAAATCCTTTGTCAACATTTTACCCGAACCAAAAAGTTCAACAAAAGGATCAGAAAGGGGAATTATTGATGTCGGCGGGTTTAAGGGGAGAAGATACATTACGGCAATTCTAAAAAGCAGCATCACACCATAAACTTGTATAACAAGCATAAGAAGACCAGGGCATTTAACAAAATATAGTATCGCAATTAATAATGATAAATAAATTAATCCAAAAGTAAACCAGGTAACATCAATAGGACTAAAGAGGGGAAGCAGAGGGTCGGGGAGAACAATTCCATCCCGCATTTCAACAAAATTTAAAAAATTCGCCAGCCAGAAAAGGACTGTCGACAGAAACAAAAAAGAAATGGCAAATTCTATTTTCCCATCTCTGCTCTTGAGAAATATTTTCCAGGATTGCTTACTCATTTTATTATCAATAATGAAATATTCTTAAAATAAGCAAAATACCCGTTTAATGCAGATACTGACATAACCAATATATGAAACCGTATAATTTTAATACGCCCAAAACGAAACAATTATGATTGGTTCCCCCCTTTTGCCATCAGCATTACAAAAAGAAGAGTAATTATTTTTGGCAGTAATCTAATGCATTAAGCAAATCTATTTTTGAAAAAGGTTTTAGTAAAAATTTCTTTGCCCCTGCGGCGGAAAATTTTTTGATTTTTTCGTCGGATGTTTCAGTAGATGAGACTAAAATTGGACGTTTATAAACATCATTTTTATAAATATCCCGCACAATTATTAGGTTCTGTTCGAAATGCATTTGGTTGACGTCGATTAAGATAATTTTAAAATCGTTTCGGGTTAACTCATCAATATTAAAATCGCGGAAACTTCTAGATTCAACAAGGTAAGAATCTTTTAAAAATGCTTTTATCAAATCAAATGATTCATGTGAATCATCGAGCATAAAAATTTTTTTTAAGTAATTGTTTGTCCCTGCTTTTAAATTCTTTTGCGAGAGTGGTAATGTAAACGTAAATGTTGAACCAACACCCTTAAGGCTATCCACCAAAAGGGAGCCGCCAAGTTTTTCAAGGTATCGTTTTGCAAGCGCAAGACCGAGTCCGTTCCCTTCAAAGTCTCTGCCTATTCCAAGGTCTTCCTGACTAAATGGTTGGAAAAGGTGGTCAAGGTAATCGGAAGAAATTCCAATACCGGAGTCTTTTATTTTGCAATATGCCAGATCTCTTTCTTCAAGCACTCCGGCTTCTATTTCTATAAAGCCATGCCGCGTAAACTTAATGGCATTATTTATAAGATTATTTATAGTATTTTCTACACACTGTATATCAACATCCACAAAAATAGGCTGTTGGGTAAAATTAAGTTTTATATCTAAATTTTTTTCAAACGCTGATTCCTGTATAGCAGCGACGCCCCCTTTTATTATAGTAACAAGATTTGCGCGTTCAATATTTAGGGTGTAGCTTCCTGCTTCAATTTGCGCAAACTCCAGCATTTGAGTTATACTGTTAAATAATCTCTCGCTGCCGCTGTATAGATTATCAAAATAAACACGATCCTCACTGTCAAATTTTTCACTCATCGAATCTCTTATAATTGAAGAGTAACCTAATATTATGTTTAGCGGGGTGCGCATCTCGTGTGATAAAACATTTAAAAATGTATTCTTCAAACGCTCGGCTTCGTTTGTTGCATCCTTTGCTTTTACTATTTCCTTTTCAGCAAGAATCATGTCGGTAAGGTCTACATGAAATAAAACCACGTACAGACACCCTTCAAGCATAACGGAAAAAACTTTTGTTCTTAGCACAGGCATGGTAATTTCTCTACTTTTCAGTAGAGAGTCCGAATAATTATTTATAAACGCATAAGTTTTTTTGTCGAAAACTTTCTGAATTATTTGAAGTATTCCGCATTTCCTTAATTCATAGTCTTCAAAGATTGTATACTCCGAAAGTTCCGATAGCTTATAACCCCATTGATAAATAAACGCCTGATTAACATAAACAATTCTGCCCGTTTCGTCCAAAACATTTATTGGAAAGTGAATAGAATCATAAAGCTGATTAAAATATTTTGCTGGTTGATTTTCCATATTATACTGCAGGTAGTAAAAATTGAATGCCTGTACCGGAAGTCTGTTGCAATACATTAATGCTGCCGGCATGTCTGTCAATTATGCTTTTGCACAAAAATAAGCCGTAACCGTTCTTTTTTGATGATGGTATTGCAAAAATATTCGGCAGAATCGAATCGGGAATACCCGGACCATTATCGGTAATTGTAATTACCACGTTGCCCACCTCGAACCCGGTTTTTAAAAATATTGTAGCATCGCTTTTCGCTTCGGCTGAATTTGAAAAAAGATGCACTAAAAGATGTTGTATCTGTTCGGAATCGAACTTGCATTGCGGAAGCGTTCCGAATTCGGTTTTAAAAGTAATTCGTCCAAATTTTTTCATTGGAGAAATGTATCGTATAACCGATTGAATAGTTTTGTTTATATCGCCGCCATCAATATTAAGCTCCATAATGGCGGTTTCCATCAGTGCAGTTGCATATTTTTGAATGCTTCTAATACTGTCAACCGAAACTTTTGTTTTTAATTTAAGTCTATCAAAAAAAAGCGGGTCAATTTGCTTAACAATTGGGTCATCTGTTTTTTGGAGTTTTTCAATAACGCGCATCATACTTTCGGTTTCAAGTAGAGCAAGATGTACAATTCCTTGCAGCGATTGCCCAATCTCGGCATCTATACTTTGTTTGAGAGCTTTTCTTTCAGCAACAATAAGCTGTGTGTTAGCATCCTGTAAAGCATTGTAAGCGGTTATCTGTCCGTTGTAAAGCTGCGCATTCCGGATTGCCGTAGCGGCTTGCCCGGCTAAAATTTCGAAGGTATCTGTTATTTCACGAGCGCGTATTTTCTGAAGATGACGGCTGTCCACATATATTACCCCGATTTTTTTTTCTTCGGTAATTAAAGGCGAACATAAAATTGTCTGGAGTTCGAGTCTTAAAATACTTTTACTCGGATCATTATTGGTGTCGCTTTGAGCAGACTCAATAAATTTTGATTGACCTGTGTAAAAAACGTCCTGGACAACCGTAGTAGACACATTAAATTGTTCTTCGGGAACAAGAGCGTTTTCTTTATCAATTCCAAGCTTGTATTCAAGTTCATCCGCGTGGTTTCTGAGAACAATAAAACCGCGCTCGGAATTGGTTAATTTTATCGCGCTGCTTAAAACCAATTCAAGAACATCATCAAGCATAAGTGAATGATTGATAGTTTTTACTATATCGAGAATAAGTTCAAGATTTTTTATTCTCTTTTCAGACTCACCATGAAATTCTTCATGGATCACCTTATCGTCGATATTCTTTTTAAAGTCGGAAAATTTCATAATTACGATAAATAATAAATAATATCTGTTAAATAAAAATAATCAGTTGCATGAGAAATAAAAATTCATAAAGCATCTGATAATAATTTATCTAATTAATTATAACGCTTCTTCTACTTTTTTTATCATTTCAATGGCATTCATTGACTTAAAATTGTCGAGCGCCATTTTTTGATAAATTTTTGCTTTTTTTGATTTATTAATTTCGATGTAAAGAAGGCTCAGTTCAAAGGCGCTTTCCGCAATATTCATTATATTATCCAGTTCTGTATTTAAGCGGAGGCTAGTTAAAAAATAATCTTCCGCGCCCCGGTAATTTTTTAAATTGCGTTCGATAATTCCTTTAATTTTGTAATTATCGGCGATAGATAACCTGTCGTTAATTTTGAAACTAAGATCTAGGGAATTATCTGCGTACGCGCGTGCCAGCGAATAGTCTTTTAACTGGATGTACACAAAAGCTTTGCTGAGGTAAGATAAAACGAGAATGGGTTTTAAGCCTTTATTAAGGCAGATAAGGATTCCGGCATCAAATTCTTTTATAGCCATCTGGTATTCGCCTTTATGCGAAAACATCATGCCCAGATTGTGCTTAAGCTCGGCGATACGTCTAAAATCGTTGAGTTTTTCAAACTTAAGTATAGCTCTCTGAAAATAAGTGTATGCCAGATCGTAATTATTTTGAATATTACAAAGTATTCCAAGATTCATTTCGAGCATTCCTATGAGCCCAATATCCTTTTTCGGATGTAAAAAGGAGAGGCTTTTTTCGAAATGATTTTTTGCCCGCGAAATATTACCTTTATCGCCATACATTGTTCCCAACAAATTTTCACATCGGGCGCAGCCTTTTAAATCTTTCTGTTTTGAAAAAAGTTTATTGGCTTTGGAAATATAGTTTTCGCTTATTTGCCATAGCGCCTGGCGGCTGTTAATATCGCCAAGCGCAAGCATTGAATGCGCGGCTATGTTTTCGAGTTTTGCATCGTTTTCGCTTAATTGTTTGAGCATCAAATACACATCTTGGGCAGCACCCAATTCACCAATAGAAATTGTATTTTCGCCGAGATAAAGTAAAAACTCAATAAACTTTTTTTGCGAAAGATTATTTTTTGCAAATGTAATTGATAAGTCAATACACGAACGATTGACATCAACGATTTTTTGTTCGTCTCCAATAATATCTTTTAGAGAAGACGCTTTTTTTTCAGACATGTCCGCCTGACACATATTTAGTAATTCCCTATACTCATCCTCTTCAAAAAATATGGAAAGCATCCTCTCTAAAAATTCGGGCATAATAATACTTCTTACGTAATTCTTGAATTATTAACTAAATTAAACTAATTAAATTATTTTGCAAAACCGTATCTTGAAAAATGATTTAATTGCGCATTTTGCACTTCTAATATACCATTTTGTACATCCACAATTAACTGATCGTAAACTACTGGTTCGGTAGATCCGTCATCTGCAAAATACAAAAATTGAATTTGTTCAGGTGAAACATCGGAAAGGTCCAAACCTTCCATTCTAACGGACAATAAAACCGGGCTGTCAAATTGCATGGAAGGGTTTAATGATACTTCTACATACTCTCCTACATTTGAAATAGCAAGTACCTTTGACCCCTTGTAAGCACCACCCGGCACATTAAGTTCGGCGTCAATAGTTACTGTTCCGCTTGTTGATGCATAAGCTCCGTCAAGTAAAAGTTCTCCCCCAATGTTTCCAACAATGTTTTTAGAAACTGTAAAAACGGTTTCAATAGATAGATTTTTCGGTGACGGCATTTTTACTTTTTGCACAGTTGACTGAGAATTTGCCGGTACGTTGCTGCTGTTAAAATCGGAACAACCGGCAAAAAAAATACCTGCAAGAAATAGAGTAAAAATCAGATGTTTCATTGTAGAACCTCTCGTATAAAAAATAAAAAATAGTTGTAAGCATCCCCCCAATGAAAATGATAATCATAAGGGTAGCGTATAATATGCATGAATCGTGCCGGCAGAAAAAACATCGTATTCAGACAAAAACCGAACCTTTGAAAATGTCCTCAGTAAATATTGCCGAATTAAACAGGTAAAAATGGGCAAAAATGTAAAAAAATTTTACAACTATTGTTTTTCTTCAAGAAGAGAATCCAATTTTGGGCGGGAAATACCGAGAAGTTTTGCGGTTTTGCTTTTATTGTTTCCTACCTTTTTTAAAACAGTAGACGCATACATTCCGGAGAGAGTGCGAAGGTTAATTTTTTTATAATCAGCTTCTAAATGCAAATTGGTTGCCGGCAATCTTGTTTTGATTGATGATGGATATTCAACTTTTTGAACAAGAAAAGAAAACTGCGATAGTTTTAATTTTTTCCCATCACCAAGCAGCACAGCTCTTTCAATTGAGTTTTTTAGTTCGCGGACATTACCCGGCCACTCGTATTCAAGGAAAAAACGTTTCAATGCAGGTTCAATCGATTGAACATTTTTTCCGAACTGCAAATTATATTGGTTGATAAAATGCATTACCAAAAGCATAATATCATCTCCGCGTTCCCTAAGAGGAGGGATGTCGAGCGAAACAACATAAAGTCGGTGAAAAAGATCATTTCTAAAGCTTCCTTCCTCAACCATACTTTGCAAGTTATGGCTGGTTGCCGAAATTATTTTGGCATTCAATGGAATGTCCGTTGTGCCACCCAGCCTGCGAACGATTTTTTTTTCTAAAGTTCTAAGAAGCTTAATTTGAATAGAATGATTCAATTCCCCGATTTCATCCAAAAAAATTGTTCCGTTTTCAGCAAGTTCAAACAAACCATGCTTTCTTGTTCTCGCATTGGTAAATGCCCCCGGTTCATAACCAAAAAGTTCCGACTCGATCAAGGATTCCGGTACAGCCATGCACATTATTTCGACAAAGGGAGCATCCTTCGTTTTACTATACTTATGAATGGCTTTCGCGAGCAAACCCTTTCCGGTTCCGGTCTCGCCCGTTATTAAAATATTTATATCATTTCTTTCAGCTAATTTTTTGGAAATAGATTTTAACTTTTTTATTTCCGAGTAATCGCCAAGAAATGTGTCAAAACTATTAATAGATTCCGCAAAAACTTCAGTGGGTATAGAGGAAGTTACATAAGCATTATTTTCAATTACTTCTTTTATATAATTAACAAATTTGAACAATTCGTATGGAAGAACAAAAATTTCTGAAAATCCGAGTTTTGCAACAGTACTCACAAGCACAGCATCATTTTCAGGCAAAACAAAAATTAATTTATTCGGTATGCCATCCCTTTCATCAAGCACGGCATTAAAATATTCAGAGTCAACAGTTTTTATCTGAATTATTATTATATCGTCTTCTTCAATTTTTAAATCAGACAAACATTGAAATTCTAGAGATGGATAGGACAGTTGTATTTGTTTAACTGCTCCCGAAATAGATGTTATGTCTTCAAAGTCGGAGTATAATTTTATTTTAATATTATTATAGGGCATTATTGGAGGTGTCTTTCAAAGTAATCCAATTTTTCAAGAGCAAGTCTACGATTTACATTTCGAAAATATGAATTTTTTAGTTGAGAATCTTTAAGGGTTTCCCCTGTTTGCAAAATTAATGTTCTTGTATAATTAATAAAGTCAGATGCTTCCCGTATCCTCCCTCGATTAAAATACTGTTCACAGAGCGCAAAGAGAATTTTCCAAGTTGTTTCAGTAATATTTAGGTCTTTTATTGTATTGAATGCCGACAAATAATAATCTATTGGTGTTCCATGTTTTAAGTCGGCAATTTTTTGACACACCATTCCCAGTGCAAAATCTTTTTCTGCCGACAAGTAAGGATTGTTTTTACATATTTCTGTAACATCCGGTTCATTTAGTATTTCAAATGCTTGTTTTATATTATTTTGAGAGACATAATAATCGGCAAGACTTATAGTATTATTAAGAAAATAGAAATATTTATTTTTTTCAAAAAACATTTTTCTTGATAATATTAGTTTATCTTTATTCAAATCTCTATTACTTATTATATCCGAATACAAATTTAATTCTATTATACTTAAATGAAATTTTTCGGCAAGACTTTCCTCTGCAGATTTATTAAGAAAATCAGTTATGGTTATTTTTAGTCTTTCCGTATCGCCGACAACAAAATATAACTTTGCCAAAAGAAATAACGTTTCAAGCTCCTCGTTAGTGTTAGATATTAATCCAAAAATTTTTACCGCTGCGTTCAAGGAATCAAATGCTTTTTGATATTCGCATATAAACAAATAAATTTCTCCAAGGTTAGTCAGTACTAATCCTTCGCCGTTTTTGTTGCCAAGGCTAACGAAAATAACAACTGCTCTTTTATATGATTCAATTGCTTCTTCAAACTCTAATCGTTCATAGTGAAATATTCCAAAGTTCATCAGCAGCCTTGCTTCCTGATCAAGATTACCTATTGAACGGTTAATATCTAAAGCTTTTTCCCAGCTTTCCTTTGCTTTTTTATGCTCTTTTTGCATATCATAAATGTTGCCTGCATTAAGGTACATTTGAGATAATCCAAGTTTATTATCAGCCTTTCTGTAATAATCTAATGCGGTTTCAAATTTTAAAAGCACATTGTTTAAGTTTTCGTCTTTATAAAAAGCAGCCAAACCAAGTATATTATAACATTGTGCCAGTTGTTCGTTTGAGGCATAGTTTAAATTTGTAATGCGAGAACATGTCTCGATGCTTTCGTCATACGCACTCAAATCGATATTTGCGCGGGCGGTTTTTATTAATACGGTTATCTTGAAATCTTCAGGGTTGTCCCCCTGTAAGAGAAAATTAAAACATTTTAAACCTTCGAAAATTTCACCGGAATCTACAAGTGCATCCGCTTTTGCAAGCATAAGCTTGTTTTGTTTTTCTTTATCAAAATCTTTTGATATTATTTCATCAATCAGCGAGAGGCAGGGCTTGCTTTCGCCTAACTTATGTAATGTAAAAATAAGCGATGTTTTTATATCATTAATTAAATTGTCCGGAAGAGGGAATGTTAAGATATGTTCAAGAATTCTACGGCTATAAGAATAAGCCGCAAGAGTTTCCGCCGTAGAAACCTCTTCAAAATATACATTAGCCGCCTTTAAATAGTCATTTGCCGATTCATAATGAAAGGCGAGTTCGTTCTTATTGATTTTCCCGAATTCGCGTTCAATTAGTTTTGCTATTTCTGCATGCCATTTTTGTTTTTGAGAAATAACAGAATAGGTAAATTTCTTTAAACCTTCAGAGCTGAAAGCGAGCCTTCCTCCTTCGCTATCCGGGGATAAAATATTTTTATGGATAAGCGAGATAATAATCGAATTCATATCGGAAAGAGAAACGCCAAGAAGCCGGCTCACAATTTTGTTGTCTACTGTATTATAAAATGAAGAAATATATTTGGCAGCGAGTAGCTCTTCATTTAACAATGAAGTTAAACGGTACTGATAAATATCATCATGCGATCGTTTTAATAATGTTAGTTTATCGTCATCAAAACCGATTATTGCTTTTCCGCGTTTGTACTGTATTAACCCAAACAACAGGGCGTCTTTTATAAATAACTCAATGTTCCCGGGAAGCAAATCCGCATATAACAAAATAAGATGTTTAAGGTCATCAACAGGAAAATCGGGAGAATATGATTTCTGCAAATATTCTTCTAATTGTGCATCTGTAAAAGGAGTCAAATTTACTTCACGCAAATTAAATATATAATCGGTAAAGAGGTTTTTGTCTGAATCTAGCGTTAAGATTACTTTGCAATTGCTTAGTTGAATAAGCGGAATAAGCTGTTTATAAACTTCGAGCACAAATGGATCGTAATGATTAAAATCGTCAAGAAAAAGAGTAAATGTGCTAAGAGCGGTAATTTGGCTAAAGATTATTTTTAATTTATCTATATAGTTGCTGCCGTCATCTTTTCTAAGGCTATTCATTTCCTGAGTCAGTGCATCGGTAATGTGTTGGTGTACCGCCGAATTAAAACAAAGAGTTCTGAGGAGATAATCAAAATAATCTGTTCCGTTTCTCGCAGCCCCTGTATCAAGAGCAATAAAATTTTCAACCTCTATTGCCATCTCCTCGCCGATAGTTGATTTGCCAGCACCTTCTGCCCCAACTATTGCAAACACCTCATCACTATTGTTATCGTTGATAAACTTGTTTAAAATTTTTATCGCGTCGTTACGACCGGCAAAACTTTTTGCCGGAGTGAATTCCGCTGATTCATTTTCAGATAAACTAACCCCCAGTTCATCTATAATCTCTAATGTATTGTTGTATCTATCGAATGGAAATTTTTCCAAAAGCTTTGGAAGAATTTTTACAATTTTCGGATATTTATCGGAGTCGGGGAAAACAAACTCTTTTTCAACATGAGCTTTATAAATAGAAAGTTGATTATCGGTTTCAAAGGGAAATTTTTTGTAAACAAAAAAGTACAGCAAAATGCCGAGTGAATACAAATCGACAAGCTGGGTAGCTTTTTGGTTTTTAATTATTTCAGGGGCAATGTATTGGGGTGTTCCTCTCGGTGGAACGATGCTGCCGGAAAACTGATTTTCAATCAGACCGAAATCAATCAGTTTGATTTTAACATTTTGTCCGGTTGCTTGCACTAAAATGTTTTCCGGTTTCAGATCGTAATAAATATAATTTGATTGATGCAGGTAATATAAAACTCTGCAAATCTTTGTAGTTAAATCAATCAGGGTTCGTTCATCAAAATCAACAAAGTTAGATAACGGAATTCCTTCAAAATATTCCATGGTAAAAAAATATGAACCGGTTGAAATTTTTATGGAATTAGAATCGAATGAGAGAATTTTTCCGAAATCGTAAGCCTTTACAATAAATGGGTGCGCAAATTTTTTTATTGTAAAAAATTCTTTTTGAAATGCTTCAAAATCTTCAGGGGAAGAATTGACGTTCAATATTTTTATTGCAGTTTGGCGGTGAGGATATTCCACATCCCTGCAAAGGAAAACCGAACTTCTTCCCTCCCCGATTTTTTTATGAATTATGTAACGATTATTTATCACTATTTTATAAGAGTAATAGATGAACTAATTTTTTTGCCTGCCGAGTTTATAGTAAATATAACTATAAACAACGCCAAACCCGGAAAAACAATTAACCACCAGGCAGTAGTAATATAATTTTTGCCCGAGTCAATCATGCTTCCCCATGATGGAAATGCGCTGCCAACACCGAGACCGAGAAAACTTAATGCCGATTCTGCCAAAACAACATTACCGAATTGAAAAATTAGATTAACCATTACCGGCACAATAATAACAGGCAGAATTTCTTTAAAAAACAAATCTCTTTTTTTTAATCCGAGCAAACCGGCAGAAATAAAAAAATCTTTTTTCTTTATGGCAATTATTTCACTTCGGATAAGTTTAAATAAACTCATCCAGCCGGAAAAACCAAGCACAAAAATTACACTAAAAAAACCGTTGCCGAAAAAAGCCAAAATAAGAATTACAAAAAATATTGAAGGAACCGTCAAAAACATTTCAGCAACCCGGTTTAATAGCATATCAATCCACTTGCCGGTGTAGCCGGCAAAAAAACCGAGAAGTCCTCCGATAAAAAAAGCGATAATAACAGCTCCAAAACCGACACTTAATGAAACCCGTGCACCATAAACTAATCGTGAAAATATATCGCGCCCAAATTCATCGCTGCCGAGTAAAAATAACCTTGTGGTAATTAACGGAACCCCGCCGGAATAAGCTAACTTTTTAAATTCTAAAGAGTATTTACCGCCATCCTGAAAATAAAATAATTTATCATTTGTTTTCACGCTATCGACAAATACAATGTCTTCATCAAATGAACGCGGAATAATAATATTTTTTTCGGATTGAAAAATATTAGCAGATTGTTTTTCCGGATCCGCTTTTAGGTGAAGTATTTTTATTGAGCTTAATGGCGGAAGTAGTTTTGTTAGGTTGATGTTTTTTTGAAATTCAGGGTTAACTTGCGCAATAAACGGGGCAAAAATAAAAATAAAAAACAGACATATAATAATAAGGCTTGCATAATTTAATTGAGCAAGAAGTATTTTTTTATTTCTAAAAATAAATACAAACGCCGGCATAAATACAATTAACAATGCTGAAACGAAATGATCGGTTGTAGAAAAATCCAAAAGATGAGCAGCCGCAGAAGTATCGGCGAATACAAAATCTATCCAGCAAAAAAACAAAGAATAAACTTTAATTATAAAGTTAAAACGAATTACGAGCAGCAAAGCAGACAATACGAGAATAAAATTACCGGTATTAAAATGTTTTTTCATCCGATCACACCTTCTTGCAGGCTGCGTTTATCAAGCAGCGCTTTTACAAAATCGGCAAGAAAATTTGAGACAATAACCATAACGCCCGCAGCAAGCGTACACCCGATAACGAGCGGGTAATCACGCGAAAGTACGGCTTCAAGAGTTAAGCGCCCCATACCGGGCAGACCGAAAATTACCTCGGTAATTACTGCCCCGCTAAGCAATGCGCCCAATTCTACACCGGCAATTGAGATAAAAGGCCCGGCTGCGTTTGGCAGTACGTGTTTGCGGAGAATTGATTTTTCATCATAACCATGCGATCGAAGAAAACCTACATACGGTTTTTTATAAACGGTTTCAATTTCGTCCCTCAGGTATTTGTAAAACAACGCTGCACCGCTTAAAGAAAGAGTTATTAAAGGGAGAATCATATGCCGGAGGAAATCAAAAAACATTTCGAACGGACTAAAATATTCACTGCCGGGCGAACTGATGCCGGATGAAGGAAGAATTTTTAATTGAACCGAAAAAACATATATTAAAAATACACCGGCGAAAAACGAAGGCACCGCATACAACGCTAAACTTGAAGCAGTTAAAAATTTGTCAACCGGTTTGCCTAATCTTCGAGCAGAGAATAGAGCAAAAACAACCGAACATAATATTTGAAGAAAAAAACTTATCAGGGAAAACATAACCGTAAATGGCAAAAATTGTAAAATTACTTTTTCAACGGGGGTTCGGTAGGTGTATGATATTCCAAGGCTGCCGCTAAAAACATTTTTTATAAAATTAAAATACTGAATGTGCAGCGGTTCATTTATGCCAAACGATTTTACAATTTCTGTTGTAAGTTCGGCGCTTAATTTTGGCGAAATGTATTTGCCGGCAGGATTGCCCGGAGCGAGGCGCACCAAAAAAAATATAAATGTAATCAGCAAAAAAAGCACAACAATAGAATAGAAAATTCTTTTTGCGGCGGATTTTAATAGCATAATTGCCACACTATTTTATAGTCCACTTCCACGGATGATGCACTGCTCCTAACGGCGAAACCTCAATGCCGTCAATAGCTTTGTTGTTGGCGGTAATGTTATCAATCCAATATAAAAAAGTAACCGGTTGTTCGTTATGGATTATGTTTTGAAGCGACTCAATCATCTTGCTTTTTTGCGGCGTCTCTTTTAAAGTTGAAATTATTTCCAAAAGTTCATCCGCCTGCGGATTATTAAAGCCTGCAATATTAAGCTGGTTTTCTTCAAGATTAGAATGCCAGTAACCTTTAAGTTCTATCGGTATAGGCACAGACCACCCGGCAATCCACGCGTCAAACTCACGGCTAAACATTTTTTCAAAAAATACACCCGGTTCAAGTTTTTCAATTCTAACGTCAACCCCAATTGCCTTTAAATTATTTTGAATAACTGTGGCGGCGTAATCCCTTGATGAATTACCTGAGGGCATTGAAATAGTAAATGAAAATAACTGTTTCCCTTTTTCAAGTAATCCGTCTCCATCTGTGTCAATCCAGCCGTCCGATTTTAAAAGCATTTTTGCCGAATCGGGGTTAAATGGATACGGTATTATTGAAGTATTATAATAATTTGTAAATACCGGCGCCACGGGACCCGAGGAGAGTTGACCATAGTTGTTAAAATATCCAGTTAAAATTTCCTGCCTGTTTATTGCAAAGGTTAATGCTTTGCGAACAGTTGCGCTTCCGAACAGTTTGTGCGGAATTTTTTTGCCGGAGTTTTTATAAAATTTCATATCAATATTACTCCAGCCCACATAATCATACTCACGTCCCTCAATCGGCGCAACGTTTAGATCGTCCAGCGCCATTAATTCTTTTGCATCACCGGGTCTTATTTCTTCCAGAAAATTTATCTCATCATTTTTTAATTGAGTTAAACCGGAGTTATAATCAGGCACAATTTTAAATATTAGGTTTTTGATATTTGAGTTGTGCTGTAAAAATGATTTTTTGTTTGCGGATAAAATAATAGACTGATTTTTATTCCATGAAGCAAGTTCATAGGCTCCGTCTGTTACGGGTTTAATCTCCTTTTCTTTATTTATAATTTCTTGCGGCGGTATTTTTGAAAACACGTGCGCCGGAATTATCGGAATATCAATGTCAATCAACGACGGAGTTGAGTTTTCTCTAAAGTGGATTGTAAAGTTTAACGAATCGTCTACCGAAAAAGTTTTTTCTTTGTTGATGGATAAATTATCAAGCAAATAAAAATTCTTAAACATCCCGTAAAAACGGCTTTGCACATCGGGACTCGAATAGAGATCGAATGAAGTTATTACATCACGGGTTGTTACAGGCATTCCATCCGACCAAAAAACATCATCCCGCAATTTTATTTTTATTGATGATGAGTCGTCATTCCATGTATAAGCTTCTGCAAGCATGGGATGAGTCGATAATTCTCCATGTTCAAAATCCCAATCGTGCTGCACTAAACTTAAATACAACAGCTCTGAAATCATTCCTTCATAATAAGTAAATGAGTATAGAGGGTTGAGTGATTCTACCTCTGGAGTAATTGCAATAACTACACTGTTATGCAAAGAATTATTGGTCCTCCGGCAAGCAGGGACTAAAACCAGAACGGTTAAAATAGTTGCGACAATGATGCGCTTGATAATCATTTAATATCTCGAAATAATGATTAATAAGTTTGACGATAATTTATTATTTTGTTAAACAAATACAAAAGAGATTTAGATATTCGGTGTTAGTTGTTGATAAATTAATTGTGTCGCTTAAACAGCCCGGCGGGTTAAAGCAGCTTATTGTGCCTTCGAGTTTCCGTTTGAAACAAAATAAAGTGTATTCTATAATCGGTAAAAACGGCAGCGGCAAAACTACTTTGATAAAAGCATTAACCGGTTTAATTGATGAATCGGTTTACAAAACCGAAGGAAAGGTTTTGTTTGATACTATAAATCTGATCGAAACCGATTCTAAAACTTTGACCCAAATAAGGAAAACAAAAATTAAATACGTCTTCCAGGATTCGATTAACTCATTCGACCCGCTAAAAAAAATAAAATATTATTTTAAGCCTATCATCAAACACTCCGAACTTATTAATCTGATGAGATATTTCCTTTTTGAAAACCCGGATAAAGTACTCGATCTTTATTCGTACGAATTAAGCGGCGGGATGGCGCAGAGATTAAGTTTTATTCTTGCCCTTTTATACGAACCGGATATTTTAATTTTGGATGAACCGACCTCCGGGATTGATTACCCGGTAATCAATCTGCTGATGAACGCGATAAAACAATTTGTAAAAAAAGAAAAGAAAGTTGTTCTTCTTGTTACACACGATTTACAATTTGGCTCGGCTGTAAGCGATATGACAGCCGCTTTACAACATGGCAGACTTGGTGAGTTTATTCCGGCTAAAGAATTTTTTGCAGGTGAAGACAATTTGATGGTTCGGGCTTACAGGAATTCTTCCGAATGAAAAATATTCTTGATATAAAAAACCTATACTTTGCTCCTGATGACTCCGATAAATATATTCTGAAAAATATAAATTTAACGGTTGAAAAAGAGAAAATAATTGGTGTAGCCGGCGAATCTGGCAGTGGTAAAACAACACTCGCAAAATTGATTGCCGGTATTTTAAAACCGACACAAGGAAACATTACATTAAATACAAAAAAAGTACAATTATTATTTCAGAATACGGAGTTTATAATTAACCCTTACCGGCGGGTAGATAAAATGATTGAAGAAGCTGTTAAACTTGAAAATAAAAAGATAAATATTACATCGGCGAAAGAAAAAATTTTCGAACTCTTAAATTTTAACCCGGAATTATGGGATAAAAAAGGGATGCAGTTAAGCGGAGGGGAACGGCAGAAAGCCGCACTGGCAAGGCTGCTCGCGGTTAAACCCGAATTGCTGATTCTCGACGAACCGTTTTCCGCTCAGGATTTCGAGTCGCAAATAGAGTTGGTTAAAGTTCTAAAAAAATTAAATGAAGAAGTTAGTTTAACAATTATATGCGTTGCGCACGATTTAAAAGCCCTTGCGAAGTTTACCGACGATATTCTAATAATGTATAAAGGGGAAATAGTTGAACATGGTGAAACCGGAAAGGTTGTTGATAACCCGGAACATCAATACACAAAATTTTTAATAAAAGCCGGGAGTTTAAATCTTAACCCGGAAGATTTTATAATAAACTGATGTCGATTATTTTTGAAGAACAAAACAAACGCAATACGAATAATTGAAGCTAATGATATAAAATATTCGGCGCACGAATATGAGGTTGACGAAAGCGATTTGAGCGGTGAAACAGTTGCTAAAAAAATTAACGCCGCTGAAGATGAAGTATTTAAAACATTAGTGGCAAGGGGTGACAAAACCGGCGTCCTTGTTTTTTGCATACCTGTAAGCGCCGAACTAAACCTAAAAAACGCCGCCGCGGCAAGCGGCAATAAAAAAGTAGAGATGATAAAATTAAATGAACTGCTTTCCCTTACAGGTTATATAAGAGGCGGCTGCTCGCCGGTGGGAATGAAAAAAGAATACCCTACATTTATTGAAGAAACCGCGCAATTGTTCGAATATATTTTCGTCTCTGCCGGGGTAAGGGGAATACAAATTAAAATTGCACCGTGCGATCTTCAAAAAATTACAAACGCAGCTTTCGCGGAGTTGATTTAATTATTGCGCCATGCCAATAGCGCCGCCGCACGAACTGGCAAAGGTTTGAGGTTATTTATCTGATTAATAGTCAGGTGTTATTTCTAATCTAACAGGGTAATATTCATTCGTAAATATCATTAAACCCCCGCCACCCAGCCGCCGTCATTGTTCCATTAGTTAACGGAATCATTGTGCATTCTGCATTCTACATTATCCATTAAAAATTTGCTTCTTTCCGTTTTTTTTTTTATAAATTTGTAACAACAATTTTACGGGAACACTTATGGTACGAGACAACAAAAATATAAATTGTAATTTTCGGGGGAACTGTGGTAAAAAATTATAAAATAAAAGCCGCTGTTCCGGGTTACTTTTTTACGTTACAATTCTTAATTCTCTCTTTAAAGAAAAGGGTTTCTATTGTTATGCCTATTTACAAAATAATGCTATTTGGTTTTATTTCTATATTATCTCTTTTATCTGTTACATGTAAAAATGAAGTTGCCGCGGTGGAAGATAACGCCGTGCCGGGGAGGAGAGATTATGTTTGGACGGTGGATACGCTAGATGCATTGTATAGTCCAAGGGGTAGAATGTGGGGAAGTTCTCCAACTGATGTGTGGGCGACAAGTTCTAGTAATTTGGGTGTTGCATTAACTCATTATAATGGTTCTAAATGGGTTTCCTATAGAACCTCGGGAATGGTACCCAATGCAATTTATGGGTTTTCCTCTATAAATATTGTAATCGGGGCGTACAATGGACAAATTTGGAAATTTAACGGAAATAATTGGAACTTGTTTTATTCTTTAAAAAAAGATGGTCATTCCGATATTGTTTTTTCAAATATATGGGGCGAATCAATAAATTTTTTCTACGTTAACGGTGCTTATCCAGATGTTAATGGATACTATAACAAGAGCGTTATTGCTTTATATAATAATGGAATATGGTATCCACTAAATACCTCTCAACTATCTGGCATTGTTACACATGTTTATAGAAATATTTCAGATAATAAAATCTATTTACAAGTTAATGGTTATAATTTCCCAGATAGTACGAAAATTTATGAATATAATAATGGAGAATATATTAAACTGTACGGAAACATTTGGACTAAAGGTTTGCAAGCAGATATAAGTCTTATTAATGGTGAAGTATATTTTGTCCTGGGTAATTCAATTGTAAAACGCAAAAGTGACAAATTCATAACATTATTAAATGTAGATAATCCAAATTTTTACCAGCGAATATGGGGAAAAAGCTCAAAAGATATTTTTTTGCTAATGACGGATGGTTTAGTCCATTACAATGGTACTGACACCCAATACCTATTTCATTTTACTCATGGGGAAGAAAAACCATGGACTCAAATTTCTGGAACTGCTTTATTCGATAAAGAAGTATTCTTTGTAACTTACGAGCCGCCTACGGGATTGAGTTTAGTATATCATGGCAAACTGGAGTAGAGGAGGTATTGCAATTAAAAACAATTAAATAAATTGAGAGATGATGTTGGCGCATCATCTCTCTTGAATGAATAGCACTTCAGGCTTGCAACCTTATTATCTCATTAAAGAGATTCGGCTATTCTATTTTTAAAAATAATAAAAAATGGAGTCACAATGAACAATTTACGATTTGGTTTATTTTTCTTTTTTTTGATTTTCACTAAATACATTTTTTCACAAGATAACCTTGAAACCATTTGTGGTACAGATGATCGGGTACCCTCAAATTACAAGGCTGTGGGGAGAATAATTTTCACAGGAGGTACTCCTCCTGCAACCGGTTTTTTAATCCCCGATGGAAGAATAATAACAGCTGGCCATGTACATCAGTATTTACATCAAGGGGATTGGATTGAATTTAATGTTAAACTATCGTTAAGTAACGGAGAAGTTCAATATTCTGATGAAGGGGACCGGTACATGATTGATATTAGTAGTTGCGAATATGAATATTACAGTAACCATAACGAAGAGGGGAAAGATTGGATGGTTTTTTCTGTCCTCCCTAATTCAATTACAGGTCTTACTCCTTATCAAGCCCAGGGTGAATATTTTTTATTAAAGAAGTCCTATGGGACTTCGAATAGTTATTATAGATTGATTGGTTATGGAGCTGCCGACGGTTCAAATAACCATGTGCAACAAACATCGTTTGGTAATTTTATAAGTTATAGTCAAAACTTTATTAAATATGATATTGATTCTAAAAATGGTTGCTCAGGCAGTCCAATAATAGAAGAGTCAACGGGATATGCCATAGGTGTACATACAACAGGAAAATGTGCTGATGGTTATAATGGTGGGACAACATTTACGTACGATACATTTTGGAATGCGCTTAATTTAGGAAATATTGTAACTTTAACTGTTGATAATAACTTTATCGACAATACCGGCAATAACACTAATGGTTACGTTGGAATAAGTGATTTTACAGGTAATCAAGTTGCACCAAAGAGTATTACAAGACAATCTTTAACTAACCTAACTTTGACAGCGATTTCTCCACAAACGGATAATCAGAATCACCAGATGATCTGGTATAATGGTAATAATCCCCAAAGTGACTGGACAAGGAATTTTGAATTTGCATCGAATGACCAATCTTACTATTTCCAGATCCCAGCAGATGATGATGGCACCCTATATCAATCTCAATTACGCATAAATTGTAAAATAGATCAAACATATTTAAGCGAGTTTAATGGAAATTTTCCAGGTCCCACTTTCTGGATAGTAGAACAAAACACCGGGCAGATAACAGCACCATCACAGCAAACACTAAATGGTAAAACCTACAACTTTGCCGGGTGGACGGATGATATAACACAACCCAATACAAGAACAATATCTCCCACGGATAATGAAACATATAATGCATTATATAAATACCCATTTCATTCCAACAATTCAACAGGGTATAACAATAACGATCAACGAAAATTTGTAATAACCTCGGATGGTTTTATGCATCGTGTTTACGAGAGTATGGGTTATGTTTGGTATGAAGCAAGGAATCCTAACACACAAGTTTGGGAAGTTAAAAACGGAGGAAAGCGTTTGGGAAACGGTGAAGGGAAAAACCCGTCAATAGATTTAAGAGATGATATGGTTGTAATTGTGTGGCAGGAGAATGCGGGAAGTGCCGGCAGCGACATAAAGTTGGCAACATTTAGATATGATTCAGATATATATAATACTGAAGTTTTAGAAACAACATTGGCAACCGAATATTTAGGATATCAAATGAACCTGGAACCGGTTGTGGTATGGGCGAATAATAGTTATGCTTTAGCTGCGTGGCATGGTTATTATGATGGTGAATGGGGCCCTTCTGAAGGATTGGTATATAAATACTTTACATTAGCTGCTAATTCTCTTACTCTTTATTCTGGTGGTTATATTATCGGCTCTGATGAAAACTCTTCAAATCCTACAGTATCGATTTATAAAAATCCGACTCCATCTTCGCCACCATTGTTCCACTTTTCATGGAGCCAGAATCAAACTTCTGTTTATTATTGCCAGTTAAATCCAAGTGGGCAAACCTTAGTGCAAAGAGTATCGTCTCAGGATAATTCAAATTATAAAAACCTATCCACCTATAGCGGCTACACAAAAAATTATATGCCCACGCTTGCGATATTAAATGACGACCTTGCAAGAATAGCATGGGTAGGTGAAAGAAACGAATCTGGTGGTGGTGAAGGAGAGCTAAATAAAATTACAATTGCGCCACCCACAAAGAAGACAGTATTTAGAGGAATAAACAACGATTATAATTTCTGGTATTTCGGTTCGGCTGTTACTTCTGCTTCGGTACAAAGCACCGGCGACAACAACTATTACATAGTGTGGAGCGGAAGCGGCGGAACCTCAATGGTTTCAAATTATACCGCGTTTAACCCGGTGAAATCATTAAGCGCAAGCGGCAACCAGGTCCATGTTGCAAGCGGCAGCACAACAAGCAACACGTATGCAATGATGTTTAATAACACCGCTCTTCCTTATAATTTTACAATGTCTAACAATCTTGCAAGCTACTACCAGGCAAACAAAGAAAATGCCGGGGGGTATGTGTTCTGCGGACGCGAGGGGGTTGTAACAAAAGATACCGCCCATTTTTACTACACTATAGGCGATGTTTCGGTAGACAACACAACAATACAATTTAAGGAGATTAACGAACAAACGTTGTTTAACTCTAATGAAGATATTCTTGCTTATCTTGAAACCGAACCGTTTGAATTGAACAATAATTCAACCTTCCTTTACAGTGTTCAATACGGGCTTACCGAAAACGCCCCATCAGTTTTCGGTAATGACGGCAATGTTAACTTTAAAGTAAAATTGATTGACGCAGAAACCAACCAGCTAATATCGGTGTTTGATGACGTTACTTATAATAATGAAAATAAACTTCCATATAACAGTATCCAGTATTCGGTCAATACATCGGGTATTGGTAACAGAACAGTAAAACTTGTATTGTCTATCGAAGATAATATCGGCTGCACATATTCTGTCGCCAATCTTATTGATGCATCCTCAATAATGCCTAAGGCTGTAAGACAGGAAATTGGACTCGGCGAAAACATTAACGTAACCGAATACGATTTATCCCAAAATTATCCAAATCCTTTTAATCCATCCACAACCATTCGCTACGCAATACCGAAGGATGGAATGGTAACATTAAAAATTTACGACATCCTTGGCAGAGAAGTAAAAACACTCGTTAATAATTTCAAAACAAAAGATCGTTACGAAGTTATGTTTGATGCAAGTAATCTTGCCAGTGGTCTTTACATTTACGAAATAACAAGCGGCGATTATAAAGCTTCTAAGAAGATGACATTAATCAAATAAAACGTAGATATTTGAAATTATTAAAAGCGGTTCACTTAGAACCGCTTTTTTATTTCAAGCCGATTTAAGAAGATCATAATATCCATTTGCGTAAATCCGAATTAACTAATAAGAAAAACTCCCTATTATAAATGTTTTGAAAAAATATTAAGACTCCGAGGTTCTTTCATAAACAAACGTGTTTCACAGGCGCGGGTGTTTTATAAAAAATAATTAAATAAATAGCATATACGTGAATTGTTTTTATTAAAAGGTTAAATTGCATTCGAAGAAAAAAAATGTAAAGATGAAAGAAGTAAAAGAAAAACTAAAAATCATTTTCGGGTACGATTCCTTTAGACCGCTGCAGGAAGAAGTAATTGAAAAAATCCTCGCAAAAAAAGATACTCTCGTTATTATGCCTACCGGCGGGGGTAAATCGTTATGTTATCAAATACCCGCGTTAGTGTTTAACGGACTTACAATTGTAATATCCCCTCTTATTTCTTTGATGAAAGATCAGGTTGAACAATTAAGGCAGCTTGGCGTGGAGGCGGTAGTGTTAAACAGTTCGCTTCTGCCTGAAGAGTATGCCTACAATTTTAATAAAGTTAAATCAAATAAAGCAAAACTCCTTTATCTTGCGCCGGAATCATTGTTCAAAGAAGATATTCAATGGCTGCTTAGAGCAGTACAACTCGATTGCATAACCGTAGATGAAGCGCATTGTATTTCGGAATGGGGACACGATTTTAGAAAAGAATACAGGCAGCTTGGAACTTTTAGGGAAAAATTCAGCGGAGCGGTTTGTGTGGCGTTAACCGCAACTGCTACACCGCGTGTGCAGGACGACATTATAAAAAATTTGAACCTTGTTAACGCAAATAAGTTTGTCGCAAGTTTCGACCGGAAAAATCTCTTCCTGCAGGTTGTTCCTAAAATAGACCCGTTTACACAAACAGTTGAATTTTTACAAGAGCACAAAAATCAATCGGGTATTATTTATTGTTTTTCGCGCAGACAGGTTGATGAGCTGCACGAAGATTTATCGCGTTTGGGATTTTCTACAAAACCATATCATGCGGGGCTTGCCGACGGCGAAAGAGCCGCAAACCAGGATTTATTTTCCAATGATAAAATGGATATTATAATCGCAACCATTGCGTTCGGTATGGGCATAAACAAATCGAATGTTCGGTTTGTTATACATTATGATTTACCGAAAAATTTGGAATCGTATTACCAGGAAATCGGGAGATCGGGGCGCGACGGCGTTAGAGCCGATTGTCTTTTACTTTTCAGCAATTCCGATACTGCGAAGATAAATTATTTTATCAACCAGAAAGAAGATGATACCGAAAGACTCTCGGCTAAGGTACATTTGGAGGCAATAGTTCGGTACGCGGAGTTTGATGACTGCAGAAGAAAACCGTTGATAACATACTTCGGCGAGCAGTACACACACCCTAACTGCGGAATGTGCGATAACTGTTTAGCCGAAGCAAAAAAAAGTGAAGATATAACGGTTGCCGCGCAAAAGTTTTTTTCGGCTGTTAAACGCACCGGCGAAATATTCGGCGCGGGGTATATAATAGATGTTCTTTTCGGTTCGGAAAGTGAAAAGATATTGCGGAACGGGCACCAAAAATTGTCGGTGTACGGTGTTGGTAAAGAGTATACAAAGGTTCAATGGAAACAAATAACGACACAATTGTTAAACAAAAATTATTTAACCCGCGATATTGAATTCGGCAGCTTAAAACTTACTCCGGCGGCGCTTAATGTTTTATTTAATGATGAAAAAGTATTCGGCAGAGTACAGGAAAAAGCCCGTTCATCAACAAAAAGATTGATGGTTAAAGAAGATTATGACGAAGAGTTATTTGAAATGCTAAGACAAAAACGGCGGCAAATTGCCGAGGCAAGAAACGTCCCGCCGTATGTTATTTTTTCAGACCGCACATTGATAGAGATGGCAAAAGAATTTCCTCAAAATGAAACGCAGCTTTTCAAAATAAGCGGCATCGGGGAGAAAAAAATAAAAAGTTACGGCGCTATTTTTCTTTCAATTATAAAAAGGTATTCGGATCGCACAAACATTACTTCAATAAGACCGGCGGCAAAAATAAAAAGACCGGAAAACAAAAGATACATTGAAGTTGGACGTGCATTTAATAATAACTCTTCCATTTCCGAGCTTGCAGAAACGATGGGTGTAAAAAGGGAGACCATTATAAAACATCTTTACGATTATGTACAAAAAGGGGAGAAGTTGAAACCGGAGTATCTGCAAAGAGAAATAAAATTGAAGGACGAATTGCAAAAAAATATTTTAAATGAATTTAAAATTGAGGGTATATCTTCATTAACAATTATAAAAGATAAATTGGGGGAAGATGTAACCTATATTGATTTACACATTCTTAGAATAATATTTTTGAATAATCAAAATTAGATGAGTAATTGTTATCTGTCCGTATTGTTTAATTGTTTTTTGATATAAGCCATGGTATCAAATTTCCTTTTTGCGCCGTTATAATTCATGTAACGTATTTGTCCGAATACCGGTCGTGCAGCCCAAGCGCGGTCGTGAACACCGCCGATTGACCAGGCGCAACCGGCATAACCATTCGGGTCGCGTCCGTCAAGTTCATATTTATCATTCAGGCAAATCGCTGTTTGCAAAGCTTGTTTCGGAGTTTCAGACCACTCAAGAATTTTTTTTGCCCAGTACATCCTCATATATCCATGAAGTTTCCCGGTTTTAACTAACTCTGTTTGTGCCGCGTTCCATAGGTCTTCGTGAGTTTTTGCGTTTTCAAATTCTTCAAGATTATAAATATACTCGCGTTTATTATAGGTGTGTTTTAATAGAGTGTTTTTTCCCCAATCCTTAAAGCCATCAAACGAATCATAGTTTTTATTGAAGCAACAAAAATTATCGGCTAATTCACGGCGGACAATCAGCTCTTCAAGAAATGCGTCTATCGATGCTTGATTTGCCCCGGCATTTTGTATTTCCAGCGCAACACGCTGCGCTGATATTTGTCCGAAGTGAAGAAAAGGCGAAAGATTAGACTGCGCGTCTTTATTCGGATCGTTCCTGTTTTCAGCGTAATCATCTAATTTATTCGTAATAAAATTTTGCAGTTCATTGTGTGCCGGCGTTGCGCCCGGTAGCAGCCAATCAACTTCTTTTACCGACATATCTACATTTAATTTATTAAAAATGTTATCCCAATTTATTTTATCAAATGAAAACGCTTCAATTTTTTTTTGTTTTTGCGGTTCGGGGAATGATGTTAAAAATACTTCTATGTGTTTTTTTATTTTCGGGCGAAAGGTGTACGCCGCGTATTCTTCTTTTTGCGAAACAAAAAAACACGGGACAATATTATGAGTATCAACTTCAAAAAAAGGAATGTTTATTTGTTTTACAACATCTCTTTTCCAGCCGCGTTTAATTTTCAGCGGATCAAAATCGCTTACTAAAACAGAAGCATGCAGTTTATTAAGAATTGCGGGCAATTCAATTGATGGATTACCAACCGTAATAATAAGGGGGATGTTTAATTCGTTTAAATGTGTTTCGGTTTCTTTTAGTCCGCTTAACATAAACATGTATTGACGGATTGTTGCGCCGAGGAATTCCGGAACAAGGTTAAATACAACAACAACGGGTGTATTTAATTCCTTTGCTTTTTCCTGAGCGAACAACAAAGCCCAATTATCATAAGCCCGCTGGTCGCGGCTCATCCAATAAACCACCGGTCCCCTGCCGCCCTTACTCGTCTGTAATAATCGCACTCTCTTTTCGTTAATCATCAATATTTTGTTGTAAAGTTGTTACTTCAGCTAATAAAATCAAATTGAATTTAGTTGTGGTTCTATCTCACAATTCAAGATAAATCATGCAAACATTCACTCATACAATCCTTCTCGCAGAAATGGTTTTTAGTTATTATTACAGTCATGGTTTTTAAACTGCAATTTTATTGTGCAAACAAATACCACAATTGCGCAAGGGCAAAACAAGCAACAAACCCCATAAAAATCGGCAGCAGAGTTGAAACCACTGTCCATTTAATGCTTCCGGTTTCTTTATAAATTGTATAAATAGTTGTTGAGCATGGATTGTGCAGCAAAGAAAACAACATTATACTTATACCGGTAAGCATCGTCCAGCCGCCTGCGTGGAGTATGTTTGCGGTCGCTTCAACAGAATCAAGTTCAAACATAACTCCGCTACCGCCGCCAATGCCGCTTATACCCGAAATAAGAATTGTCAGCATCAGTACTGTGGGAATTACAATTTCATTTGCAGGGATTGCAATAATATACGCAAGCAGTATAACGCCGTTAAGTCCGAGCAATAAACCGAATGGATTTGACCAGTTAATAAATATTTCGGCAACAGTAGCGTTACCAATGTGCACATTTGCCACAAGCCATATAACGATACCCGCCGGGAGAGCAAATACAATTGCCCGCCAAAGAACAAATAATGTTCTGTCGATTAATGAGGTATAAAGTGTCTGCCAAATTCTTGGCGGTCTGTAAGGCGGCAGTTCAAGACTAAACGCAGAGGCTTCCCCCTTTAAAACTGTCCGTGATAAAAGCCACGACACAAATAAACTTAATGATATGCCAAGTAAAGCCACGGCAACAACAGCGCCGGCAGAAACAATTCCGGCAAGATGCGGCGGAGCTACCGCGCCAATAAAAATTGTTGCAATTAAAATTTGAGTCGGCCACCTGCCGTTACAGAGAGAAAAATTATTTGTAATAATTGCAATTATTCTTTCACGCGGGCTGTCGATAATTCTTGTAGCAACAACACCAGCCGCATTGCAGCCGAAACCCATGCTCATTGTTAAAGCCTGTTTGCCATGCGCGCCGACTTTTCTGTAAAGATTATCCATATTGAACGCTACTCTCGGCAGGTAGCCGAAATCTTCAAGCAAAGTAAATATCGGAAAAAATATTGCCATTGGCGGAAGCATTACCGAGATAACCCACGCCATAGCGAGGTACGCACCGTCAATCAGCGAACCGCTTATCCACCAGGGTACCCCAACCGAATCCGCAAAGTGTTTTAATGCAGGATGAAAATCATCTACCAGAATTGAAGCGAGATAACCCGACGGGATATTTGACCCTTCAATTGTTACCCAGAAAACTACCGCGAGCAGCACAAACATTATGGGAAAACCAAGCCATGGACTTGTTACAACCCGGTCGAATGCTCTATCAAAATTATAAGCCGCTTTTTTGTTATCGTACTCTATGGTAACAGCGGCTATTTTTGCCGCATCGGCATAAATTGATTCCGCTAACGAGTCGTGAAAATCTTCACCGATTTCCCAGCGTAGTTCGTCAGCAAGGTTTAAAATATCGTTTGAGTTTTTTGTTTCATTCATTGTCATTTTTCCATAACCTGGTTTGACTCTTCCGAAACCGGTTGATATAATTCATTCAACTCGCCGTTTTTTACCGCATCAATCATCCGCTGATCACCGTCGAGCAGACGCAGCGCAACCCATCTTGCGTTCGGAAGGCGGGGATATTGGCCCAATATTTTTGTCGTCAACTTTTCAACTGCGCGTTTTAATTCGTGTGTTTCGCTGCTAATGCGGTGAGGGTTACATTTATATTTTCCTGAGGCTACTTCGAATACTGCGTTCAGCAGCTCCGGCATACCCTTGTTTTGACGTGCCGCTGCAAGCACTACCGGTATTCCGAGTTCGCGCGAAAGACTTCTGTCATCAACTTTGATGTTTTTTCTTTCCGCTTCATCAATTAGGTTTACACACAAAACGGCTTTATCGGTAATTTCCAAAACCTGAAGCACAAGGTTTAAATTTCGTTCGAGCATTGTTGCATCTACAACAACAATTGTAACATCGGGTTTGCCGAATAAAATAAAATCGCGGGCAATCTCTTCGTCCTGACTTGTGGAAAGCAGCGAATAGGTTCCCGGCAGGTCTACTAATTTAAATTTTTTGCCGCTGAATGAAAAAGCGCCTTCGGCGCGCGCGACGGTTTTACCGGGCCAGTTGCCGGTATGTTGTCTTAGACCTGTTAAATTATTAAATACTGTACTCTTTCCTGTATTCGGGTTGCCGGCAAGCGCGACTACAAAATCAAACTCGGACATATTTATTCCTTGTTTTATCAAATTGCCGGGTTTATATGCCGGACAGCTTTCACATCCTTTTGTGTCACTCATAATTTTGTTGTTTCTGTTTTAGATTTTGGTTTTATAAAAATCTGCCGCGCTTGTTTTTTTCTCAAGCCAATAGTTGCACCGCGAATTTTATACGCTATCGGGTCGCCCCAGGTGCTCATAAATTCGTTGGATATTTTTGAGCCAGGCACAACGCCAAGATCCATTAATCTTCTCCGCTGCGTTCCCCTGCATGCTTTTGAAAGTCCGATTACTTCGGCTTCATCTCCCTGTTTCAGCTCAAGCAGAGTTTTATACTTTTCAGGCACACGGTCGAATTTTGAAAGAGGCGCAACCGAAATATTATTTGCAAACAACGGCGCAAGAATTACTTCTTCACCGTTAGCTTCAAATTTTACTCTAACCCCGGTTACGTCCAACATTTTTACATGCATTCCGGGGTATAAACCTTCTGCAATTAATTGAGAGTAAATGGTAGCCGGCTCATCCTCAAGATGGACAATTCGCGCAGCTTCGCCTCCTTTTAAGGATGAAATTGATTGCCATTTTTTCTCCGGCAGTTCACCGCTCGCAGTTGGTATCGGGTCGCCATGCGGGTCGTAGACAGGGTTGCCGAGTTTTGCTGCGAGCGCTTCGGCTTCTTCAATTGAAATATCATGCTCTTTTAACTCTGCGTTAAGATGCCATTCTTGTTCGGGAATGCTGGTTTTATCCGCGAGGTATCTTTCCCATAAACGATGTGTTCTAATTACCCGAAGCGCATAGGATCGTCCCTCCGGGGTTAGCTGCAAATATTCGCCGTATATTCCCAGACTCATAGATTCGATATTTTCAGCAACTTTAGCCGCAATATCACGTGAGATGTTTAAACTTTCAGCTATACTTTTAATAGTGCAGTTTATCTCTTTATCCTCACAGTCGTATAGATGTTTTAAAGCATCTTCAACATATATTCGCCCACTTAAATTTTTTGAGTTTTTTCTTTTTGCCATTAACCCGATTTTGGGTGTAAAGAATAAAAGAAAAAGACCAATTACAATTACAATTAAATAGATTTCCATAATTTTTATTTTTTAACAATTTCCACAAAAACGTTTTCAGCTAATTTTTCACTAATATCAAACGAGCTTCCGTTAATTTTTATTTTTAATGATTTATCAAAAGCCCGCACTTCTTCAACTAATATTTCTTCGTGCAATTTTATTCCTATTTCACTGATGTAATTCAAAAATTCGGTATGAAAGTCATTTACTCTTATTACCGAACATTTGTCCCCTGCATTAAGCCAGGCAAGCGGAACATGTTCGCGTAACTTAGGCATTAAACCATTTTTGGATGGTATCGGATCGCCATGCGGGTCGTATTCGGGAAAATTTAATATAACTTCCAATCTATCAATTAGTTCATCCGAAGATGAATGTTCAAGTTTGTGCGCTTCATCGTGTATTTTTTCCCACGGCAGACCGACGACCTCATGAAGAAATACCTCCCAAATTCTGTGTCTCCGCACAATATTACGGGCGTAAACCTCCCCTTTTTCAGTAAGGTTAATTCCCTTATAGCGCTCATATTTTATATTACCATCTCTTGACAATTTTTTTAGCATATCGGTAACAGCCGCCCCGGAGATGTTCATCATCTCGGCAATTAGGGTTGGTTTAATCTGCCCATTTTCATCTTTATGCTTAAAGATTATGCTTAAATAATCTTCTTTTGATCTGTTGGTCATTCGCTAATATTTTTTGTTTTATTTGTCATAAGTTAAGCGCGCTTAACTTTAATGTCAAGCCCCATTTAAGTTGACTGAAAAAATATTTACAAATAATGATAATATTGATTGAAATACTAAACTAAAGGTCTTATATTTTGAGTGTTAACCTAAATTTATAAACTTTTGGAAAGGGAAAATATATGAAAAAATTCTTAACAGTAGCAGCTCTATTTTTAATATTCGGTATGTTTGCTACAGCGTATGCTCAGGTTGCAGTTCAAAGCGGAAAATTTTCTGCTAATGCGGATACACCGGGGTATACTCTCGATAAGAACACCGGCGATAGATCAGTCTCTATTGATGTTACTTTCTTAGTTCCTTTTGAGACTAAACCTGATATCGTTCTTTCTGTAGTTGCAATAGATGCAGACAAAGCGGAGAACATGCGTTATTCTGTAGATGCAAAATCTATTTCTCGTGATGGTTTTACAATTAAAATAAACACATGGGGAGCGAGTAGAATTTATGCAATAACAGGAAATTGGATAGCTCATACCAAGTAAAAAATTTAGGCTGCTTCGGCAGCCTTTTTTATTTTAAATACACTCCAAGATAAAACCACAGTTTCAAATTTTATCTTTCTTTGTTTTCTCCGGAAAAAACTATCAGTAAATAACCTTGCCTGGCATCTTGCCTGTGTGCTCACCATTTTCAATTACTAACTTTCCATTTACGATAACAAAGGGAATTCCTTCAGGAAATTGATGCGGCTCCGTAAAGGAGGCTTTATCCTGAATCTTGTTATAATCGAAAAGCACAATATCAGCATTTAAACCTTTACTTATTCTTCCTCTGTCGTTTAGGCGTAATTTATCTGCGGGCATCGAAGTCATTTTTTTTATCATTTCCTCAAGCGAACAAATATTTCTTTCGCGCACATATTTTGCAATAGCGCGGGGGAATGTTCCGTAACCGCGTGGGTGGGCGATACTTTTATTCATTGGCGGGTATGGCGCGTGCGAGCCCGCATCGGAGGCGATCATCACGAGCGGGTGCGCGAGTATTTTTTCGGTCGATTTTTCTTCCATACCGAAGCCCATCATCATAACATCATTTTCAGATTGAAGCAGAACATTTACTGCCGCATCAAATTTATCTACGCCCTGTTCTTCGGCAATTTGATGAATTGTTTTTCCCTGATAAAACTTGTATTCGTTTTTGCCGATGCTTGAAATTAAAACCCCGTTCCATTCACCATCAAGATTGTTAACTTTCTTCTCGGCGTAATTTCTAATATCATTTTTTAATGAACTATCTTTTAACCGCGCTAAAAATTTTTCACTACCGCCATCTCGCGACCACAAAGGAAAGAGGGAAGATAAATTTGTATGATACGCAACGTATGTATATCTGTCGGCATGGACTTCAAGTCCATCATTGGCTGCGTTATCGATTAATTGAAGAACCTCGTCTGCTTTGTACCAATTTGTTTTACCTGAAACTTTCAGATGAGAAATTAATAATCTTCCTTCCGATTCTTTTGCAATTCTGATTGCTTCTTTTACAGCTTCAACAACTGTGTTATCTTCGTTGCGCATGTGTGTTGAATACAGCCGGTGTTTTAATGGAGCGGCTTTGCACAACTCAATCAACTCTTCAGTTGAAGCAAAACTACCCGGCGTATATTCCAAACCGGTTGAAACACCAATCGCCCCTTCTTCAATTGATTGATTTACAAGCTCAACCATTCTTTTTATTTCCTCACGTGTTGCAGGGCGGTCGTCATAACCAATAACCATTTCGCGCAAGGTTCCCAATCCTACCATGCTTGCAAGATTAACCGAAAACTTTTTTGACGACATGTAATCAAGAAATCCGCCGAGTGTATAAAAATTCAGTTCATCACCCGTTTGTTCTTTAAAAACTCTTTTTGCTGTTTCAAGTCCTGCCCCTTCGGCTGGACCGTAACTTTCACCATCCTGCCCGCAAACTTCCGTTGTAACACCCTGCCTAATTTTACTTTCGGCTTTCGGGTTAAATATAAGGTCGGTGTCGGTGTGGGAATGTATATCAATAAAGCCGGGGGAGGTATATAAACCGCCGCCGTCGATTGTGTACGCGGCATCAACATCATTCAAATTTCCGACTGCAATAATTTTTCCGTCTTTTATTCCAACGCTACCTTTGTATGCTGTTGTTCCTGTTCCATCAATTATGTTTGTGTTTTTTATTAGGATATCATAACCACGCGAGCGCATGCTAAAGGGGTAAATTGATGATGAGCCGAATGCCAATAAAGAAGCACCTATTAAAGATGAGTTTTGGATAAATCTGCGGCGATTAATTTTTTTCATTAAGTAACTCCATTTTAAGAAGTAGAAAAAACTTCGGACTTAATATAAGTCTTCTTTTATAAACTATAAACCCGCGGCAGCCCCTGGTAGCCAGGTTGTAGTTATTCCAAACAAGAGTTTTCCCCTGTCTTGAACGACCATCCATAATCCGGGAGAAAAATTACCGATCTTTAATACGCCGGGATAAATATCCAAATTAACTTTGTAACTTGTCAAACCGCTGAAGAACAGCGAAGTCATTAACGAGTTATTAACATCATAAAAAATACCGGCGTTCCAGGTCATACTGATAGTTTTTTTTTACAGAGCGATTCATCAAGTGGTTCAAGATTTTTAGCTCTTAATCCACCGCCGACCGAAATGTATGAACTATCATTAAACTTGTACGAAAGCCCGCCAAGCCCGTTCATGCCAAAATAATAAAACAGATGAAACTTTTCGGAGAAGGGGAGTTTCCATATAATTGAAAAATATTGTCCGTTATTGTGAAGCCTGACCGGGTTAAAAGTAAACGAAGGCTGAAGCGATCAATCGGCAAGATTTAAATCTTGACTAAAAAATCTATTCTCAATACAGTTTCTGATAAATTTATTGTGCTAAAATGGTGTTATTTGATTTTACACGGCCTAACAGTAAAAATATTTTACTGATTTTATTATTATTTATCTCTATATTTTGCGCCAAAAGTTAAAATCTAATTTGGAGAAATCTTATGTTACTGTTAAAAAAATCTGCGCCAATATTATTTGTACTACTTTCAATATTCACATCTGCAGCATATGCCGACAATTTTTCATTTAAACCCGAAAAACCGAAACAGGGCGAAACTATAACAGTAACGTTTGATGCCGCCGGAACAGACCTTTCTGACATGGAAAAAGTTACTATGTATGTTTATTCATTCGCAACTGATCTCATCTCAACACAATCGTTTGAAATGAAAAATGAAGAAGGTAAATGGAGGGCTGATTTTACCCCTGACGAAAAAAGTTTTGGTGTTGCTGTTAAGTTTATTAACGGCGAGACTGTTGTAAACAACGAAGGCGCCGGTTACTTTGTCGGGCTTTACGACGAAACCGGAAATGTTTTGTCCGGTTATAAAGCGGGTATGGCAAACGCAATAAATAATTGGGGAGTTTATTATCTCGATCTAAGCCGGGATATGGAAAAAGCAATTAATTTATTTGAAGAAGACTTTAAAACAAACCCCACAATAAAAAATGAATTTCTCGGCGCATATCTTCCTGTTGTTAACCGGGTGCGTGTTCAACAAAAAGATTCTATAATTACAGCTTCGCTTGAAGAATTTGCAAAAACAAGCAGCGATAATGAAAAAGACTTAACACAGCTACTTACCGGTTATGCCGTAGTAAAAAATCAGGAAAAGGCTGATGAGTATAAAGCAATGCTTGAAGAAAAATATCCGCAATGCGACTTTCTTGCGAACATAAAAATAGGCGAACTTTATAACGAAAAAGACTTATCAAAAAAAGAAGAGCTTCTGAAAACATTCGTTGATAATTTTCCTTCAAGCAAAATGCTTTCCACAGTGTACACGTTGTACATAAACGCGTTGCGTAACGCCGGCGAGTTTAACAAAGCAAAAGATTTTATAACCGCGCACAAAAATGATATTCAGCCGTACACATTTTATTCTCTTGCCGACAAAATGTTTGACGCCGAAACTCCTGATCTTGCCGCAGCAAAAGTTATAACAGAATTAGGTGTAGAAAAATCAAAAAGCGAATTGAAAAACCCAACGGATGAGCAACCGAATTACCAAAGCAAAAGCGATTGGGATAAAGACAGAAAGTATATACTTGGTTTAAATCTTTATGCCTTCGGCAAGGTGCTTTATAAAGAAGGGAACAAAGAAGAAGCGAAAGAAGCCCTTGAAGACGCGGTTGAATATACATCAAACGAAGAAGCAAATGTAAATGAACTTTACGCACAAACACTTCTTGAAACGGGCAGTGCAGATGAAGCGATGAAGATTTTATCATCCGCTATAAAAGAAGGGAAAGGTAACGACGCAATGAAGGAGCTTCTAAAAAAAGCTTATGTACAGGAAAAAGAAAGCGACAATGGTTTTGACGAGTATTTAAAAGTACTTGGTGACACAGCAAAAGAAAAAATGACCGCGGAATTAAAGAAGCAAATGAAAAACGACCCCGCACCGGAGTTTATTTTAACCGATACCGAAGGCAAAACTGTTTCGCTTGCTGATTATAAAGGGAAAATAGTTATCCTCGATTTCTGGGCAACATGGTGCGGTCCCTGTAAACAATCGTTCCCCGGGATGCAGAAAGCCTTAAACAAATATGCCGATAACGATAATGTAAAATTCCTGTTTGTTAATACTTGGGAACGTGTTGATAACAAACTTGAAAACGCACAGAATTTTATAAAACAAAATAATTACACTTTCCGTGTATTGATGGATGAAAAAAACGAAGTGATTACCAAATACAAAGTAAGCGGCATACCCACAAAATTTATAATCGGTAAAGACGGGAACATAAAATTTGTTGCTGTTGGTTTTTCCGGTAACGCCGACCAGATGGTTGATGAAATATCAACTATGATTTCGATGCTAGATTAATTATGAGAACAAAACTCGAAATAGCAAAAAACTGGCTCCCCCGTTATACCGGCACTAACATAGATGAGCTTGGCGATTATATGCTGCTTACAAATTTTCATAATTATGTAAGCAGCTTTGCCGATCAATTTAAGTGCGATATCAAAGGCGTCGGGCGCCCGATGCAAACAGCAACAAACGCTGCCGGACTTACAATAATAAATTTTGGTATCGGAAGTGCAAACGCTGCCACGATAATGGATCTGCTTGTTGCGCGCAAACCAAAAGGAGTTTTGTTTCTTGGTAAATGCGGCGGTTTAAAACATTCAACAGAACTTGGACATTTTATTTTACCCATTGCCGCCATACGCGGCGAGGGTACCAGTAACGATTACCTGCCGCAGGAAGTGCCCGCGCTGCCGTCATTCAAACTGCATAAATTTGTATCCGAACTTATGGTAAAAAAAGGTATGGATTACAGAACCGGTGTAATTTATACAACCAACCGGAGAGTGTGGGAATGGGATAATACATTTAAGAAATATTTAAAAAGTCTTTACACAATTGGTATTGATATGGAAACTGCCACGCTGTTTATTGTAGGGCATGTAAACGAAATACCGCGCGGCGCGCTGCTTCTTGTTTCCGACATGCCGATGGTGCCGGAAGGAATAAAAACCGAAAAATCGGATATGCTTGTAACCGAAAAATATTCAAAACTTCATCTCCAATTGGGAATAGAAGCAATGACACAAATAGGCGTAAAAGGTGAGCAGATAAAACATTTTAAGTATTGATATAATTTTCAGTAGAGCTTTGTGGTATGGCGTATTTGCGGGAGAGGAATTTCTCGCAGAGACGCAAAAATAAACATTGATTGGTTTTCGGCACAGAGAAGAAAAATAATGTGGCTAAAGCCAAAACCGGTTTGTAAATATAACCCACGAGCTGAAGCTCGTGGCAATAAAAAATCTTGTAAAATATAAATTCAATTTTTAATTTTAATATAGCCACGGCGTTTACGCCGTGGAATATTGCAGCGTGAATTATTGGCTTTAGCCGCATAGATGGAGGATTAAATGCCATTCGTAAGAGTTTGGATTCATTTTATCTGGGCAACCAAAGAAAGAGCAAACACAATTAGCCCCGATCTAAAAAATAAATTGTTGGCTCATATCTTAGAGAACGCAAAGAAAAAAGAAATTTGGATAGATTCCGTTAACTGTGTAGAAAATCATATTCATCTTTTAATATCATTAGGCAAAGAACAATCGATTAGTAAAACTGCAATGCTGGTTAAAGGAGAATCATCATATTGGGTAAATAGGAATAAGCTGAGTACCTTAAAATTTGCATGGCAGGAAGAATATATCGCCGTATCGGTTAGTGAATCTCAAAAAGAAAAAGTACGGGAGTATATAAATAATCAGGAGGAACACCATCGTGTTAAAAGTTATCAGGAAGAGTACGAAGCGCTTATGAAAAAATATGGGAATAAAATTATTCAATAAATGTGGCTAAAGCCAAAGTTTGTTTTTAAATATACCCACGAGCTGAAGCTCGTGGCAATAGAAAATCTGAAAAACACAAATTCAATTTTTAATTGTAACATAGCTACGAAATTTACGCCGTGGGCAGAAATTGTAAAATAAGAATTAACTTTTTCGTTATAGCGAAAAAAATAGTTTAGCTAAAGCCGAAGTTTGTTTTTAAATATACCCACGAGCTGAAGCTTGTGGCAATAGAAAATCTGAAAAACACAAATTCAATTTTTAATTGTAACATAGCTACGAAATTTACGCCGTGGGCAGAAATTGTAAAATAAGAATTAACTTTTTCGTTATAGCGAAAAAAATAGTTTAGCTAAAGCCGAAGTTTGTTTTTAAATATATCCACGAGCTGAAGCTTGTGGCAATAAAAAATCTTGTAAAATATAAATTCAATTTTTAATTTTATTATAGCCACGGCGTTTACGCCGTGGAATATTGCAGCGTGAATTATTGGCTTTAGCCGCATAGATGGAGGTTGAAATGCCATTCGTAAGAGTTTGGATTCATTTTATCTGGGGAGCATTAGGATGACTGTAAAGGAAGACGGCACAGTTGCCGGTTATGATGATTATTACCCATTTGGTATGGTGATGGATGGCAGAAGTGGAAATACCTCAAACCCGGATGATTTGTATAAGTTTACCGGCAAAGAACGTGACATTGAAACCGGATATGATTATTTTGGCGCACGTTATTATGACAGCCGTATAGGCAGATGGCTCTCTGTTGACCCGCTGGCGGATAAGTACCCCGGCTGGAGCCCGTATAATTATTGTGTGAATAACCCGTTGAGGTTTATTGATCCAAACGGTATGGATGTTTATGCTGGCTCTTCAGATGCAAGAGAAACAATTCTAAATACGTTATCTGAAAAAGAAAGAAAATTTGTTCAATTTGGTGACAATGGATTATTAAATTCCGAATTATTGAATAAATTTGAAGATGGTGGTGGAAATTATACAGCTCTATTGGCTTTAGCTAATAGTAGAGATATTTTTGAAGTCTTAGTTACAAATAATATAGTAATAAATGGAAAGGAAGAGAGCTTTGGCTCTATAGAAATAGATCCTCAATGGGAGAAAGGTCCATACAGTTTAAGTACTAATGAAATAGGTTGGACTGGTCAAACTATTACTAAGCAAGAATCATATAATGGAAATATTAAAATAGCTGTCAATAAAAATTTAAGTAAAATGGGCAGAGCTGAGACATTTGCACACGAAGGATATGGGCATGCTTATTTTATGGCCGTCGGAAAAAATTCAGATCACTACATAATATCAGGGATTGAACATAATATTGAATTAAAAAATCAAATAATAAATCGCATGGCTGAAACTAGAAAGAACATGGTAAGAAAATGAAATCAATATTTATAATTCTTATAACAGCATTTGTGACAAATACTTCATATGCTCAAGAAGAAACATTTAAAAACACCTATGAGTATCTTTTTGTGGATGAAATTCCGCGGTTTGAAAATAGTAGCACTGATTTATACAATTATATACATGAAAAAATTGAAGAAGAGTTGCCCCCTAGATATTATTCTGATGATTTAGTAATAGTATCATTTATCGTGGACGAAAATGGGTGTGTAGGAGAAATAAAAGAAATAAAATTTGTAACTCAAATGTTGAAGAATGCGGTAATCAAAGTACTTTCAGAAATGCCAAATTGGAAACCGGGGAAGAAGGATGGAAAGTTTGTAAAGGTTAGGCAATATCTGCAAATAGACCGAAGAATAAAAGGCTAAGACTGCAACAAAAACAAAATATATTTTCCTGAGTGCTTGTACAGATATATTTTTGCATTCCTTATCTGTTCAAGTCTTCTTTTAGCCCACAAAAGCCTGCCTACTTCTCATGGGATGTATTTAAGCCGTGCAAAAATAGCGGGAAATGTTTTAACATTCAGCGCCTCTCAAAGCCAAGATAATGATAATCAAACTGCAAATATTCTCCCGTTTTGGCAGTGATTTTATTTACAACGGCTCGTTTTTCGTTGATGAAATAACTATTAGATAAATGTATTTCTTAATCCTCGTTAAAATCTAATTATGTTGGCTTTATCATTTTCTTCATAAATCAATTCAGTTTTATTAATTTCAATAATTTTAATCGACTTATAAAGATCGCCAAGCCTCAAAGTAATATTACTGCCATCTTCAAGATCGGTTATTAAAACTTCATAACTCTTTGCTCTACTAAAAATAACCTGCATGGTAGATCGTGAAACTACAAAGACTCAAAATATTACTTTTGGGGGAAAAGAAATTGCACTATTTTTGAAGCGGACGAAATGAAACTGTTTTAGAAGTTATGCTGAGGATTTGAGTTTTTGATTACACACCGATACGATGAAATAGTTTAATTAATATTTTTAATTCATTTATTGTTTGGGAGAAAAACAAAAATGACGCTGGATGAAGACGGCAATGTAGCCGGTTACGATGACTACTACCCGTTTGGAATGGTAATGCCGGGCAGAAGTATGAACAATTCGAACCCGAACAGCATATATAAATTTACCGGCAAAGAAAGAGACGAAGAAACAAATTATGACTATTTCGGCGCACGTTATTATGACAGCCGGATTGGCAGATGGCTCTCGGTTGATCCGCTGGCAGACAAGTACCCCGGTTTGAGCCCGTATAATTATTGTATTAATAACCCGATGATTTTTATCGATCCGGATGGTGCTGATATATTTAAACCTTCGGATAAAATAGCCGCTTATTTAAGGAATGCATATAGATATTCTTCTACATACCGGAAGTGGCACAATTCGATATTAGGCAATCATAAAGTTAATTGGGTTTTTACAGAGAAGTCTTCTGGTGGAAATTTTTATGCGAAGACTGAGACAGCATATTATCCAGGTGCAACTTATGAGCAGATGTCTTTAACTACTATTAACTCTTCTCATCAAGAAGAGTTTTTTCCTTTACCAAATGAAAACGCAACTGGAATGATGACAAATGAAATTGCTCATGTAATAGAAGCTATTTATGCAGGTGATGAAGAAACCTTGAAATGGTACTTTGAAAATTATGATATAATTGATGCCGATAAAGCTGCTTGTACAGAATTTGCAACTGGTGAAGATAATAAAGCAAAAAAGGAATATTGGAAAGAGGAAAATCGTCTTAATTTATCAGATGATGAGTTAGATAAGTTAATGTGGACAGAATCAAAAAAAGTTGAGAGATAATATGAAATCAATTTTCTTGTTTTTAGTCTTAATTGCATCAATACATGGCGAAACAATTTATCAAACTCCTGAGGGAAAAATTAGAGTTGTAACAAACGATAATAAAATATTGTTTGAATCGGATACTTCAAGTTGGGAATTACACGATAGCTCAATTTGTGAAGTTTATTTGGACAGGGATACAATATTTATAAATACCTTCCACTTCTATTCAAATATTTCTAAACATTACATGATTGAGAATCCTTTTGCTTTTAGAAAAATTAATCGGTGGGTATTTAATGTTTTAGATTATGATCAATTAACAAATGAAGTATACTTCGAGGTAAATGATACTTCTTCCCCTGGCATTTATAAAATTAAACTTCAAGAAGATCTCCAACCCCATCTATTTTTTAACTACAAAACTGAAATAAGTCAGTTTATAATTTCCGGTGAATATGCATGTTTTACAAATGGCTTTGAACTATATGTAATAAAAAAATCTAATTCAGAAATACTTTTCCACAATAATAAAGAAATAGCTATTGACGTACTTCGATTTATTGGCAATAATTCTATATTAGTGATGAAATATGATGAAAGTTATATTCTTAAATTAGAAAAATTTACCAAAAGTGAATTAAAAATATCTCCACATACTATTGACTTTCACTCAAATATAATTTTCAACAATCAACTTGTCTTAATGAATAGGATTTACTCAGATTCTAGTCATTATTTAGCTTATAGTTTTGAAAAAGACAGTCATAAAATTAAACCGCAAGTTATACAATTTGAATCAGCTATACCTAAAAACATCAATATGATATCTTCATACAGCGTGGATAGATTTGGCATCATTCATCTCTATGTTTTTGTTCCTGAAAGCAAAATGAACAAATATTACATATACGTTAAATATAGTATGCTTGATGAAAAAGTATTATCGATTCAAAAATTTTTTGAAAAGCCAGATTTTATATTATACGCATACTAAAAAATGAAAAAAATATTTATATTCCTTTTGTTAAGTTGTTCTTATATTCATGCCACCGGGTTTTACCCGGTAGCAAATTTTGTAATAAACTATCAACTAAGTCTGTTGAAAGTTGGCGGAACCGTAGTATTTAATGCATCATCAAGTTATGACCCGGATACTCAAAATTATGGTTATACACCTAAATGGATATGGGATTTTAATTACGATGGAGTTACATTTACAGCCGATTATGTAACAACAAGCTCTATATGTTCGCATAGCTATAGTCAAAGAGGAACATATACCGTTGCCTTAAAATATGTAGATAATGATAACTATGTAAGTGCCATAAAGACATTACAGATAGAAATTACGGATGTAGAATATTATTACTATGTAAAAGATCATCTGGGGAGCATTAGGATGACTGTAAAGGAAGACGGCACAGTTGCCGGTTATGATGATTATTACCCATTTGGTATGGTGATGGATGGCAGAAGTGGAAATACCTCAAACCCGGATGATTTGTATAAGTTTACCGGCAAAGAACGTGACATTGAAACCGGATATGATTATTTTGGCGCACGTTATTATGACAGCCGTATAGGCAGATGGCTCTCTGTTGACCCGCTGGCGGATAAGTACCCCGGCTGGAGCCCGTATAATTATACGATGAATAATCCGCTGAGGTTTGTTGACCCGGATGGAAGATTTGTTGGTGACCCTATAACCGTGAGCGTTGCTGGGGCGGCTGTGGTGATTGGGACTGGAATACTAGTAACTGCTGCAATTTTAGATGCAGCAAAAAATAACCCGGGGAAAATTCCTTCTCAATGGGAAGTTGGAGCGTCACTGCTTAAAACTGGATTACAAGCTTACAACGACCTTAAGAATTGGTTTACCGAGGAACAAAAAACTAGCGGTGCTGGTAGCGGGGGTGCACAAACCAGAGAACAACTTGAAAGTGCAAAAGAGTCACACGAGGATCAAATTAAGACACATGAACAAAAGTTAAAAGAATATATGGAGAATCCTGAGGCAGGTGATAATAAAGGAACACTTAAAAATGCAAAGCCGGAAGTCAAAGAAAAAATAATAAATGGACGAATTAAAGTTCTTAAAGAGACGATTAAAAAGCATCAAAAAGAATTGGAAAAAGTAACCGATAGATTAAATAAACTAATAGATTAAATGGGTATTTTCTTATGAATATAAATATTAAACATGAAGAGCTAACTACTATATTTGATCTAGTGTTAAAAAAGCTCGAGGATGATCAAGTATCTGAGATTGAACTAGATGACCTAGATTATTGGGTGATTAGTGCAGATGAATGGGATGTCGGAAATGAAAAGCCGGAATTAGGGGTCGGTTCTTTAGCTGATGATTGGGAAGGAATTAAAAAATGTTTGAAGGAGAATAGGGTCATATCTTATATAGAGTTTGATCGACTTTCTTCAATATTACGGGCAATCAGTCAGAAACAAGCGCCAATATAAGATTCTGACTTCATCCGCGATTCGTCGGGGCAGGCCGCCGACTTCATCTTGGATTCGTCGGGACAAGCGTGACATTGAAACCGGATATGATTACTTTGGCGCACGTTATTATGACAGCCGAATAAGCAGATGGCTTAGTGTTGACCCGCTGGCGGACAAGTACCCGGGCTGGAGCCCGTATAATTACGCATTAAATAATCCTTTACGATATATAGACCAACACGGTGATTCTGTATGGGTTTATGCTGAAAGATTAGGTTCTGAAACCTTCAGCAACGGAAACAGAAATTGGTTGGAAGCAACTATAGGCTATCTTTCAAGACCAGACCATTCTATCATTCGAATAAAGACAAATGATGTTGATAAGACCATTGAGTTTACTGGCAAAGGTGAAGTTTTATTTAAAAATACCGACTTAAATAGTCAGCCCTTAAAAAGCGGCACAAACTGAAAAAACAGATAGAAAAGAA
>CAYJPN010000040.1:0-43493 GCA_964372115.1 uncultured Ignavibacteriaceae bacterium
TTTTTATGATTCTACAAATCGCCATTTACACAAAATGTTTTACACACTCTTTTAATTCACTACTTCAACAGAACTAATTTCTTCGTTGAAACAAATCCGCTTGATGTTTGTATTCTGTAAATATATACTCCGCTCGAAAGATTCCTTGCATTAAATTTTACCTCGTAATTACCCGCACTTTTATTCTCGTTTACCAAAGTTGCGACTTCGTTTCCAAGTATGTCATATACTTTTAATGTTATCAGGTGTAAAGACTGGGCATGTCCCGTCTCTACAGCTGGAACGGAATATTTTATTGTTGTTGTCGGATTAAACGGATTTGGATAATTCTGCGCTAATAAGAATTCCTGTGGTATTCCCAAATCAACTTCTATTTCTTTGCTGTATTCGTATTTGCCGTCATTGTCAATTTGTTTTAATCTGTATTTAAATTTTGTTCCGCCGTTAGGTTTATCGGTAAAATAATATTCCTTTACCGAATTGCTGTTACCGTGTCCATTCACAAAACCAACTGATTCCCAATCTGAAAGCTGACCGCTGATAACTGACCGCTCAATTTCAAATCCGTAATTATTTACTTCTGTTGCGGTTTGCCAGTTTAATTCAACTTTATTTGCGTTTATATTTGCAGTGAATGAAGTTAGTTCTACAGGCAACGGTTCGCTTCCTACTTTATATTCATAAGCTCCCATATCTATAGTTCCAACCAAACCTGTCGTTTTATCTAATCTTCTTGAAAATCCAAAACCGCGTAAATCATAACTTTCCGAATTATAATCATTACTCCCGGCATCAGTGCAAAGTGAATTCCCTGTTATTCTAAAATCTAAATTTACGGCATTTAAAAATAATGGATCGGAGGTGATATTATTATTTACTGCTGAAAAAGTTGCTGAACTCATTACAACATCGCCGCTTTGGTTGGAATAGCAAGAATAATTTAGTGTTGTTGTTCCCTCAGCCGATGCATAGACTTGGTCTCCGGTTGCGGCATTATTTCCCCAGATAATGCAATTATTAAATGTGGGATTAGAGTTAAGATAGTTATTCATCCCGCCACCAAAACCTGTTGCTACATTCATTGCGATAGTAGTGTTATTAAATGTTGGAGAAGAAGTTTTATTCTCAATTCCACCGCCGTTTTGAGTTTTGTTTCCATAAACCAGACAATTTGTTACTATCGGAGAGGAATTCAAATTATAAATTCCGCCTCCATATTTTCCTCCGTTTGCCGTAAATGTAACACATGTAATTGAAGGAGACGCTGTAGCATTAAAAATACCAGAGCCTTTATCATGTGGATCTGTCCCATTTGCATTTCCCCCTTTTATTGTAAACCCCTTCAATATGCTTGCATTAGTTAATGTTCCCGGATTGTAAATTACGTGATAGCAGTTTTCTGAATTATTTGAAATATTTAAAGCAGCTCCGCCTCCGGTGACAATATCGTCTCCGTTCAAATCTCCGCTAAGAATTGTTTCGTTAGCTCCTCCAACACCGAAATTTGTCCTATCGTTTATTGAAGTTTCTGTTCCGGCAAAACCACCGTAAATACCGACCTCTGCTTGCATTCTAAAATGATAATAACGTGATGAATTGGTTAAATCGTATGCAGAACTTGGCTTGTAAGTTCCGCCTGCTACCCAAATCTGTTTGCCACTCGTCGCAGCATTTAATGCAGCTTGCAAAGAAGTATATGCGTTTGCCCAGTTTAATCCATTATTACTGCCAACCGCATCTGATTTCACATAAATAATAAATGAATAATTTGATGATAAATAAGGATAACCATCGTTTATTCCACTATTGATAGACCATTTACTTTGATCCCACCCTGCATTGGTAAAAGTTGAATAAATTTTCATATTGGCTGTTGTAGTAGCAGTAATATTAGCAAGGTCTCCGTTACTTTTAATGTCATTTAATCCACTATTAAATGTTTCGGGATCTTGCCTCCAAAAATTGGAAATAAATGTTCCTACATTCGTAAGTCTCCCAATAAAACCTCCTGTATAATTAACATTTCCTGTTACTTCACCGGTTGAATAGGTATAACTGATTGTGCCGTATGAATTATATCCAATAAAACCGCCTACCCATGAAGTAGTTGCATGGGTATTTCCCGTCGCGAAACAATTGGAGATATCGCATGCATCTATTGCGTTGACAACATAATTTTGTCCAATAAATCCACCTGTATAAGCGACACCGCTAACCGATCCCGAAGCATAAGAAAGGCTGATATCACTGTTTAAAGTGTTATAACCAATCAACCCGCCAACCGGACTTGTGCCATTAACATTGCCGGTTGCATACGACTTACTTATATTGCTTGAAGTTGAATTAAACCCGATCAATCCGCCAACATTCACTGTTCCGTTTACATTCCCTTTTGCAAAAGATTCACTTATGACTGATTGAATATTTTCTCCTAAAAGTCCACCAACAGATTGCATCCCTACAACTGTCGCTGTAGAAAAAGAATTGGTAATATCGCTGTTCGAATTGTATCCAATAAGTCCGCCGGAATAATTTGTACCGATTCCTTCTACTGTCCCGGATGAAGAAACATTATTTACGATTAAGTTACTTGTATTTCTGCCTGCAAGCGCTCCAACATATTGATTACCTATAATATTACAAGCAACAATATGAATATTTTCTAATGATGCGCCGTCAACACGACCGAATAATCCGATATAATCGTTGTTTGGTCGATTGATATATATATTAGAAATAGTGTAATTCTGCCCGTTAAAACTGCCTGTAAAATAAGCGGGAATAAGTGCAAAATCATTACCAATTGGTTCAAAGCCTTCAATAGTATAGCTTGAAGTTTCGGAAGCATCTATATTTGCGGTTAATATAAAATTTTCACCCCAAACATCCGTTCTTTGCGAAAGCCAGTACAAATCACTCATGCTTGATATTAAATAACTGCTTCCGTTATTTGTTGGATCTGTCGGGAGAGGCTTAATGAAAGGATATCCATTATTTGTGCTGCCGTCAACACCCCATTCGCGGATAAAATTCCAACCGCTGTATGTGCCATGTACTTTCATATTAACATTTGATGCCGGTGTAATATTACCGACATTAGTGTTTAACAAATCAAATAATCCGCTATTAAAACTTCCCGCATCCTGCCGCCAGTAGTTGGAAGTAAGCGAGGTATTGGATGAATACATAAATCCACCGGCACTCGATGAATTTACTTCAACCAGCGAATAACAATATTTTACAATGCCTGTATTTGAATAGATAAATCCGCCTGCTTCATTACCCGAAATCGTACCACTTGCATAAGAATCAACCACAGTACCTGTATTCCTCGAAATTAAGCCGCCTGATCTGATTCCCTGTACAGTTCCTAAAGCATAAACATTTTTCAAACTCCCGTAATTGACACCAATCAAACCACCGCAAGTTTCAGTTCCAACTACAGTTGCATTTGTATAAGAGTTATATACTGTACATCCATTATCAGATTCACTATCACCGTTATATCCAATGAACCCGCCAACATTGTAATTAGACGTTGTTACATTACCGGTTACATAAGCATTACTGATATGCGTACTTTCCGCAGCTTTTCCTACAAGCCCTCCGACAGTATTCATCCCGCGAACATCGCAATCGACAACTCCAAGATTCTTAATAGTTGCGACTTTAGTAATTCCGAATAGTCCTGTGTAATAATCATTATATCTTTCGATATAAATATTTGAGATTACAAAATTCTGTCCATCGTAGGTGCCTGTAAAATATGGCTCATCCGATGTTCCTGTGTTATAAAAGCGCCCGATTGTTAATAATCCCTCTGAAACAGAATAAACATCAGATCCATAATACCAATTTGATGTAGCAGATGCATCTATGTCGGCTGTTTGTTTAAAGTAGCTGCCCCAGACAGAAACATTGTGACTAAGAATTTGCAAATCTCTTAAATTTGCAATTAAGTATGGAGATTCTTCAGTTCCCGCGCCACTGCTGAAAATCTTCCATTGCCAATCACTTCCCGAAAGATTTAGAGTATAATCATTTGAAGAAGCATCCGATAAAGTTGTACCGCTGCCCTCATTCATTTTATAATATGCAATAAGTCCAGCTTCTGTGCCAGCTAACTCTTTGTACATATCAGATTCAATAGCGTTTTGGGTACGGGCTATGTTCCAAATTCTAACTTCATCAATGTTTCCGTTAAAATATGTATTTGCCACAATTGCTCCATTCTGTAGATAAGCGCCAACGAACATTTGATCCGGTGTAAAATCCTGACTAACTGTGCCTGTACCACTTGCAATACCGTTGATATAAAGAGTAACATTGTTCGTTCCAGTACCGTTTTTAACCACTGCCACATGAACCCATTTCCCGGTTGTAACTTGTTGAGTAGTTTTAACCGATTGCCAGGTCCCGGTGTTCATTCCAAACTCCAAATACCCATTTATATCGGTTCGGAATTGCAGATTGTTATAGCTGGTGTTATAATTTCCATCCAGATTGTTTGAAAATATTTCTTGAAAAGTGTAAGCGGTGTTTGAAGTATTTATCCACGCCTCAATTGTTATTGTTGTATTTGAATAACCCAAACTTGGTTCTTGAGCGAAATTTGCATAATTACTCGAAGCTCCATTAAAATACAAATTATAATCTTTTGCATAAGGAGTGTGGTAATCTCCCGCAAGAGAATTATCGCAAATCAATATAAAGATTGCTGCTATTGTGATGAATAATCCTTTCATATTACTACCTTTTACTTTTTCATTTTGTAATTACATTATTTAGAATGTTGTAAAAATCGAACAGATTTTCTTTTGAGATAAGAACATCGCTTCCAATATGTTTGGCTTTTTTTAGAAATCGTTTGTCGTAAGAATCTGCAAGCAGACAGATTTTTGATAGAGGGATTTCACGCCTTATGGTTTCCGCCATTTCAAAACCATTTATTTCCCTCAGGCTTAAATCAACTAAAATCCAATCGGGCTGAAAATTTCTTATTGATTGATTAAATTCAAAAGTGTGGTCGAGCAATAAATAGTCATCATTTTGCTGATTTATTAAACAGATTAAAAACTGGATTAAATCGGAATTATCTGCGGCGATTAAAAATTTCATTTTTTTTGATGAAAGTTATTTAACCGATAACAACTAGGAAAGTTGGTTTTTACACTATTTTATGTGAGTTTTCCCACATTTTTTTGATTTGTAAGGAAAGTTCTTTTGGTAGGATATTGAAGTTATTTTTTTTATAAATAATCTCTGAATTTAGCAGAAAATTTAAGCAATTCTTTTGCGCCCTCGAGATTCAACTTTTTGGAAATTATAACTCTTTGATTTTCGACAGTCCTTTTTGATACAAACAACTTATCAGCAATTTCATCATTGGAGTTAAGTTCTGAAATCAGTTTTAAGATTTTCTTTTCTGTTGATGTCAAACTTGTTATCATTTCTATATTTTCGTCTTTATTCGAGGTTTTCGCTTTCTCAATCAACATACCGGTTAATTTTGAGCTCACAAAACTTTCACCATTAACAACACTTTTCACGGCTGACAAAATATCCAAAACAGCATCCTCTTTAAGCACATAACCTTCAATTCCAACATCAATTGCTTTGAGAAAGATTTTTCGTTCGTTGTGCATTGTTAAAAGAATAATTTTCGTTTGATGATTGCTGCTTTTTAAGTCTTCGGCAACTTCAATTCCATTCATTAATGGCATTTGAAAATCTAAAATTGCGACATCCGGATTTACTTGGCGAATAAAAAGCAACGCTTCTTTTCCATTGCCGGCTTCGGCAATAATCTTAAAACCTTCATTTTTTTCTAATTCAAGTCGAACACCCGAACGAAACATCGGATGATCATCGGCAATTAATATTGTTTTAGTTTCTTTCTCGTTCATCTTGATTCATTTTAGTTTGATATTTCATTATCACTTTTGTACCACCTTCGTTAGATGTTATTTCTAAATCTGCGTTTAGCATTTTGGCTCTTTCTTTCATGCTTGTTAAGCCGGTTCCGGTAAAAACTCCATAATTTTTGATTCCTTTTCCGTTATCTCGTATTTCCAAAAGTATAAGGTTATTTTCTTTTTTGATTCTCAAAAAAACTTCGTCAGCTTGCGAATGTTTAACAATGTTATTCAGACTTTCCTGAATAATTCTGAAGAAATTTATTTGGTCGCTTTTCGGAATTGCGTTATTTATAACGCTGTCAATCTCTAAAATAATGTTCAAAGAAGATGATTCGGAAATCTTCTCTGTTATTGTCTCGATTGCAACATTTAATCCGAGTTGATCTAAATACTGCGGACGTAAATTATAAGTTATGTTTCTTATTTCGCTGATTGTCTCATCGGTTAAATCGCAAACATTGTGCAAAACTTCGGCTTCCTTATTTTCGTTAACATATCTAATTCTTGATAAGACTTGGTTTTTGATTAGCAATAATTTCTGTCCAACGCTATCGTGAAGCTCCATTGCAATTCTATTCCTCTCATTCTCTTGCGATTCAATAAGTTTGGATGAGAATAAAGATCTCGCATCATTTTCGCGCTTTATCGATTCAAATTCAATTTCCTTTATTGTTTCTTTTTCCTTTTTTGTTTCAAGATAATTTAAAATTGCGAGCCAAACAATTGAGATTACGAACAACAAAGTGCCAAAATTGACTATTGTTGTTTTGATTCTTTCGCCAACTTTAACAAAGCTGATTCCATTCTGAACAAAGACAGCAAGCATTATTAAAATCATTCCATACATTACAATCCGTTTTGAAATATTGTTTTTCTTAAGGCTCAAGAATATCGTAATAATTGCAATTATGATTAAATTCATATTTAGGAATAAAATCGACTTGAAAGTTATACCGAAAACACTCAACCAGTTGGATATAATAAAAATAGAAACAACGAGGATTGCACCTTTAATCTTCCAAATTAAGTTTAATAAATTTTGATATTTTGTTTCAACAAATTCCGAAAGTATAAAAAAGAAGAAAATTCCAGCTAACTGAAAGGAAATGTTGTTTAAATAAAACAGTGAAATTGACGAGTTTATAACTATCTGAACAATTGCATTATTAACCCAAACCCAAACTCCATTTGAAATAAGAAATGCAAAAAGTCCGAAAATGATTTTTGTCCTTTCCAAAAAGATAAAAAATGAAAGAATTACAATTGCCAATATAAAAAGTAATGCTGTAATTATGGAACTTGGAATATTTTTCACAAAAACCGTTTTTATGATGTCTGATGAGTTTCCAATTGTAAATGTTGGTAGATAAATTCTTTGTTGCTTATAAACAAAAAACTTAAACAACAGAAAATCGCCCTTTTCAATTTGTGGCAGATTTATAATATTTTGTTGCCACAAGTTTGTACTTTTTTCCTCTTTATTTTCATTTTTGCGTTCATAAATTAGTTGATTGTTTAAATAAATCTCATAATCATTCACCAGTTGACTAAAATACAGCGTATTCACCAAATTGCTTGATGAAGGAAATTCAGCTTTTACCCACACAAAATCTAAATTTTCCGAATTTGGAATAAAATTCTCTTGTTGGGTTGCTCTCCAATCATTGGAAATAATTACATCTTCAACCTTTGAAAATTCACCTTTTTGCAAAGGGACAACATAATGGAAGTTTAACAACTCAACAAAACCATTTTCAGAGGAATAACAAACGGTAGTTGTTGCAAATAAGTATAAGGCAATGATTTTATATAAATAACTCAAGATTGTTCCAGATATGTGGATTCCACCTTTATTAAAAATTTAATTGTTATGTAAAACATAACAAAAACTTCTTTATAATTGAAACCTTTTGGATGTGATTTTGCGCTGATACTTATTTTTCTTGAATGGGTAATATTTAGAGTGAGAATTTATTTTACTTGTAGATTTTATTAGCTGTGTGTTTCAAGAAACCCATAAAAAAGTAAACTCGAAGGTCTTTAAAACCTCCGAGTTTTGATTATTTTTATCTCAATAAAATCATTTTTTTAGTGTTTACAAAGTTTCCTGTTTGCAACTTATAAAAGTAAATCCCAGAACTCAAACTGCTTGCATCAAAACTTACTTGATGATTTCCTGCACCTTTTTTCTCGTTTACCAAAGTTGCAACTTCGATTCCAAGTATGTCATATACTTTTAATGTTATCAGGTGTAAAGACTGGGCATGTCCCGTCTCTACAGCTGGAACGGAATATTTTATTGTTGTTGTCGGATTAAACGGATTTGGATAATTCTGCGCTAATAAGAATTCCTGTGGTATTCCCAAATCAACTTCTATTTCTTTGCTGTATTCGTATTTGCCGTCATTGTCAATTTGTTTTAATCTGTATTTAAATTTTGTTCCGCCGTTAGGTTTATCGGTAAAATAATATTCCTTTACCGAATTGCTGTTACCGTGTCCATTCACAAAACCAACTGATTCCCAATCTGAAAGCTGACCGCTGATAACTGACCGCTCAATTTCAAATCCGTAATTATTCACTTCTGTTGCTGTTTGCCAGTTTAAGTTTACATTGGTACCGGCAACCAGAGCAGAGAAGGATGTTAATTCTACAGGTAACGCTGCATCATTGGTTCGGAGAATTGTCAGATTATGCCCCACCGCGGTTACATTATTAGCATCGGTACTTGCTACATCAAATAGCCAATTTTCAGTTATATCCGATTGTAACGTCCAGGTGGTCCCACCATCTGTTGTCCGAATTATTTCCCCTTGATTGGAAACAACTGTTCCTATATTTGTGCTCGAAAAACAAACACCCCATAAATTGGTTATTAATCCACTAATCTGGGGGGTCCAGGTTGTACCACCATCAGTTGTTCGAATGATTTGGCTATCGGTGCCGCTTATTCCTCCAACAGCAGTCCCGTTATTTGCATCTGAGAAAGAAACATCATTTAAAGAAGCATATACATTAACCGACTGCACTGTCCAATTCGTGCCCCCATCCGTAGTAATAACAATTGTTCCAGCGTCACCCACAGCGGTTCCATTATTCCCATCTGTAAATATTATACTTTTCAAAGCATTTGTTGTATTACTTGTTTGAGTACTCCAGTCAGTTCCTCCATTTGTGGTCCTAATAATTACCCCACCCGAACCACATGCTGTACCGTTATTTGCATCTATGAAACAAACTGAATTTAAATCCTGTGCTGTGGGGCTGGTTTGTGAAACCCAATTTGTTCCTCCATCAGTTGTACGAACAATGCTCCCTGCCCACCCCACGGCTGTACCTGTATTTGCGTCTGTAAATGATACGCCATACAAAACACCCAGAGCAGGACTTGTTTGTTCGTTCCATGATGCGCCGCCATCAGTAGTTCTGAGTATCTTGGCAGGAGAGGAAAAATCAACGCCAAAACCGACAGCAGTACCTGTATTTGCATCTGTAAAAGAAACGTTTCTCAAAGCAATATTGCCTCCAATTCCAGTTGATTGCTCCGCCCAGTTTGTCCCGCCATTTGTTGTTATTAATATTATACCCATTGAGCCGACGGCTGTGCCATTATTTGCATTCGAAAAAGATACTCCCTCCAGCCCTCTTGTTGTTCCGCTAGTCTGGGATGACCAATCTGTTCCGCCATTGGTAGTTCTGACGATTGTTCCGTTATCACCAACCGCAGTGCCGGTATTTGCATCCGTAAAGGAGACAGATCTTAACGTATTGGATGTAAAACTTGTTTGAAAACTCCAGGTAGCGCCTCCGTCAGTAGTTACTTTTATTGCTCCATTATTTCCAACAGCTATTCCATTATTTACATCTGTAAAAACAGCGCCATAAACCCAAGTAGATATAGTACTGATCAAATTCCAATCTGTGCCGGCATTTGTTGTTTTGTAAAACTTTCCTGTTGACGTAAATGCTATAACGTTGTTAGCATCAATAGATAGAACCGTATAAAAATTATTTGATGTTCCACTCGTTTGAGAAACCCAATTAGTGCCGCCGTCAGTCGTCCTACGGATAACACCGCTTGCTCCCACTGCGGTCCCATTGTTGGCGTCACTAAATGAAACATCGTACAAAGTAGTAGTCACTCCACTTGTTTGTTCTGCCCAGCTTGAGCCTCCATCTGTTGTCCGAACAATTTTTCCTCCGGATCCTACGGCAGTTCCATTGTTGGCATCAGTAAATGACAAACTATACAATTCACGCAACACAGTTGTGGATTGAATGCTCCAAGATGATCCGCCATCTGTTGTTTTCATTACTCGCCCGGCATCCCCGACAGCCCATCCAACGCTTGATGAAATAAACTGGACATCAAATAATAAATCTCCTTGAGGTAATGGGTTTTGCCATGACCATGTTTGTGCATAGACGACATAAAAAGTGCTAATAACAACAAACATTGTAAGTGTTTTTTTCATAATATTTCTCCTTTGAAAAATGTTCTTAAATTGAAATTTAATCTGTTATCCTCAAAATCAAATGTATGTCTCTATTCCTGAAAGGTTGAGAAGTAATATCAATTACAAAAGAATTTTTTCGTAATAATCATTTGTTTTTTCATGTAGAAATTATAGGAGTCAATTTCCTTTCACAATCCCACCTTCGGGGGATATTGTTGCGGATTAGCATTATTTGTGATTTGCGTTATGTGGGGGAATGAGTGGGGGAATTTTATAATAGAGATGGATAGAAATGTTAAATTTCGCCGCGAAGCGATTTTGTAATAACTTCAGCTTTTGAGTTGACGTACAGTTTTCGGTAAATATTTTTTGTGTGCGATTTTATTGTCTCAAGCGTATTGCCAAGGTTAGCGGCTATCATCTTAAAACTTTTTCCGTCAACCATTCCTGCAACAATTTGTTTTTCTTTTTCTGTCAGCGGGCTATCAATTTTGTTTTTGGGACTCTCAAAAAAGTGAACAACTTTACGTGCAATTTCCGGAGATAAGGGAGCGCCGCCCTGCTTCGTTTCTATTATTGCATCACGTATTTTCATTAAAGGTGTATTTTTTACGAGATATCCAACTGCCCCCGATCGCAAGGCTTGAAATATTTTTTCAGTGTCATCAAAAACGGTGAGCATAATAATATTTACCTCAGCCCATTTTTCTCTTAAAAGTTTAATTGCTCCCAGACCAGACAATCCGGGTAAGCCAATGTCAAGAAGTATTACATCCGGGGGAAGGTGGTGATTGGCTTTGCCCATAAAATCTTCTACAGATTCGGCTTTAATTTCGCATAAAAACTCGGGTTGAGATGAAAGAAACTCAAACAAAGGTTCGCGAATGTCTTTAATGTCTTCTATTAATGCTACTGAAATCATACTTTAATTTATTAGTTGTCCACATCGGTAACAATCCCCCAAACGTGGGATTAGATAATTTTAGCCTCGAGATTAATTGTTAATCCGCCGTTATTAATAAACTCTATTTTGCCTTTAATATTGTCCATTCTGTGTTTCATATTTTTAATACCACTGCCTGTTTTTTTCAAGCTATACGGCAGCCCGCTCCCGTTGTCGGAAATAGTAATTTTTATATATTCGTTTTGTTCCAGTATTTTTAATTTAATCACACTACCTTCCGAATACTTTACAGAATTGTTAATTGCCTCTTTTACTATTAAAAATAAATTTTGTCTGAAATCGACATTTAATTTTTTGTTGGGATTTTGAATGGCTATGTCAAATTCAATTGTTATTTCTTTACTCGACGCAAATTGACCGGCGGTTATTTTAATCCTCTCGATAAGGCTTTCAAGAGTATCATTTCGTGAATCAATAGACCAAATAACATCATTCATTATACTAATCATTTCACTGCTTTTTGCTCTGATCATTTCACTCTTCGTTTTTATTTTGGTCATATCATGTTCATAATTAATCATATCTGCATTGATTGAAATTTGCGATAATGATGACCCAACTTCGTCGTGTAAATCGCTGGCAATCTTAAGACGAAGTCGTTCCATTTCCAATTTTTTCTGCGTTTGCACATGATGAAATCGAAAAATTACAAATCCGATAGTGAATATCAAGAGAGAGTAGAACCAATATGTATCATAAAAAGGAGGGCTAATAATAATGCTTATTCGCTTAATGTTAGAACTCCACAAACCATTGCTGTTGCTTCCGTTTAATTCGAGTAAATATTCATCAGGCGTTAGGTTCGCAAAGTTCACAGTAGGATCTTTGCCGAGGAAAACCCAATCCTGACTTCCAGGGGTTAGTTTATAACGGTATAAATTTTTTTCAGGCTTACTAAAATCAAGCGATGAAAAATCAATTTTGATAAAATTTTCTTTATATGATAATTCTAAAATTGAATCGCTAAGTTCGCCGAGCGACCTTTCCTGATTCATAACTGTTAATTTTGATATCTCTATCGGCGGGTTAAATTTACTTGTCGTAAATTCTTCCGGATCAATTATTTCAAATCCTTTTATATTACCAGCGTATATAATTCCGCGTTCATCCTTATAAATAGCTCCCTGAACAAACTCATTTGAAAGGAGCCCGTCAACAACAAAATAATTTGTAAAGAGAAAGCCGTTGGAATCAAATTTTGAAACTCCGTTATTTGTGGTTATCCATAATTTGCCGAATTTATCCCGCTCTATTCCTAAAACTGTATTATTGCACAATCCGTTTTTTTCTGTGAATAATATTGCAGTATTGTTTTTAAAACTGTATTTAATTAATCCACGTCCCCTTGTTCCGATCCATAAAACATTTTTACTTTCCTTGTACAATGCTGTTATTTGTTGATTTTCAATAATTTTATTTTTTATTTTTTCAAACGTTCTTTTTTTTACATCATGTATAAATATTCCTTCGCCGTGGGTTCCTATTAATATTTTTCCCTGTTCTATTTCGAGCAGAGCCCTTGTGTCGTGTAGGAAAGTGGTATCGGAATAAAACCCGCTTAAAACATTTTCCGGATTTTGAATATTACACAGCCCCTGCAAAGTTCCGACCCAAATGTTTTTATACGAATCCATAAGCATGCACTTAACAAAATCGTTCGGAAGCCTTTTATTGTTAGCGGTGTTATAGTTTACAAAAGTATTATCTCCAGAGTTATAGTGAGATACGCCGCTACCGTCTGTTCCGAACCAGTAAGAGGCGTTGTTTTCAATTACTATATCTGTAATATAATTGGAAGCAATTGAAGAATTATTTGCCATAAAATATTCTGATTGTCCGGTAGAGACATTTAACTTATTGAGACCTCCACCATATGTGCCCACCAAATACTCATCGTTATTTATTTTTTCGATGCAAAAGACTATCGGATTGTTTAATGCAGGTTTTCCAATGTTAGTTGTTATGTGCTCAAACCCTGAATTCTTAAAATTAATAAAATTTAGTCCCCCGCCGAATGTTCCGAGCCAATATCCACCCGAATTATTTTTACATATACCCCAAATACCATTGTTTGTTATTCCATTCGGGATTTGAAGATTCATTTTAATATGGTTAATATACTCCCGTGATGGGTCAACAATCACAAGCCCTTGTGTATCGGTACCAATTAAAATCTTACCATCTTCAGTTTCAAATATAGATGTTATATCTTTGTCAATCTGCGAATCAAAAAATTTTTGAAATTTTATTTCCCCCATAGCGCTAAAATTACGGGAATCAAAAATGTTTACTCCTCCGCCGAAAGTGGCGATCCAATAGATTCCTTGGGCATCTTTTATTACTTCCCAAACATCATTGCTCGATAAGCTATAACCACCGGATTTTGAATTGGAATATAAAACACTTTTTTTTGTTTCTTTGTTGAACAAAACCAGTCCGTAACCATAACAAGCTAACCAAAATTCTTTTTCGGAATGAGGATATATATCGCGTATATTTTTATAAGGTAAAATACTCTCGCTGCCGTTTGAAAAATCCACCCATTTGTTTTTTGCCGGATCAAAACTGTTGAGCCCGTTTTTTGTTCCTATCCACATTATGCCATTATTGTCTTCATATATCGCCCGCACATCATCGCCGTTTATAGAATTTAAATCATAATCGGAATCAAAATGTTGATAATGGGTAAATTTATCCTCTTTGTAATCATAAAAATTTAACCCCCCGCCGTAAGTTCCTATCCACAAATTATTTTTAGAATCTTCAAAAATTTTCCAGATATGATTATGAGATATCGAATTAGAGACTTCGGCATCGGGTTTAAAAACTTTAAAATGGTATCCATCAAATTTATTCAGCCCGTCCTGAGTTCCAGCCCAGATGTAGCCTCTCGAATCCTGCAACACACAATTAACAACACTCTGCGACAATCCCTCTCGAGAACTGTATTCTCTAACTTCATATTTAATCTCTTGAGCATTAAGAATACATCCGAAGAGAAAAAAACCAAATAATGTCTTTTTGTTAATGTGGTTCATTTTTAAAATATTTTTATGTGAATATACAAAAATTAGAAGGATAAAAAAGAAGAATTGTCTCGGGAAAAATCAACGTAACCGATTGCCCATCAATCATTTACCGGAGAAATAATTAGACGTGTAAACAGAAAACGCTGCGTGCTAATTTGGAAAAATGAAAAATATATTAAACCTGGAATTATTTAAATGAAATATTTGAGCAGAGAAAAAATCTTTCTTGGGGGAGACGGAATAATATTAATAGGAACAAAAAATTAGAAAGGTAATGCCAGTAATCTCTGCTTCAATATTTAAATGCCGGATAAATTACTTGCTAAATATCTTTTTTAGATTTAGTTTCTGTCATTATTCTAAAGCATATTTTTTTAATGAAGATTTTTTACGCAGCTTTTTTATTACTTTTATTTTTTTCGGTAAACTCCCTTGCCCAAATTCAAGGTTCGTTAAGAGGCAAAGTTGTTGATTCCCTCTCATCCGAACCGCTTGCATATTGCAATATTTTTATTGAACAACTTAACACCGGCGCATCAACGGACGAAAGAGGTTATTTTTATATTCCTTCAATAAGAGCCGGAAACACCTATAGCGTTCTTATTTCATACATCGGCTACACATCAAAAAGAATAAATGTAAAAATACTTGGCAATAGAATTACCGATGTAAATATAAAACTTCACCGGTCGGTAATTCAATTACCCGAAGCTGAAAAAATTGGGGAGCGGTTTAACCTGCAGAATGAACCCGATGTAAGCATGCAGCGTTTATCTATCCGCGAACTCGAACTTCTCCCGAAAGGTATTGAGACCGATCTTTTTCGTTCAATACAAAATTTACCCGGTGTAAAATCAACCGGCGATGTATCCGCGCGTTATTATGTGCGCGGCGGTGCGAGTAATCAAAATCTTGTGCTTTTTGATGATGTAACTCTTTATACGCCTTTTCACGCACTCGGATTATTCAGCGCCATCGATCCGGATGTGATAAATTTTGTTGAGTTTTACAAAGGAGGATTTCCAACCGAATTTAACGGGAGGTTATCATCGATATTAAAAGTTACAACAAAAGACGGCAATAAAAATCGGTTCGGCGGTTCTGCCAGCGGCAGTTTTTTAACAGCTAAAGCTTTTATAGAGGGACCTATTCCCGATGGTTCGTTTTTTGTATCGGGAAGAAAAAGTCATACCAACAAAATTTTAAAAAAGTTTTTTGATGATAAAAATGTGCCCGCCGAGTTTTACGATTTGTCCTTTAAAGCAAATTATTCAAACCCGGTTTTCATGGAAAACGCAAAATTTACTGTCGAGGGTTTTTACAGCCATGATAATTTAGATAATCCCGATCCTCTGCAGGAAGATTTTAACTGGGCTAATAATTTTTTCTCGGCTCGCTATTTTCAATGGATTACAGACTCGCCTGTATTTTACGATATACAATTCTCGCAGAGCAGTTATTCAGCGGAGGTTAAACCCAACCTTAGCAAAACGCGGGCAAAAAAAAATACGCTATACGATTTTACTTTGAACACCTCTGTAACATTTGTGCTCGATAATAAAAACGAGGTAAGCGGTGGACTAAAGGTTATAAAGATAGATAATAACTTAAAACTCGAAAACACACGCGGTGCTATTACGGATATAAACGCGTCGGGCGCCAACATAAGTTTTTTCTTAAAATATAAATTGTTGAGTAATAAAAATTTTAGCGCCGACTTCGGCAGCCGGTTTAATTTTACCCGATTAGCAAGTGGAAGCGCCGGGCAGTTTTCATTTGAGCCGAGGGCTAATTTATTTTTTAAAATATTTCCATGGGCTGCTCTTACAGCCTCATGGGGAATTTACAAACAGGAGTTAACAACTCTTACCGATGAAAATGAAATAGTTTCGGTTTTTGAACCATGGATTATTACCCCCGCGTATCTCGATCCCGCCACAGCTTTTCATTACATCACCGGAATTAAAATAAACCCGGTTGGTAATTTTAGTCTGGATGTAGAGGGTTATTACAAACACATAAAAAATCTTCCTGCACTAAATGAACAAAAATATTTTCCCGAAGATCCGGATTTAATTCCAGGAACCGGCGAGTCATATGGTCTCGAAGCGCTTGCAAAATACTCAACCGGCATTTTTAATCTCTCGGCTGGTTATTCATTAAGCTGGGCTTTCAAAGAAATAAATAGTTACAAATATCATCCTCGTTACGATTCGCGTCATTCTGTAAATTTATCACTCGCGGTAAGTCTTGGTTACGGCTTTGAAGCCAGCGCGATGTGGAATTATAACTCGGGGCTTCCATTCACACAAATAACCGGCTATATAAACAAATTATATTTTGATGATTTTGCCGCCCGCAGTTATTATTTTCAACCTTACACATTACTTGCTTCCAAAAATCTTGGTCGTCTCCCGGATTATCACCGGCTTGATTTTGGAATATCAAAACAGTTTACAATTTCTTACATAAAGTTTTTTGTGGATTTTTCAATTCTTAATGTTTACAACAGGAACAATCTTTTTTACTTCGACAGGAAAACAGGTAACCGTGTAGATATGCTTCCATTGCTGCCGACGGCAACTGTAAAGGTAGAGATATAATGAAAAAGTTAATTATTTTTCCGGCAGTGTTCTTTTTACTATTAAACTCATGCAGCGAGGAGTTTAATCCCAAAACCGATTTTGAACAGCAGTATGCTTTGTATTCAATTATCAGTGGTGATACAACATACCAAACAGCGATAATATCAAAAAGTTATGATGTGCCCGGTTTTGATCCGGCAAATTATAATGGTAACCCATACTTAAATGGTGCGGATGTAACTATTAAATATGATGGTATCGACTACAAATTAAAGGACACTCTTCTTGCGTCAGCCTCTAACGCTTACCCTACGAATGTTTATTACACAAACAACCTTTTGCCTGGCTCCTTCAAAGATATAGAAATTGAAGCTCTTCTGCCGGATGGAAAAATGTTGACCGCGAAAACCACAACACCAAAATCCGCCAACCTATCATTCAGCAGAAACGCATTGAGTAGCGATACATATATTGAGAATAAATCGGAAGGATTAAATTTTTTGTGGGAGATACGGGGTTCCGATTTCGATGTAACTATGTATCTACCGTTCTTAAAAATTTATTATGTAATAAAAGACAACGGCACAGAAACCTTTAAAGACATTACTGTCCCTGTATCATATTTTCAGGACGGTGAAAAATATATTCCCCAATACCCGGTACTCAGCGCGTACAAAGAAGTGAATTTTGAAATGGATGCTATAACCCGAACGATGAATTTGATCGGTGTTGATATTGAAGATAAAACAACAATCTATATAAAAGATGCATACCTCGAACTATTACTGCTCGATGAAAATCTTGCGCCATATTACCAGACTGTTGAAGCGTTTTTAGACGGGTACACTATATTGCTCGATCAAATTGACTACACAAACGTAACGGGCGGAAGAGGAATTTTCGGAAGTTTCTTTAAACGGAAATGGCATTTAAATTTTAATCCGGAATATGTACTCGGGTTCGGCTATAGGATTTACAAATGAAAAGAATGTACAAAAGAATGTACAATGGCAGATTTGTGTTATGTCTTAATGATTGGAATTTAACAGGGTGTGATAAAAGTAGCTTCATACCGATGATAAAAGAAATGCAATTCCCAAAATCATAAATCGCAAATCATAAATCATAAATTTCTTATCTTTGCACCTCATAATTTATTGCCAAGGAAAATATGACTTCTAAAGAAATAAGACAGCAGTTTTTGGATTTTTTTGAAAGTAAGCAGCATAAAATAGTGCCGAGCGCACCGGTTGTACCGTTTGACGACCCGACCCTGCTTTTTGCAAACGCCGGGATGAATCAATTTAAAGATGTGTTTCTCGCAACCGGTACACGCGATTATAAACGCGCTGCCGATACACAAAAATGTATTCGTGTTTCAGGTAAACACAACGATCTTGAAGAGGTCGGGCATGATACATATCATCATACATTTTTCGAGATGCTCGGCAACTGGTCATTCGGTGATTATTACAAAAAGGAAGCGATCTCGTGGGCGTGGGAACTTTTAACTGAGGTTTGGAAACTTCCAAAAGAAAGACTTTACGCCACCGTTTACCGCGCCGATGAAGAAGCTTTGGAGTTGTGGAAAACCGTTACCGATATAAAACACGCACACATACTTAAGTTTGATGAAAAAGATAATTTTTGGGAAATGGGTGAGACCGGTCCGTGCGGTCCATGCTCAGAAATTCATATAAATCTTAGCGACAACTTCGAAGATGCATCACTTGTAAACGCAGGTTCTCCGTTGTGTATTGAAATATGGAACCTCGTTTTTATTCAGTACAACCGTGACGAAAACGGCAAACTGCACGACCTCCCGGCAAAACATGTGGATACTGGAATGGGCTTTGAACGCGTTTGCGCGGTTATGCAAAACAAAAAATCAAATTACGATACAGATGTGTTTATGCCGCTTTTAAATGAAATATCAAAAATAAGCGGAATAAAATATGGGAATGATGATAACGGTATTGCCATGCGCGTTATTGCCGACCATATACGCACTTTAACTTTTGCTATAGGTGACGGGGCTGTACCGGGCAACGAAGGACGCGGTTATGTACTGCGCAGAATTTTAAGAAGAGCGGCACGTTACGGTAGAAAATTGAATCTCAAAAAACCATTCTTCTACAAACTCGTGGATATTTTAACATCAACAATGGGTGAAGTATTCCCTGAGATTGTTGAGAAGAAGGATTACATAAAAAAAGTAATTAAATCCGAAGAAGAAAGTTTTAACGCAACACTCGACCGCGGTATAGAATTGTTTGAAGTAATAACCGCACAGTTAAAAAAAGAAAACAAAAAAATAATTCCCGGCGAAGAAGTTTTTAAATTGTATGATACTTTCGGTTTCCCGGTTGATTTAACAAATGTAATGGCGCAAGAACTTGGATTTACAATTGACGAAACCGGTTTTAACAAATTAATGGGTGAGCAAAAAACCCGCGCGCGCGAAGCCTCAAAAGATAAATTTGCTGCCTTGAGTATAAACGAAAATGATTTAACCGCTTTTGATATCGAAGACGAATTACCGACAGAATTTGCTGGTTACGATGAGTTGTCTGCTACAGCTAAGGTAATTGGTGTAAAAGATGAAGATGGCATTGCGCTTGTTGTGCTTGATAAAACTCCTTTTTATGTTGAAGCTGGCGGACAAATAGATGACCACGGCAAATTAACCGTTAGCGGAAAAACATTTGATGTGGTTGATGTATTAAAAATTAAAAATAAAGTTGTGCATGTTGTTGACGGAGCTGCCGGTTTTATAAAGAAAAACGATGAAATAAAAATAGACGTCGATGCCGAACGAAGATGGGATATTATGCGTAACCATACCGCAACACATTTTCTTCACAAAGCATTAAGAACCGTTCTCGGTACACATGTTCAGCAGGCAGGTTCTTATGTTGGACCCGACAGACTCCGGTTTGACTTTACTCATTTTGCAAAGATGAGTGAGGATGAAGCGCTGCGTGTTGAAAAGATGGTAAACGAACAATTACGCAAAAACATTCAATTGGATCATCACCGCGCTATACCGTTTGACGATGCAAAAAAAATGGGCGCGCTAATGTTCTTCGGCGATAAATACGGCGACAAAGTTAACGTTGTGCAGTTCGGCGATTTTACGCTTGAGTTTTGTGGCGGAACGCATGTAAATAATTCATCGCAAATTGGTTTGTTTAAAATAGTTAACGAAGCTTCAATTGCGAGCGGTGTAAGAAGAATTGAAGCTGTTACCGGTGCGGGAACAGAAAATTATATTTACGAACAGCTTGAAAAAATTAAACAACAAGACGAAAAAGTAAACTTACTGCAGGATGAAAAACATCAACTCGAAAAAGAAATCGCCGTTTTAAAATTCAAAGCTAAACTCGGGCAAATTGATAACATCTTAAAAAATAAAGAAGAGTTAAACGGTTTTCCGGTTTACAAAGGCGATGTTGACGCAGATAATATGGACGAGTTAAAATCGTTCGGTGATGAACTGCGCAACCGGTTAAAAAGCGGTATCGGTGTTTTGTTTGCAAAAGTTGAAGACAAAGCAGGCATAATTGCTGTAATTACGGATGATCTTGTAAAAGATAAAAAACTTTCTGCAGGTAAAATTGTCGGCGACCTTGCAAAGATGGTTGGCGGCGGCGGCGGTGGACGACCTCATCTTGCAACAGCAGGCGGCAAAGATGTTGATGGAATACCGGCTGCGTTAGCAAGTGTTGAAGAGGTTATAAAAAAGTATTTGTAAAAAATTGTTATCTGGTTTTTTTTGTTGAATTGTTGAGAAACGATAAAACCTTTTAACCATTCAGCAATATAATTTTGGGCAGCCCTAAAAACAATTTTAATTTTGGGCAGCCTCTTTTTCTTTTAAATTCTTTCCCTTTTCAATTCAAAACATTAAGTTTGATAATAAATTTTCGATGGCATATGGCAAAACAAAAAATAAAATACGTCTGCTCAAACTGTAGTTTCGAATCGCCCAAGTGGCTCGGCAAATGTCCGGAGTGCGACATGTGGAATACCTTGACTGAAGAAATTGTTGAGACAGGGCAAAAGCGGCAACAGACATTTGACCATCCATTCAAAGCAGTAAAACTTAAAGACATAACCGCCGATGAAGAAGACAGAATAAAAACCGGCATAAATGAATTTGACAGGGTTCTCGGCGGCGGACTAATGCCCGGTTCCGTTGTACTGCTTGGCGGCGATCCCGGAATCGGAAAATCTACACTCGCGATGCAGTCAGCCTCTCACATAAAAGAAACAGTTCTTTATGTTACCGGTGAAGAATCGTTAAAACAAATAAAACTGCGAGCCTCCAGGTTAAAGATAAGTTCAGAAAATTTTCATGTAATGGCAGAGACTGAACTCGGCACTATTCTGTCCGGAATTAATTCTCTATCACCCGCTGTTGTAATTATTGATTCCATACAAACAATGTACAGATCGGAGTTAGATAACTCGCCCGGCACGGTAACACAAATACGCGAATGCACCGCCAGGTTGATGGAGCAGGCAAAACAAAATCATTTTGCGGTAATTATTGTCGGGCATGTAACAAAGGAAGGAATAATAGCGGGGCCCAAAATTCTCGAACATATTGTTGATACGGTTATTCAATTCGAAGGGGAGTCAAAACATTCATTTAGAATTTTGCGAGCACAAAAAAACCGGTTCGGCAGCACAAACGAAATAGGGGTTTTTGAAATGCACGAAGATGGGTTGACCGAAGTTAAAAATCCGAGCGAACTGTTTTTGAGCGAAAGAGGAACACAATCAACCGGATCTGTAGTTACTGCCAGTATGGAAGGTACACGTCCGATTTTGCTTGAAGTGCAGGCTCTTGTTACGCCGTCAAATTATGGAAACCCGCAGCGTGTAACAACCGGATTTGATTACAGAAGATTGTCAATACTTCTTGCAGTGCTCGAAAAAAGAGCGAACGCAAGACTATCGGCAGCAAATGTTTTTTTAAATATGGCTGGCGGTGTAAAAATTGATGAGCCGGCGGTTGACCTTGCAGTTTGTTCGGCAATAGTATCCAGTTTGTTTGATAAACCTGCTGATAAAAACAGCGTTATTATCGGTGAGGTTGGGCTTGGCGGTGAAGTGCGAAGTGTCGGGCATATTGAAAAGAGAATTCAGGAGGCTGAGAAACTCGGGTTTACAAGAATTATCATTCCGCAAAATAATTTAAAGGGTATAAAAATATCTTCCGGTATCGAAGTACGCGGCGCTTCACTGGTTACCGAAGCGATGAGGTTGATATTAACCACGTCTTAGACGCGCGGGTATATCCGGTTAACGAGTTGTGCTGATTGATTTTAAACCCGTTTCTTATTTTGTTTTAATAATTTTTAATATTATTTTGGCATGCGGTTTTCGGACCGCGTGTTTTAATTCATTTTTTTGAGGTAAGTTAGTGAGTACCAAACTCTTCGTGGGGTCTCTCCCCTGGTCAGTAAGCGACGAACAACTTCAATCAGCTTTCGAAGCTCATGGACAAGTCGTTTCTGCCAAAGTTATCACCGATCGTGAGACCGGTAAATCCAGAGGTTTCGGTTTTGTAGAAATGGAAAACGAAACCGAAGCAAGTAGCGCAATCCAGGCTCTTAATGGTTCAGAGTTAAGCGGACGCAGTATTGTTGTCAGCGAAGCAAAACCGAAAAAGAAATAGGAAATTGTTAAAAACTTGTTTTTCTGAAAGCGCTCTTATGAGCGCTTTTTAGTTTTAAATAAAAATTGAAACTTCGTTTGTCGTTGTTTTTTTTTGTTAAAACAGAAGTTGAGAATTAATCCCGAACCTGAAATTGTTTTTATCAAAATGATTTAACTTCCAGCTAAACTCAAATGTCATTGGAAATAAAACATGCCCGATACTAAAACCCGCTTCGAAAAATGGGTTTTTGAATGTAACGGTTTTAACCGGCATAAGCGCTCTACTTTTATCACTCACATCGGAATACGCTGCGTTTACATATGTATTTACCTGGAGCTCGAGATCTTTTAATATCGGAACCCGTAACCACCTAAAAATGTTGTCTCCCCATAAGTGGTCGAGATTAACCATAATTACCCTGTCCCCAATAACTTCATTCAAGCCAAGCGTACGAAAAGTATTTCGTTGACCGGTAAAATCAATATTGCCGGGAAGTGCGTATTGCATTTGAAACGGAAGCGAGCCGTTATTATAGATTCCATGAATACTAAAATTCAACGAAGTACTTCCGAATGAATTTATTCTACCGCGAACAGAGCTTTCATAAGTCGTAAAATCAGTTTGATTTTTTAACATATTTTTATCGGCAAAAGTAACTTTTCCATTTAATAGAATATAAGAATTTGCAAGACCGATGCGTCTTCTAAAATATCCGTCCTCAATAAACTTTCTAAAGTCAATAGAAAATCCGGCGGTAATTGCTCTTACAGTTGTTTCGGTTACCGGCAAATTACTTTTGAATTTTTCATTTTTTTGGAAGAATGAAAAATCGGTATTTTTATACGCTGTACGATCTGTGCGGTTAATAAAACCGCCGTTTAATTTTAGTATCGGAGAAACATCGGCAGACAAATTTAAATCGAACCCGGTCGAGTAATAATAATCACTAAATTCATATTTAGATAATAATGAAAGGAGAGATGAAAAAAATTCACCGTAAGATTTTGACTCATCGAATAACACATTTAATTTTTTGTAAGCGTTTACTTCAAGCCGGGTTGTTCTATAATCGCCAAACAGGTACCTGCCGCCGAAATCCAATTTAAATCTTTTATCCGCAAACCCGTAATTAGTCATTAGTGAAGAATTAAACCGCTGGTTAAATAAATCATAAGTGAAGAATCCAAAATCAACTGTATGCCCTTCCACACGGTTAAAATGGTACATAGACAACGGAGCGCTTGTTGCTAAATGATCGGAAAAATTCATTCGTGTTGAAAGAATAGAAAAATCATCCCAGAATGCGAACGGTAATTTTTTAACGCTGTCAATTCGCGCATATGCAATCGACTCTTCATTTGTCCCCGGAATTGTTTGTGTCTCCGCCCAATAAATCGAATCCTTTTCATCTGCACCGGGAAGCACTTTAATAACTACCTCATCAAAAAAGTTTTTACTTAACCCGTTGTTTATATTATAATCATACAAAATAGTATTAAGATCAAAAATTATTTCGGCAAGCCCGAGAAGGTTCGCATGTACATACATTCTATAATCGGCAGGCATAAAAATATTGTTGTAATCGTTAAACTGCTGGTAAACGTTAAGAGTATCAAAAATACCGCCTATGTTTGCTGCACGGTTTAAGTGAAGATCAACTTTTATCAAATCGAATGTGGAATCGACAATAAATATGTTGCCCGTAAAACCGGGGTTGCTTTTATAATCGGGAGCGAGATAAATCTGGTAAACTATTTTATTATCTAAAGCAAGTGTTTTTACTATAAAGTAGTAATAGTAGTCAAGTGCATCGTCTGCAATAGGACCGGGTAATTCTTTACCGAAAAAATTTATTTCTTCATTATAAAAATTTTGAATTATTCTGCCGCCTGTAAAAATGTTAATTGCGGAAGGAATATTGGCAGATTGTTTCCGGGCATTTATAATTTCTTTATAGTTATCCGGCTCTAAAAAATATCCTTCGCTTTCGTTTTCAATAATAGCATTAATTTTTAAAGCCGCAGAATCTTCTCCGCCACCGAGTCCAACACTTACACTCTGATTCCCGGCGCCGACATCGCCATCGGTCCAAACAACACCTTTAGTATAAGCTTTAAAAGTATAATCTTTTAAAAGTTTATTTCGTTCATTTTTTCTTTTTATTGCTTTACGAATTATTTCGAGCGCGGGGTTTTCGCCCGGGAGAACAGTTATTTCGGGGAGATTAATTTTTGTTTGCTGCAGTTTAAAGTTTATTCCGGTTAAGTTTTTATCAAGGGTTACTACAACAGTATCCGAAATATAACCGATAAAAGAAACTATGAGTGTATGTTCCCCGGAAGGCAGCTTTAATTCAAATTCGCCGAGTTTATTTGCCGACGTTCCCAGGGTTGTGCCGGCAACACGTACATTTGCAAAAATAAGAGGAACGAAGGTTTCGGCGTCTTTTACGTTTCCGCGAACAAAATAATCCTGCGCGGCGGTATTTGCTTGAAAAAAGAAAATTAGCAGAATAAATAATGAAATTACGCTTTTCATATTTGCCCAAATTATTTTGAAAATTTTGAGACAAAAATAATTAAAGGTTGGATTTATAAAAAGAGAGATAAAGATGGGCGGGGAAATAATATTTTGTGCGGTAAAACTATAGCGGTTCAGCAATGGTTTGCGCGGTTGATATTTTGCGCCCGGCGGGAAAAGTTATTGTGAAAACGCTTCCTTTGCCCATTGTGCTTTTTACAGAAATAGAGCCATTATTTTTTTCCATAAATTCTTTACAAAGCATTAAACCTAAGCCGGTGCCTGTTTCGCCCCGCAAACCGGTTGTGCTAAACCTGCGTCCGGCTGTAAAAAGTTTTTTCAAATCTTCTTCCGATATCCCTGTCCCGGTATCAGCTATACTTATCTCTACTTTATCGTTAATATCCTTTGAAGATAACGTGATGTTACCGTTGCTATCAGTAAACTTTATTGCATTCATAACTAAGTTTCTCAGTACTGTTCTTACCATGTAATCATCGGCAAGTATATAAATATCTTTTTTAATATTATTAATTATCGTTATGTTTTTTTCAAACGTTATCTCTCTGTATAATTCAAGTACCTGCGTACTGAGATCGTAGATATTAAGATTTATCACAACGCAATCTAATTTGCCTGTTTGAAAACGCGACCAGTCAAGTAAATTTTCGATGAGCCTGTACGTCCCCTTAACTGAATTGTACATACTGTCTGCAAATATTTTAATTTCATCGTCTCCCATGTTTTTATAATCTTCCCGAAGAACATCTGAAAAGCCAAGCAGTGACATAAACGGGGATTTCAAGTCGTGCGCAATAATTGAAAAAAACTTATCTTTAGTTGAGTTAGCTTCTTTTAATTGTTTTTCGCTTTCTATAAGTTCCGCGGTTCTTTCATCCACTAATACCTGCAAGAGTAGATTTCTTTCTTTAATTGACCTGACTCTGAATCGGTAACCACCAAAGACAAAACTTCCGACTAATAATAAAACAATAAGCCTAAACCATATTGTTTCCCAAAACGGAGGCGAAATTATAATGCGCAGCGATGTTTCTTTTGGGTTCCAAATTCCATCACTGTTTGAACCCTTCACTTTAAAAATATATTCTCCAGGTTCAAGGTTGGTATAACTTACATAGCGTCTGTTGCCGGAGTTAATCCACTCGTCATCAAATCCTTCAAGTTTGTACATGTACTTATTTTTTTCCGGAGCGGTGTAATCAAGAGAAGCAAACTCAAAAGAAAAATAATTCTGATTGTAATCGAAGTAAGTTGTATCGGAGAGAGTTACATTTTTTTCTACATTCAAAGACACATCAAATAACTTAAAATCCGTAATAACAATTTGCGGAATAAATGAATTATCTATGATTTCGTCAGGGGTTATAATATTTAACCCGTTAATGCCTCCGAAAAACAATTCGCCTGCACTATTTTTAAATGCCGCGCCGCCGTTAAACTCATTATCCTGAAGTCCGTCCATTTTATTGTAGTTTTTTACTTTTCCGCTAAGATAATTGTACCGGCAAAGTCCCTGGTTTGTACTTATCCAGAGGTTATTATGGTCATCTTCTAGAATATCATAAATAACATCGTTTGGCAGTCCATCTTCCTTTTTCAGATATTTAAAAGATTTTGTTGAGTAGTCAAATTTATTTAATCCATCACCAAATGTGCCCACCCAAAGAGATCCATTTTTATCCTGAAAAATTTCTCTTATTCGGTTGCTGCTTAATGTTCCCCGTTTGTTTTCAACAGAAAGAAAATTTGTAAATTCAGACGTTTCCCTGGAGAATAGGTTTAAACCATTCACAGTTCCTACCCATAAGTTTCCCTTATCGTCTTCAAAAAGAGAAGTAATTTGATCGCTGCTAACTGAATGACTATTGGTAGGATCGTGTTTAATAACAGTAAAAATTTTTGAGGTCATATCAAATTTATTTAACCCATTCTCAGTTGCCAGCCACATAATATTATCTTTATCGATATAAATCCGACGGACATAATTGTCCGAGATTGAATTACCGGTAGAATCTTTCAAGAAATGTTTAAACCTTCCGGTTGAAGGATTATATTGATTTAATCCTCCTCCCCATGTCCCAAACCAAAAGTTTTTATCATTATCCTGTACAATTTCTCTTACCCTATTGTTCGACAGCGAGTTTAAATTATGGGGATTATTTACAATCTGTTTATAAACATTATCCTTTCTGTTCAGGATACTTATCCCGTTATTTGTTCCTATCCATAAATTATTATTATCGTCTTCATAAATTGCTTTGATGAAATTATCAATTAAAGTGTTGGACTCGGTAGGGACCTTTTTAAGTAGTTTAAATTTGTTTTTTTTGGAATCATAAATATTTAGCCCACCTGAAAAAGTACCAATCCAAATGAGTCCCGATCTGTCTTCAAAAAGAGACCAGACTCTATTGTCATTTAACGAACTGGTTATTAGAGGATTATTTTTATAATTAAGAAACTTCTTTGTTGTTTTGTTAAAAAAATAAACCCCGCCTCCATCGCTACCGATCCATATATTTCCATTGGTGTCTTTTAAAAGAGATGTTAAAAGTAAATCATTAATTTCATTTTTAAAGTTTTTAAATGTGCCGGTTTTTTTATTGAATAAATTTAATCCGCCACCGTAAGTGGCAACCCACAACATGTCGTTATCATCATCTAAAATTGAGAGAACATAATTGTGGGAAAGACTGTGAGGATTTGACGGATCATTCTTAAAATTTTTAACAACTCCGGTTTTCGGGTCTAATCTATCAAGCCCGTTTGTATTGCTGCCTATCCAAATAATCCCATCCTCGTCTTCATGAACCGTGTAGATTTTGTTTTCCGATATAGAATTGGATCCGGGAATATGTTTATAGTTTATAAAAGTATTTGTTTCTCTATTAAGTTTGGGTACTCCGCCGCCCCAGGATGCCGCCCATATATCTCCGTTTTTACTTGCAATAATAGTCTGGATTTTATTGCTGCTAATGCTGTTTTTATCCTTCTCCGAATGAGTAAATCTTGTAAAAGTCTGGGTCTTGGCATTATACTTATTCAAACCTCCATCCCAGGTACCTATCCATAGTTCTCCGGCTGTATCTATGCAAAGCGATGTAATCCAATTGTCGCCCAATGCATCCGGATCGTTTTTTCTCGATTGAAATACCGTAAACTTGTAGCCGTCATATTTGTTCAAACCATCCTGAGTAGCAAACCACAAATATCCATCGTTATCTTGAATAATGGAGTAAATTAGCCCTTGAGATAACCCGTCTGCACGGGTAAGGTGGTCGAATCTAACATCAAGGATTTGAGCCCCAATATTAAATGCAGACATTATGATTATTAGAAGCGCCTTATTAAGGAGTATTTTATACATTAAAAATTACAAATCTTAGTTCTAAGAGGTTTTTCTGAGTTAACTTAAAATGAATTGTCATTATTTGCTCAAATATATAGACATTTAGTATATAATCGACAATTTTTTGTAATAATATAGTTCAATTAAAATAGTATTTTTAGTGAAATGTTTTAAAAAATTTAGGAAAATATGCGAAAAAAAATAGTGCCCGCGATATTCTTGTTTTCCGCGTTTGCATTAACAAGTTATGCGCAAAATAATATAAAATTTTCAGAGTACAATCTCGAAAACGGACTTCATGTAATACTACAAGAAGACAACACCACTCCAATTGTGGCAGTTACGGTAATGTACCATGTTGGTTCAAAAAATGAGCAGGCAAGCAGGACAGGTTTTGCACATTTTTTTGAACATTTGATGTTTGAAGGTTCGCCGAATATTGGGCGTGGAGAATACTTTAAAATTGTTCAGAACGCCGGCGGTGAATTAAACGCCAATACATCTTTTGACCGAACATTTTATTACGAAATTTTTCCATCAAACCAGTTTGAATTAGGAATGTGGCTCGAATCTGAAAGAATGCTTCACCTAAAGGTTGACAGCGTTGGGGTTGAAACTCAACGGAAGGTTGTAAAAGAAGAACGTAGTCAGTCACTCGATAATCAGCCCTACGGCAGATTATGGGAAGAAACATTTAAGCGCGCATTTACTGTTCACCCCTACCAATGGATGCCAATTGGTTCCGCGCAATATATTGATAAAGCCACAATAGACGAGTTTATGGATTTTTATAAAACGTATTATACGCCTAATAACGCGGTTTTATCAATAGCAGGCGATATTGATATTGATGACGCAAAAAATTTGGTTGAAAAATATTTTGCTGATATACCTGCGGGGGTAAAAGAAATTTATCGTCCTGATGTGGTAGAACCGGAAAAAACTGTTGAAGTAAAAGATACAGTTTATGATAATGTTCAGCTTCCGGCAATTGTTCACGCTTATCATATTCCCGCCATGGGCACCGAAGATTATTATGCTATTGAAATGTTAACCACATTGCTTTCGGGCGGACAAAGCAGCAAGCTTTATAAAACACTTGTGGATAAAGAACAAAAAGCTCTTTACGTCGGCGCTTTTCCTGCCGGACTCGAAGACCCGGGGCTTTTTGTAACCGTGGGTATTGCTAATGCCGGTGTAGATGCAAGTGATCTTGACAAATCAATTGATGAGATAATTGCGGATACAAGAAATAATTTAATCAGCGAAACCGAATACCAAAAGCTGCAAAATCAGGTTGAAAGCCAATTTGTAAACAGCAACAACACCGTTGCCGGTATTGCCGAAAATCTTGCTAATTATTATATGTTTTACCACGACACCAATTTAATTAACACCGAACTTACTCACTATTTGAAGGTAACACGGGAAGATATTAAACGAGCGGCAAATAAGTATCTGATAAAGGAGAACAGGCTTGTCCTTTATTATTTGCCAAATTCGTTAAAACAAAAAGGGGAGGAAAAATAAGATGAAAAATTTATTAATTATTCTTTCGTTTTTATCAACTATTTTATTTGCTCAGGTAGATCGCAGCAAAATGCCGGAACCGGGAGCGGCGCCAATAATTAAAATAGCTGATTATGAATCATTTGAGCTTAACAACGGGCTTAAAGTTTTTATTATTGAAAACCATAAACTGCCTGTTGTTTCATTTTCTTTGGTTTTCGACAGAGATCCGTTAACGGAAAACAGTGCAGCCGGTTATATTTCGGCAGCAGGTGAATTATTAAGAACCGGGACTAAAACGAGAAGTAAGGATCAAATTGATGAACAGATTGATTTTATCGGTGCATCATTAAACGCATCGGCAACAAGTGTGTTTGCCTCGGCGTTAAAAAAACATATTGATACTCTCCTTTCGTTAATGAGTGATATTGTAATAAATGCTGAGTTCACTCAGACCCAACTCGATAAAATTCTTCTGCGCATGAAGTCTGACCTCGCTATGGGAAAAGATGATCCGAGCACAATAGCATCTAACGTAAGAAAGGTTTTACTCTACGGCAAAGATCATCCATACGGCGAACTGACAACTGAAGAGACTCTTGATAATATAACACTTAAAAAATGTAAAGAGTATTATCAAAAATATTTTAAACCCAATATTGCTTACCTTGCAGTTGTCGGCGACATATCGTTAAAAGAAACCAAAGCAATTGTTGAAAAGTATTTCGCAAATTGGGAAAAGGGAGATGTTCCCCGGTTTATTTATGATAACCCTAAACCGCCTACCGGTGTAAACGTGGCAATTGTCGATCGCCCAAATGCAGTTCAATCCGTTGTAAATGTTACTTATCCGGTTCAACTTAAAATTGGCGATGCCGATGAGATAAAGGCAAAAGTAACCAATACAATTTTGGGCGGCGGTGTATTCAGACTGTTCAACAATCTTCGCGAAAAACACTCTTACACATACGGCGCATATTCCACTTTGGCTAACGATAGACTGACAGGGTATTTTAACGCTTTTGCTGATGTGAGAAATGAAGTTACCGACAGCGCAGTAACGCAAATTTTGTATGAGATGAACCGGATAAATAGCGAAGCGGTACCGGAGGAGGAATTGCAAGGCGTAAAAAATTATTTAACCGGTAATTTTGTTATGGCTCTGGAGTCCCCGCAGACAGTTGCCAGTTTTGCCATAAATACATCGCGTTACAATTTGCCGGAAGATTATTATTCAACTTATTTACAAAAAATTGCCGATGTAACCGCACATGATGTAAAAGATGAAGCCCAAAAATATATCCATCCGGATAACAACTATATTTTGGTTGTTGGCAACGCGGAACAAATAAAAGATAAGTTATCAAAGTTTGGTTCGCTTCAATATTATGACCGTTACGGCAGCAAGTTAGACACCACGGCTTTTAATGCGGGAGCCGAAAATATTTCGGCTGAGCAGATAATTGAAAACTATATTAATGCAATCGGTGGACGCGAAAAACTTTCCGCCGTTAATGACCGCACAACAAAGATGAGCGGTAAGGTACAAGGCTTTGATGTTAAAATGACTGTATATCAAAAAGCGCCTGATTTACTAAGACAGGATATTAGTGCCGGACCAATGAACCAGGAAATTATTTTTAACGGCACGGATGGTGTTATGAAAGCTTCCGGTCAGGATATAAAAATAACAGGGGCTGAGCTTGAAAAACTAAAGTACGAAGCTTCCATCACTTTGCTTTTAAAACTTGATGAATATGGCGTTAAAGTAAAATCTACGGGAAATGCAAAAGTTGATGGACAAGAATCTTACAAATTAGAAATGCTTTTTCCGGGCGGAACAAAGTGGATTCAATACTACGATAAAGAAACGGGTTTAAAACTGAAAGAAGAAAAAAACATCACTACTCCGCAGGGAACCTTTACACAGGAAACTATACTTTCTGACTATAGAGATGTCGACGGATTAAAATTCCCTTACAAAATCACGCAAACACTTGGCGCTCAAACCATGGAGTTTGTGGTAAGTTCAATAAAAATCAATTCCGGTATAGGGGATGAGAAGTTTGAAATAAAATAGTCGATGATCGGTAACTCTGATTAGCCCATAAAAATAAATGCCCTTAGACAAACAAAGTTTAGGGGCATTTGAATCAACGCTCTAATAATCTGCCTATTTTTTTCGTCTACCGGCTGCATTTTTCTTAAATTTGCTCATTAAAAAAAATTGAACAAGGAAGTAATGAATAAAAAATACTCAGTAATTGTTTTTGATCTTGGAAATGTTCTTATACCGTTTGACTATAGCATTGCTGTAAACAAACTTAATAAAATAGAAGCCGGACTCGGTGATATTTTTATGCGGTTGTATAAAGAAAATTATCATCTTCACCGCGTGTTTGAGCGCGGCGACATGAGTGAAAATGAGTTTGTTGATTCGATGCTAAACTTAGTTAATCACAAAATTGATGCAGAAACTTTTTGCGAGTATTATTCAAAGATTTTTACTATTAATGAAAATGTTGCAGCGCTCCTCCCTATACTAAAGGAAAAATATACCCTGATTCTCTTATCTAACACAAATTCTATTCATCAACAATACGGGTATCAGCATTACGAATTTTTTAAGCACTTCGATAAATTGATTTTATCCCACGAAGTAAACGCTGTTAAGCCGGAAGAAAAAATTTATCGGGTTGTGGAAGAGTTTACAAAAAAACCGTCTGAAGAACATATTTTTATAGATGATGTTGAGGAGTATACCAACGGCGCAAAAAGAATAGGGTGGGACGCAATTCAATTTATTGGTTATGATGATCTTGTTGCAAATCTTCATAAACGGAAAATAATTTAATCCGAAAACTTCTCTTTTACGAAAACCGCCCGTCATTGCGTTTGAAGTAAATTTAGTATTTCCATATTTGGCTATGGGCGCAAAAAATATTGATGTCTTATTCGGTTTCGTTTATATTTTTTGCTCGGGCATTTTCTTTCCCTTCGCTAGTATTTTTGTAAAAACGTGTAGTCGGGTATGCAAAGTCAATGTCATTATTGTCTGCAAATTCAGTTAATACAGCTTCCCATATTTCATTTTCCGATATTCTCCGTTGACGGGCATCGCACAGATAACGCATCGTTAGCAGCACCCCGCTGTCGCGAACGCTTGTATAAACTATCGGGGTTAATTTGGAATAAAAAATTAAAAACCGTCTTGAGGCTTCTTTAATTTTTTTTTCAGCAGCTTCGGAAAAATGTTCGGCATGAGCAACAACAATATTATTTACAATATCCTTTGCTTTTTTCCAGTTACTTTCAAAAGTAACGAGCACGCTTATTTCGTTCCAAATATAGGCAAACCCGATACTGTAATTTGCCTGCCACTCGGTAAAAACTTTTCCGTTTGGCACATGAATTATCCGCCCGGTACTCTGGTCGGCATCTACCCAGTTGCCTATTTCCATCAAGGTGAATTGAAAAACCCGTACGTCTATTACATCTCCAATTTGTATTCTATCTCCAACTGCAAACGGTTTTCTCCCGAGTATAAAAGCCCATCCTGCAAGATTTGTGACCGGATCTTTTAACGCAATAGCAATCCCGGCGGAAAGAAGTCCAAGATAAGTTGCTATTGAACCAAACCCTTCGAACCATAATCTTCCTATAAGTATAAACCCGATAGTAAAAACTATGTATAGACTTGTCTTTCTAATCCGATATTTTATATGAATATCATCATACTTTTTATTACTTGCCCAAAGTATAAGTCTTCTGATAATCCATAAAATAATTATTGTGATAAAAGTAGCTATGAACTTTTCCTGGATTGCGGGGGATAATCCAACATGATCGTAAAGCCATTGCGAGATATTTTTCATTTCCAAATCCGTCTGATAATATTACTGACATATGATAATATATTTTTTCTTCATTGTCTATTTCTATTTTTGCATTCGTCGTCACCGAATCCCGGTTATTATCAATTTGCAAAAAATGAGGGGCGCTTAATTAGTACATCATTTTGATAGGATAAAAAAAGGAAACGCTTTTTTCTTTAATGAATATTGAGAACTTGTTATAGAGAAAATTCGGGAGTACAGCCTAAAGTACTCCCTAAAATTACAAAGAATCAATTACCTTTTTTAGCTTGAGTCTAATCTCATTAGAAACTTCTTCAAGCAGACTACTACGAATAGACTGCATTGATGCAGCCGGATCGATTGCCGCAACCTCAATAATGCCGTCCCCCTGTTCAATTACCGTAACATTACACGGAAGCATTAAACCTATTTTATCTTCTTCCTGAAGCACTTTATATGCAAACGGGGGATTGCAAGCGCCGAGAATTTTGTAATTCTTAAAATTCACATCAAGTTTTTTCTTTAGAGTGGCTTTTACATCTATTTCACTCAATACGCCGAAACCTTCAACTTTAAGAGCCTCTGTTACTCTGTCAATCGCTTCATCAAAACTGCTGGTTATTGTTTTTGAAAAATAATAACTCATATTATATACCTCATCAATTAATTTCACTCAGTGCGTGATGAATATATCTAAAAAAAATTTCATTATCATCTTAAAAAAAATGGAACTAAATAATGCTTTGTCTCTACAAATAGATGCCGCATACGAACTACGGAATTAAATATTTTTTATCAATTATATTCCCGATTCCTAAAATTAAATTGGGATCGAATGTTATTTTTAATACAGCCATTTGCCTTACCGCTTCTTCTCCGTACATCATTGTTAGGTAATTTGTTTTTAGTTTACCGATTCCATGCTCCGCAGAAACCGTTCCGTTGAACGACACTGCTTTTTGGCAAATATTTTTGTAAAGCCGCTTGCCAATCGCATGTTCCTCATCATTTTTAGGCAGCATATTTAAATGAATGTGAGAATTACCGAAGTGCCCGTAAGTAACATAATGCAATTTTGATTCTTCAACGATCTCTTTACAGTAGTTATAAAAATCAACAAAATATTTATCGGGGACGGCAACATCCGTTCCAAGTTTCTTAAAATTGTTATTCGATATGTACTCGTTTACTTTTGCCGAAATTGCATGGCGGAACTCTTGAATTTTTTTTATTTCGGCTTCATTAAACGCAATCCATGCGGTTTCTTCGTTACCCCCGAATTCCTCAATAAGCGCCAGCCATTTTATTAAAATATCATCTTCATTTTGTGCAGTAACTTCCTGTTCAAACCACACAGCGCCGTAAGCCTCGTGCGGAATTATGCTGTAATCGTTTGATAAAAATTTTAATGCGTTACCGTCAAAAAATTCCAAAGCAAGAGCATTTATATCATTTTCATTTTTTGTTATCTGAGATTCACGCGACAGGTCGCGAGCCTTTATTATAAATCCCATAGCTTCATCTTCTGTATTAAAGAATAACAAGCACGATAATACTTTCTCCGGTTTTGGCACAAGTTTTAATTTTATTTTTGTAACAATTCCGAGTGTTCCTTCCGAGCCGATAAACAGATCCAGGGCATCCATATTAGGCTTACAATAATACCCTGATGCATTTTTCGTCGAGGGCATTGTATAAGTCGGAATTGATACCTCAAACCTATTCCCGGTTGATGTTTCTAATGTCAGCTTTCCATTCATGGCTTTTTGTTTTTCCCTCTCTAATTGAAGAAGCTCGCCGTTTGCCAGCACCACATCCATAGCAATAACGTATTTGCGTGTCGCGCCATATTTAAATGATTTTTCGCCCGACGCATTTGTTGCAACTGTACCCCCGATAAAACAGTTTCGTTCGGTCGGATCGGGTGGATATAATAATCCTTTTTCGTTAACCAATTGCTGAATTTCGGACAATAATACTGCCGGTTCCACTACGGCAAAATATTCTTCGGAATTTATCTCTATAACTTTATTTAATTTTTCTGTTGAAATAATGATGCCGCCATTAGGCACACGCGCTCCCGCCATGCCGGTTCCATTGCCGGAAATAGTAACGGCATTTTTATTTCTATTTGCCTCCCTAACTACTTGGCGCAGTTCTTCAACATTTTCGGGAATATAAATCGCGTCGCAGTTTCCTTTTAAATTGGATGCATCGGTTAGATAATTTTGTATTTCGTCAGGGTTGGTTTTTATAATCATTTTAGTACTTATCAAATTTTCTTAGCTCGTTTAAGTATTCTGTTTGAATTTCAATAGGCGGCACAATATCGGTTTTATTTCTTTTTATACTTTTTAATTTCGCCTTTCGGAACATATCATCAAGGGCGGAAAACATAAACTCATTCGGAAACGTTTTATCTCTTAAATGATGAATAAGTTTTAGTGTTTTAAATCCATCGAACCACTTTAACTTTTGCATTTTTATTTGCTCATCGGTTTTTGAGTTCTCTAATATTTTTTCAAATGATGATTGAAAATCGTTTGTAATTAAAAAGTTATACAGTTCATCATTTATATTAGCGGACAATTCCAGATATTCTGCGGCTTTTAAGACAGACTCTTTAAAAAATAAATTTTGCCATTCTTTTAACACGTCAAAACTTTTGGGCGAATAGAGCAAATATTCGTCGTGTGTGCGGGCAAAATACCGGTTTACCCTTTGGCCTGTACCGAAAGGAACGCGCCACGAACCTCTCGGAGAAGGATATACAACAGCATCTTTAATAACCGCAATGTTAAAGTTTTTTGCAAGTTTTTCAAGAAAATAAAAATCTTCCGCTGCTTTTCGTTTATTCATTCCCTCAATTTTTATATAACTTTCCGCCGTGCAAGCCATTGAAGAACCAATTGTATGAAAGGAATAATATGAGTTTGAAAATTTTAAACCGAAAATGTAATATCTGAGAAATAGTTCGTAACAAATTATTGCGCGTTTGGTTTCATCATCATGTTTTAAAGTATGTTCAAAATAAATAGAAGCGGCATCTAACCGGCGGGTATTAAAATCATCGACGATTGATGACAAGTAATTTTCTGACACCGTGCAATCAGCATCAAGACAAACGAGTATGTTTTTTGATGAATCAGAATAGTCAAAAAGTGGAAGTGCCAAATCCATTCCAATTTTTCGAGCTAAGCCTACACCACCTTCTTTAACTGGCATTTCTCTTCCTCCGGATGAAGCATCAACCAATCCGACTCTTAAATTGCTTCTCGAAATTGCCGCGGAAACCTCGCAATCCTGTTTTCCTTTTATTAACTCTCTTAGAAAAACTAAACTTTGCCTGTTATTTCCTTTTACAACATCGGTTGAAACCTCGGTATTGTTGACCACAAAAAGAAAAAGAGTAGCGAGAAAATGTTTGTTATCGCAATGCGATAAAGAACGCAGCAATATTTTTATGTTTTCAAATTCATCCGTCGCAGGTATAACAACTATATTTTTTATTCCTGTGTTATCCGAAACTTCGGTATGCCATTGACCGGCAGAATATTTTTTTAAATACTTTGTTACTTGTAGCGGTAGTTCAATCATAAAGGGAAATTACTTTTTATCAACTTTTCTGCGGCGTTGTAATCGGGCCCGTTTAACCAGTTGATTACAACCCCATCACGTTCCATTTTTCTAAACCAGGTCATCTGTTTTTTTGCAAAAGTATGAATTGCGCTGTTAAGTTTTTGATACATGTCATTATAATTTAATTCGCCCCGAAGGTAACGACCTATATACCGATATTCTAACCCAAAAAAATCGAGTTTATCAAAAGATATTCCCTGTGTTACAAGTTGCTGAACTTCTTCCAACATACCTTCGCGTAATCTTTTTTTAAGGCGTGCAGTAATTCTTTTTTTTATTTCTTCCCGCTCGAGATTTACCCCGAGAATAAAAGGATTGATGCCGGAAAGATCGACTGCCGTATCATCTTTAGATTTTAATATTAAAATTGCCTGTATCAGTCTATTTTTATCCGATGTATCGGTTGTGTTGTGGGGATTCGGGTTAAGTTTATGATAAATGCTAAGCAGTTCTTCCTCCTGCTTTGACTGAAGATAATTTATTTCAAACTGATCCGATAGGGCTTTAGTAAATTTATATTTTTGAATAACTGAATTGAGATACAATCCTGTTCCACCTGCAAGGAAAGGAATTTTACCTTTTCTTCTTATTTCATCAAAACAATATTTAAAATCATTTGCAAACGAAAACAGGTTATACTCAAAAGACGGGTCAATAATATCTATGAGATGATAAGGGACAGAATAATTGCCGATTTTATATTCCGCTAGATCCTTTCCTGTGCCAACGTCCATACCTCTATAAACCTGGCGCGAATCAGCCGAGATTATTTCCCCATTAAATATGTGCGCCAATTTTGAGGCTAACGCTGTTTTGCCAGTGGCGGTGGGACCCAAAATAATTATAAGATTATAATTTTTTTCTATCGCACTCACATTTGTTTTACTACTGGCAGCGTTATAAAAAATGATGTGCCTTCACCGAGTTCACTTTCAAAGGAAATTTTTCCACCGTGGTCGGTTATAATTTTTTCTGCTATCGATAAACCGAGTCCGTTGCCATTTTTTTTACCGTGCGACATGAAGGGTTCAAATATTCTATCTTTTATACTATCCGGTATACCAAGCCCGGTATCACGCACTTCAATTATTATATTTTGTTCATCGGCTTTTGTTGTGATATATACATTTCCGCCATCGGTCATAGAATCGCACGCGTTTTTTACAATCTGAAAACAAGCCTGGTAAAACTCCCGTTTATCAACATTAACAAGAAGGTTCGCTTCATATTTTTTTAAGAGCTTTATGTTTTTTCCATCTACATAATCAGCAAGCTGCGCAAGTATTTCATTCATTACATCGGCAATAAATATAGTTTGCGTGTGGAGTAATGTTTTGCCCTGCGAAAAACCAAGTGTTGATTGCACAAGGTCAACAATCAAGTTTGCCTGCTCGGTTAATAGATTTAACACCTGTTTTATATCGTTGGCTATTTCTTTCTTTTTAATATGCTCGGCGTAATGTTTTATAGTTAGTATCGGTTTCTTAATATCCTGAATTAAAAAGTTTGCCATTTTTCCGAGTGAATTAAGACGATCTGCCTGGACAAGTTTCTCAACAAGCTCGGCATTCGCAAGTGCGAGCGCCGCATTTATTGAAATAACGGACAAACATTCTTCATCAATTTCGTTAAACTTGCCATTTGCGCTGTTAATAAGTTGAATAACCGCAACAACCTCTCCATCTTTATTATTAATGGGGAAACACAAATTACTTTTTGTTTGGTATCCGCTTGATTTGTCGTAAGATGAATTAAAACGCGGATCGGTATGCGCGTCCTCAAGATTTATAATTTCATTATCCTTTGCAGCCGAACCGGCAAGACCCTGACCAATGTTTAACCTGATTTCTTTTACATCGCCGCCGATAAGAACTTTAGACCATAGCTCATGCTTTTCTTTATCTACGATATAAAGAGTTCCGCGATCGGCATTGGTAAGTTCTTTTGCTGCTTCAACAATAGAATTAAGCACATCATCAAGTTTGATATTGGAATTTACTTTTTGTGCCGCTTCAATTATTAAGCGAAGTTTTTCTGGTGAAAGACCGGATTCTTTTTCTCTCGTTGTTTTTTTAATTACTTCCGGCTCCGGTTTTTCAATCTCAAACTCAGCGGTTGCGCCATAATTTTTAAATTCTTCATCAGGCTCATCTTGAAAAGGTTTTTTTGATGATACTTCTTCAAACGCATCTTTGAATGTAAACTTTTGCGGTTCTACAATATTTTCCGCGTCCGGTATAGGTTCCGGTTCTGTTGCCGGGAAAACCGAAAACGGATCAAACTCCGGGGCAGCAGGTTCTTCAGCCGGTTCATCTTTAATTAATGGTTCTTCGCCTATAAAATCAAATTGATTTTCTTCAAGAGGTTTTTCTTCCGGTTCATGTAGTTCTTCATGTGGCGTGGAAAAATCCCATTTCAAATATTCTTCATTGTCTTCCATTACCGGATTATCCGCCAATTTATTCGGCTCTTCATTGGAGATATGAGAGTTTTCTAATGTCGCATCAATTATATGTGTCGAATTAAGCTGTTCTTTGAGATGGGAAAAATCATCTATTGCCGGCTCTGTTTCAATTTTCAATTCCTCATTTGTATGGGGTTCTTCTTCACTAACCACTTCGAATGGTTTTTCGTCGGTCGCAGGAATCGCCAGATCAGCATCTAGAAAATCGCTGTCTTCGTTGCTGCCAGTTTCATCACCGTGTGACCCGCCATAGAGGTTCTGTTGCAGAGTATCATTCCCTTTTGCTATTTTGTTCAGTTCTTCTTTTTTAATCGGGTAAATTTGGCAATCGGTATTGGCAACCGCTGATGAAGAGCGCGGAATTTTTTCAATCACCTCTTTTTCGCCAAAAAATTCGCCCGCTGTTTTTTTCACTATAACCGGGCTGCTGAAGATGCCGGAGATTTTTTGTTTTACCTCACCCTCAATAATTAGATAAACGGCATCACTTTCATCCCCAGCCTGAAAAATGATGTCACCCTCTTTTATCAGCATAAAATCTTTCGGGTTAACCGTAAAATTAATCTCATCTTCTTTTACGCCCGAAAAGAGTTTATTTGAAAAAACTGCGGCAGTTTGCTTGTTCTGAAACATAGATATCTTTTATATTTATAACTCATAAAAAACTTTGTTCAATTATAATGAATTCTGAAGAAATAGGAAACGGTATTTGTCATATTTATCAAAATGATCCATATTTGGCGAAAATAATTGATCGAACGGAAAAGTTTACCCCAAGGGCTCATAAAAAATATTTCCATTCATTTCTAAATTCCATTATCGGACAACAATTATCGGTTCATGTTGCATCTACCATCCGAAAACGGCTTCATGATTACTATGAAGGAAATCCTTTGCCGGAAAAAATAGTTGCGGCGCCGGCGGAGGAACTTAGAGCGCTCGGACTATCAAATGCAAAAGTAAGATACATAAAAGACTTATCGGAAAAAGTAATTTCGGGGGAAATACACTTTAACAACCTCGGTAAAAAAACGGATGAAGAAATAATAAAAGAATTTACAAAAGTAAAGGGGATTGGCGTATGGACTGTGCAGATGTTTTTAATGTTTACACTCGTCCGCCCGGATGTTCTTCCGGTGCTCGACCTTGGTCTTCGGAAAGGGATTATGGCAACTTATAATCTTAGAAAAATGCCAAATGAAAAAAAAATTTACATAATTGCAAAAAAATATAAGTGGGCGCCGTATAGCACTATTGCAAGCTGGTATCTGTGGCGAAGTCTTGAATTAGATAAAAAATAATCAAATATTTTTGAAATAATTTCGCCGTCAATAAGCCGATAATAATTTTGATTTTATTTCAGAGCAATCCTCAGGTTGGACACAAAATTTATAAAACTCTATTACCGGATAAATAACCGCCTCAATATCAGACGCAAAAATTTTGTAATTTTACTGAAACTATTAACAAATTTATGCATCAGATGGATGAAGAAAAATTGATTGAGCTTGCCAAAGCAGGCGATAGAAAAGCGTTATCGGAACTTGTACGGAATTATGAAAAGACTGTGTATAACTTTGCTTTCAAAATTTGCCGCAACCAGGAAAAAGCCGAAAATACTATGCAGGAAACTTTTTTGAGTATGATAAAATCGCTGCATCAGTTCGACGGTAACTCTAAACTCTCTACCTGGCTTTACAGAATTGTTACGAATCATTGTCTGATGGAATTTAGAAAACGCAGACATTATTTTGTTGAGTTAGACAATGATGATGAATTTATTGACGATAAATTTGTTGCAGACTGGGATTCACTCCCAACAAAATCTCTTGAAAATGCCGAGTTGAAAACAATTTTAGATGACGCAATAAACAAACTTTCGCCCGATTACAGAATTGTATTTTTGCTGCGTGATGTTGAAGGGCTTTCGACTGAAGAAACCGGAAAAGTAACCGAACTCTCTGTGCCGGCGGTTAAATCGCGCTTACATAGAGCCAGGGCTTTTTTAAGAAAAGAAATTGACGGAGCGTTAAGAAAATGAACGAAGAAAAAGTGAACTGCAAAGACGTAATGCATCACATATGCGAAAGCCTTGGAGAGGATTTGCAATCGGAAAAATGTATTGCAATAAAAGAACATTTAGACGGATGCAGCGACTGCAAGAATTATTTTAAATCGGTAGAAAAAACTATTAATTTTTACAAAATGTACAACGCAGATGTGCCCGATGGCGCTCACGAAAGATTACTAAAAATTCTGGATATCGATAATATTTAGGAATTTTATGGAAACCGTACACTATTATAATACTACCGTAAAATGGGAAAATGGAAGACTTGGTGAACTAAGCGAACCGACAATGCCCAAGATAAAAGTAGCAACTCCGCCCGAATTTCCGAAAGGCATTCCGAACACTTGGTCGCCCGAACATTTATTTGTTGCCTCTGCAAATATCTGTTTGATGACAACATTTCTTGCAATTGCGGAAAACTCAAAACTAAATTTTATTAGTTATAGCTGCGATGGAACAGGTAAACTTGAGAGAGTTGACGGCAAGTTTATGATAAGTGAGATTGAACTAAAACCCCGAATAATTGTAAGGGAAGAAAAAGATATTGAACGCGCTGAAAGAATAATTGAAAAATCAGAAAACGCGTGTCTTATTTCCAACTCGATAAAAACAAAAATTATACTGAACCCTGAAATCACATTAGCTTAAAAGGAGAATAGATGCCCGTATTTGAATATCGCTGTGCCGACTGCGGTGCAAAATATGACGTACTTCATAAATCGACAAATAATATTGAAGACGTAACCTGCCCGAAATGCAACTCGACAAACAATAAAAAATTATTTTCTACATTTAGTTCGGCAGCCGATGGAACATACAGCTTTGCCGAAAACAAATCATCAAAACAAACTGCCCCTGCGCCATCATGCGCATGCGGTGCAGGCGGCTGCGGAATTAATTGATTTTGAAAACCGCTGAAGCAAAAAATTTATTTAACAGTTTAACTTAAAGATAGCTCTTGATGATACTGAAATTAACTGTGCTTACTTTTATTACCGTAATAATTTCGGTTATTAGTTTCGCGCAGGGAGAGAATAAAAATTCAATTTCCAATAGTGATTTTGCAGCCAAACTATCAGACTCTACTTTAACAATACTTGACGTAAGAACACCATCCGAACTTAACGGACCGCTTGATAAAATTGAGGGTGTCATTAATCTACCGGTTCAGGAATTAGAAGGAAGAATAGACGAACTTGAAAAGTACAAGTCAAAAGAAATTTTTGTAATTTGCCGTACCGGTCATCGTTCCGGGATTGCAACGGAAATTTTGATTAAACATGGTTTCAACGCAATAAATGTTCTCGGGGGGATGACCGAATTACGCGCCAATGAAAAGAATGAATAAAAAGAAAATTGTTTTATTTGAAAAACATAATGATGTTAGCTAGTCAGCCCTTAAAAAGCGGCACAAACTGAAAAAACAGATAGAAAAGAAAGGA
>CAYJPN010000041.1:0-42951 GCA_964372115.1 uncultured Ignavibacteriaceae bacterium
ATTTCTAATTTTGCTCTTGTTTTTGTCCATTTTGCCGCATCTTGCTTGGTTACAGGTTTAATTTTTCTCCCGTCCGGGTCAATAAACCTCAACGGGTTATTCATCGTATAATTATACGGGCTCCAACCCGGGTACTTATCCCGCGAAGAAACGGGACAGGTCCGCCAGCGGGTCTACAGAGAGCCATCTATCGATACGGCTGTCATAAAACCGTGCGCCAAAATAATCATATCCGGTTTCAATGTCACGCTTGTCCCGTTTCTTTTTCATCTCTCCTTAGCTCCCTAAAATCCACTTAATATATTTTGCTTTTTTAATTTCTTAAAAAATGAAATAGTTACCGACAAGTAAGATAGCCATGGATAACCAAGGAACTAAGTTTGGAGTTATTCCATAAATATCTTTTTAATTTAGTTTGCACGGTTATCAATCCTGCAATAATTGTTTTGCCCACAACGAAAACCGGTCGTATTTTTTAAACAGCTTATCTATATCAGTTCGTTTGTAAATATCGCCGGTGTAAGACACTAAAGACTTGTGCGAAATTAATGCTTCTAAATGTTTAATCGCGTTATTCCGCGCAGAGTCATCATTAACTTTTTCCCGGATCAGGTTAATTACCTCGTAATGATTTTCGCCTTTGCACTTTGTCGCCCCTGTCTTAATTGTAATTGGATCTGCCAACGCAATAGCTGCATGAACAATCAAAACCCCGGCAGCATTATAATAATCGAACTCATACGCAATTCTTGAAGCTTCTTCAAAACTCAATGCAATTTTAAAATAATTTGAAGCCCTGTTCCGCTCCACTTTTACTCTATAACTTTGCCTTACCATTTAACAGCTCTTTCAATGGTTTGCCGTAAATAAATACTCCTTCTTTAATAATGTTATTAACCGGTTCCAACTTTTGCTGTGCTCGTCTAATAAATTGATACCCAGTGAAGGTTATTATTGATAATGATGCCCCGTATTTTTCGGCGGCTAATTCTAACGCTGCGGGTTTTAGTTTAGCAATATCCTTGTTTACATTACTATTTTTTAAAACTAAACAAATGTCCAAATCGCTATCGATTCTTTCTTCTTTCCGGGCTACACTTCCGAAGACAATAATACTAACGCAGGCTTTTGAAAAATGTTTTTTTATTAGTTCAAATATTTCGAGCAAATATTTTGCTTCTGTTTGCAGTAAAGGGACCATCCCCTGCTCCACTAAGTAATTTTTTCTGTTAAGCACAAATAAATGATCTCTTCCCCCGATAGTGCGATGAACGATTTTTAAATTTTCAAGATTTGTTAATGCAATTAAAGCCGTCTTCGCTGAAATTCCCGCATTTCGACTTATCTCTCTTCCGGATAATCCGGTTTTGGCATGAATTAAAGCTCGAAGTACTGCGACGTTGCTGAAGGAGGAAAAAACATAATTTAAAACTTTATGAAAAATCATTTTTTTGTTTCTTTTGCTAAACACATGTTTACTATTGTAAACAAAGATAATAAATTATTTTATTGTATATCAACTTTTTAAGTAATACAACCGCAATATTTTTTGCAGATCTATAGCAACAACAATTCGCAAACAATAGTATGTTAAAATAACAGCCAATCGATTTAATCCAAAAATCAATTTGCATTTTTTACTATTGCGCCCGGCAAAGCCACCCCTCTGGGAAAAATAATCAACGTCCGCCAAAGCAAATCTAATTATAAATTTTGTTTTTAGTAACACGCGCCAAGGCGGAATATCCGGTTTCAATTTCACGCCTGTCCCGACGAATCGGAGATGAAGTCGGGACTCTTTTTCTGTGTCCGTTGGCTAACGGATTGTATTTGTCGTTTTGCCCGCTGCCGATTTTACTTCAATCTATTATGATTTAATATATTTACTATTAAAAAAAACAAGCTTAAACTCAAAATTAAATAACTGATAACGATTATATCTAATTTCCTCTTTACAACATTATTCAATTTTTCTGATTTATTAATTATTACGGAATATTTTTTACCATGTATGAACCAAAAATAATTATTAATTGATACGAGTATTAATAAAGGAATATAGCCTCCATCAGGGAATAATTGTACATTAAAGCCAATCACCAATAAACCAAAAATTGACAGTAAATTAATGCCCATCATACCTGCTGTTAACACAAAGGCAGATAAAACAGGAACATCTCTCTCCTTTATGATTTTTATATTCCACCAGTATACACGATAAAACAAATGATTAAATAATTTTTTCATTTTATTAATTTTTTTACGAACTTCTCACTATCAAAACCAAAAATAGCTTTTAATGGTTTATATTTTCCAACTTCGTAGCCAAATGATGCTGCCGCACCGTAGGCTCCTGTTGCTGCACTAACTATGCTAAAACAAAATTCAAACCATCCCTTTGCACCTGAGCTTTTCCCTGAGTATAAATTTTCACCTGTGTCGAATATATTGTATAAATTTAAAAGCATCGAGCCACCTTTTAGTATTTTACCCGAACTTAATGTGTGTACATTTCCCCGACCACCACCTTTCCATCCATTATATATCCAAGGACTGTTTCCCTTAACACTTGAAATTCTTAGCGTAGTATGACCATATGCCTTTTTTAGTAGGCTAGCCGAGGCACCCATGGCTGATACTGCCCACGAAGCAACATTTGCCCCACTTTCAAAATGCATTTCACTGCCATATTTTTGAATCCAAGTTTCATTAATATTGCCATCTCTTGCAACTACTGACGTATTATTATACTCATTTACAAAATTTTCAACATTCTCATTTGAGACGACAACTGTTGCGTCATTGCCATCATTCGTTTCTGCTAAAGTATTTTCATCTTCATCCTCATATTTGGTATCCAGAGCACCACTGGGATCTATTCTACTTAATGGATTATTCTGAACATAATTGTATGGTGATAATCCAGGGCGTCTATCTGCCAGCGGGTCTACCGAGAGCCATCTGCCAATTCTTGAATCATAAAACCTTGCGCCAAAATAATCATAACCGGTTTCAATGTCACGTTCTTTTTCGGTGAATTTGTATTTATCGTTTTGCCCGCTGCCTACTGTGTAGGTTCTAAGGGTCTCGCCAAATGGGTAATAATCTTGCGCGCTTGTTATTTGTCCGTATTGGTCTACAACAATACGTATGCTGCCGAGGTGGTCTTTTATGTAGTCGCCAGAACGGCGAGTTAATACAGTGCACGACTTACTACTACAGTGCTTTTATGCGGAGTTTATATAATGCGTTTATGTGACAGCCACGTAGGAACTTAAAAATTCCGCAGGGAGTGTTTTTATAATTGCAACGTTATGTAAGACTTGCTGAAAGTATAGGGATTTATTTAATTATTTTCTTTTCTTCAATAATATTTCTATCCACTAAAACATTCTTTGCCACAGCAATTATCTGCGGATTATCATATAATTCAAATGGATCAATTAAACCAACTAAAATATTTTCCCGTTTATTATCCTCAATAAAATATATTTGTATCAAATCTTTTTTAAGATCAATTTCATTTAAAGTTAATAAGTATTCAAAATTTTGAGTATTTATTTCTTGCTTTATGCTTTCGAGTTGCTTTTCATTTTTTAAAATTACTTCACCAATTTTATACAAACTCTCAATTTCAAATTTTATATTATTTTTATTTAATAACTCATTTATTTTTTGATATTCAATATTCATTTTAAAGGTTTCCTCATTTTTTATTTATCGAGCTTTTTATAAACTTCTTTCGCTACTTGATTTCCTATAAACCCTCCAGTAACTGAACCAATAAGCCCTCCAACTATTGCTCCTGGGACTGCGCCAACACCTCCAAACAAGACTCCTATAGCCGCACCGATAGTAGCTCCTGTTTGCCCTCCTGCAATTGCACCTGTCCAAGTACCTGCCTCTTGCACTACTGCTTTTGTAGTATTATCTGCTGTCGCAATATTATACGCTGATATACCTAACCCAACTACTAATAAACCTTTTCCTACTTTACCAACTGTTTCCATTGTAGCATTAACACCAGCATTTGATTTATTTACAGTACCTCCAAATTTTACTGCTTCATTTGACATCGAATGTTTTTGTTCAGCTAATGCGAGATACGGTTGAGGTGTTTTTGCTCTCGCATCTAATTTTAGTTGGGTGCGTTCCGCTGATGTAGTAACTTCTGATACGGCTTTTACATAATTTTTCCTAACAGTAGCTGCTTGATTTGCACGCTGGCCTTCACTAATAACAACAGATTGTGCAGCTTTTTTCTTGGCCTTATCATCAATTTTTCCGTCCGGATCAAAACGATTTATTGGATTTAATTGACAGTAGTTATATGGTGAGAGTCCTGGTCTTTTTTCCGCCAGCGGGTCTACCGAGAGCCATCTGCCTATACGGCTGTCATAAAACCGTGCGCCAAAATAATCATATCCGGTTTCAATGTCACGCTCTTTTTCGGTGAATTTGTATTTGTCGTTTTGCCCGCTGCCGGTTGTGTAAGTTCTAAGAGTTTCACCAAATGGGTAATAATCTTGCGCGCTTGTTATCTGCCCGTATTGGTCTACAACAACACGTATGCTGCCGAGGTGGTCTTTTATGTAGTAGTTGCGGGAGTCATAGCGCTCCCAGCCTATTTCCGGCTCGCCACGCTCATTTGTTGTTTCCACTTCCTCCCAGTTAACATCTACTCTGCCCATCAGCCCGTTGCCGTAAAGGTTTACCATCTTTAATTAGTTACCGGTGTTTGCAAGCTCGCGCCCGTTATTGTCCCGCAAGTAAAATTCCATTCCGCTCGAACCGTTTTTGCCTATCCGGTTCCCGGCATCGTCGTAGTAGTAATCAACCATATCTTCGTTCTCAACCTGCAGCGGAAGATTTCTGTAATCATAGTTGTAAAGCGAGGTTAAGTTCAGGTTGTCTGAAACAGCATTTCCACGGGGGTCGTAACTGTAGTTTTTTGTATAACCATTAAACAGCACATGGTCCAATTTATTTGTTCCGTTTGTGTAGAAGTAAGAAATATTTTGTCCGGTTCTATTTTTCGATGAAATATTTCCATCCGCGTTGTACTGGTAATTTTCAGTTTAGTTCGCGTTTGAGCAGACATTTGATATCAACATTTAGGTTTGTCTTCTTTGGCTGCATTTGTTTTGCTCCAAATTTCTTTTCTTTTTTCTGCCGCTTGCTTCAGTCTGATTGCTCTTACAGTAAATTTTTTTTCCACTCTCAAGCAAAAAATCTTTGGGAGTAGGGTAACCAATCGCACCATGACGTTTTACTTTATTGTAACCGCGCCTCCTTTTTCGAAGAGGTTTTTCTTTCCCGCAGGATAGATGTTCCGTTTATTTGATTCATTTTTTTTGACTCCAATTAAATTTATTTGTACCCAAATTTAATAAACGTCTCTTTCCAACTTAAGCATTACATCGGTTGGTCCCAATCGATAAAAACTCTCTGTAATAATTAAAATCTTTGGTTGTTATAATTATCTATAATTAGTTAATTTTAAGCGCCTATTAAGTAAGAAATTAGTGATCCATAAATTAATATTAGTTAGATATATGAAAAAATTAATTCTGTCCTTTGCTGTTTTGGTTATTCTTTTTACATCTGATAGCCTCTTTGCGCAAAAGATTAATTCCAATGCAGAACCTGACTCATTAAAAAAAATATCTTTATCCGGACTTCAATTTAGAAGCATTGGACCAGCAATAACCGGCGGAAGAGTGAGACATATAAAAGTTAATCTGCAAAATAAATCGGAGTATTATATAGCCTCCGGCAGCGGCTCGCTATGGAAAACAGTTAACCGCGGAATTACATTTACCCCGGCGTTCGAAAATCAGAATACTTATGCTATCGGCGCAGTAGAAATTGATCCAACCAATCCTAATGTGCTTTGGGTTGGAACAGGTGAAAATAGTAACCACAACAACTCAGGTTATGGTGACGGTATTTACAAAAGTGAGGATGGCGGAAAAAGCTGGAGTAACATGGGATTAAAAACCTCCGAGCACATAGGCGGCATCGCTATTGATCCCAATAACTCTAACACAGTTTACATTGCCGCAATGGGTTCGTTGCGGAAGGAAGGTGGAGACAGAGGAATATTTAAAACAACCGACGGCGGTAAAACCTGGCAGAACGTTTTAAAGATTAGTCAATACACCGGTTGTTACGAAGTATTTCTCGACCCCAGATATTCAAACATAGTTTACGCGGTTGCTCATCAGAGAATGAGAAATTTATACACAGGTGTTTACGGCGGTCCGGAAAGCGGCATTTATAAAAGTACCGATGCCGGGGCAACATGGGATAAATTAAAAAGCGGTCTCCCTTCCGATGAAGTTGGAAGAATAGGCATGGCAGTTTCGCCGGTTAATCCCGATGTTCTATACGCTATAGTTGATGCAAAAAAAGAAGGGGGTTTTTATAAAAGCGTTAACCGCGGTGCGAGCTGGACAAAACAAAGCAGTTATGTTTCGGCGTATACTTTTTATTTTCAAAAGATTTTTTGCGATGTAAAAGATGTTGACCGCGTTTACAGCATGGATGTTTTTATTCATATCACAAAAGACGGCGGAAAGACATGGACGAACCTTGGAGAAAAAAACAAACATGTTGATAACCATGGTTTCTGGATTGATCCGGACGATAACAATCATTTAATCTCCGGCTGCGACGGCGGGGTTTATGAAACTTATGACCTTGGATTAAATTGGGCATTTAGAAATACTATTCCCATTGCGGAAATTTATAAAGTAACCACAGATAACACACTTCCATTTTATAATGTTTACATCGGTACGCAGGATAACAACAGTCTTGGCGGTCCATCGCGCACAATTAATTCAGGCGGAATTACAAACCAGGATTGGCTTTTTACAGTTGCGGGCGATGGTTTTCAAACGCAGGTAGATTGGCAGGACCCGAATATTATTTACGCCGAATCACAAAACGGCGGGCTCGTAAGGTTTGATAAAAAAAGCGGCGAAAAATTATATATCAAGCCGTACGATTTTGCCGATACTGCATACCGATTCGATTGGGATGCCGCACTTTTAATTTCAATTTATGATCATAAAAGATTGTACTTCGGCGGCAATAAGTTATTCCGTTCGGATGACCAGGGGAGCACCTGGAAAGAAATAAGCGGCGATTTGACAAGAGGCTTCCCTGAAAACTTCCAGAAGCTTATGGGCAGAAGCTGGAGTATGGATGAGATGGTAAGCAAAAGTTCGATGGCGCAGATTGTAACAATCGCTGAGTCGCCGCTTAATGAAAACATTTTGTTTGTCGGCTCCGGGGACGGACTAATTTATTCAACAACAGATGGCGGTAAAAGTTGGATGAAAGCTTCTTCAATAGATGGGCTGCCGCAATATGCGCGCGTGCATCAAATCATCGCATCTAATTTTAATAAACTTGTTGCCTATGCCGCGTGTCATAATTTTCATGATGGCGATTATAGACCGTACTTGTACAAAACCGAAGACGGCGGCAAAACCTGGAAATCAATTAACTCTAATCTTCCGGAGATGGGCTCTACTTATACAATTGCCGAAGACCATGTTGATGGTAATCTTTTATTTACCGGAACGCAGTTTGGTGTTTTCTTCAGCAATAACGAGGGCAATGAGTGGATACCATTAAAGAACGGACTGCCGACAATACAGGTAATGAATCTAAAAATTCAGCGGCGCGAAAACGATCTTGTTGTTTCAACATATGGCAGAGGTGTTTACATACTTGATAATTATTCGCCACTCCGTTTTATGTCAAATGAAACTTTGTCGAAAGATGCGTTTATCTTTCCTATTAAAGATGCCTTAATGTTTATCCCGGCAACACCATTCGGTTTTGATGGAATAGGTTTTATGGGCGCAAGCTTTTTTGCCGCCCAAAATCCGGTGGTTGGTGCGGTGATTAACTATTATATAAAGGATGACGTAAAATCATTAAAAGACAAAAGACGCGAAATTGAAAAAGAAAAACAAAAGAAAGGAGAAGATGTAGCTTTCCCTTCTTATGATGAGTTAAAAAAAGAAAGCGAAGAACCGGAAGCGTTTTTACTTTTTACTATATCCGATGAGCAGGGAAACATAATTAAAAAAATAAAAACCGGCGTAAAAAAAGGATTGAACAAATTAGTCTGGGATTTCCGTTATGATACTTTTTCCCCAATCTCAATGGAAACATTTGATAATTCTGTCCCATGGAATGAACCGGAAAAAGGCTACATGGCGGCGCCGGGAAAATATAAAGTATCGCTCACAAAATTTGAAGCCGGGGTATTTACGGAACTTTGTGCGCCTCAGGAATTTAATTGCGTGCCTTTAAATTTGAACGAATTAAGCGCAAAGGATAAATTGGCTCTTGACAACTTTAACAAAAAAGTTGCGGAGATGACGAGAGTTATTACAGGCGCCGATGCGTACAGAAAAGAACTTGTAAATAAAATTAAATACTTTAAAAAAGCTGTATTCGAATCACCCAAAGTGCCGGAAGAAACATATAACAAAATATTGGCAGTAAGTTTAAAGCTTGATGAATTAAACAAAAAATTTAACGGCGATAACCTTAGAAGCAAATATGAAGGCGACACACCAACAGCACTAAAGGAAAGAGTTGAATTAATTACATCCGCACTTTGGAGTACAACTTCTGCACCGACTGAAACGTTTATAAAGTCTTACGAAGTTGCCGCAAATAGTTTTAATGAAATATTAAGTTTGTTAAAAGCAGCCGGGGCAGATGTTGAAGCGATTGAAAAAACCATGAAAGATAATGGCGCTCCTTATACTCCCGGGCGGTTTCCGAATTTGGAGAACAGGTAATTCTAAAAGCAAAGAGAAAAAACAAACATTATGTTCTGTATGTGCGACGAAATAATACGTCGCCCGGGTATAATGTTAAAAATGTTCTAAAATAAAAATAGTAAATGCAGCAACACGAGGAATACCCGCGGCCAATAAAGCCGCAGATATTAAATTGTGTCTGTTACTGCCCCGGTCGCATTATTTAATTTGAGTTCCGGGGTTGCATATAATTCATCTAAATTTTTTTGTCTTTGCTCTTTAAATATTTCTTTTGCGTACGGAGTATAAAATTTTGTTTCGTTCAAAAAATTTATGTTGTTAATTATCCAGTCGTAATCGGTATAATCAGCATTAAAATATTTTTTCCACTCTGTACGCAAACCGATTGACTTTGCATAAAACGTATCCTTGCCTGCATATGAAAGATCGGCATCTTTTATTACCATCTCTATCAAATTTTTCGGCAACCTATCGACTTTCGTTACAAATATAATTGATTTGATTTTTTCAATTTTGTCCGGCGCATAATTGTTTTGCATTAAAAAATCAGAGCAAATTGCCATGCTTTTTTCTTCGTGCCCGGTATAAATTTCCGTAAACCCGGAATCGTGAAACCAGGCAGCCAGTAATAACATTTCAACTTCATCATCGGTCAATCCTGAATTTTTTCCTATATCCTCCGCCGCTTTAACAACATTTATTGTATGATCTAAACTGTGATAAGTTAAATCCGGCGACAACTTTTCAGTGAAAAGATTTACCACAAAATCTTCAGCTTTTTTTATTATGTTCTTCATAAACTGCTCATAACGATTAATGCTTCTAAAATAAGAGTATTTTTTTTAAAAAATAAATGTAAAATAAAAATAATATGAGTTTGTGATGAGTAACCATCAACTTTGCCGCGTTCTATTCAAAAAAAGGCTATAAACGGATTAGTAAAGCCTTTTTTATTTTTTATCAACAACAATTTACTAATTAAAAATAATTTATTAGGAATCTTTCAAGTAGTTTTCATATTTTTGCCCCTCATTTTATAAGGAATTTATGGAGTTATTTATTGGGTACGCCGCCGCTCTTTTTACAACAGCATCATTTGTACCGCAGGCTTACAAAGTTTTTAAGACAAAACGTACATCCGATATTTCATTCGGCATGTTTTTACTGATGACTTTGGGAATATTCTTCTGGATAATTTACGGACTAATTTTGGTTTCTGCTCCTATAATAGTCGCAAATGTTATTACGCTTATTTTAGCGTTATATATTTTTATTATGAAATTAAAATTAGATGTGGTGTCGGTTAAAGAATAAAATGTATTATAGGGAAGTTAGGTTTTAGGATTAATATTGCAAAAATATTTATATTTAATGTGTTTCCATCTTCATATCGCGGGTCATTAAATCAGTTGTTGCTTTAACCGCGTCTTTACCTTCAAATAAAATTTTATAAACCTCGGATGTTATTGGTGTTTCCACTTTATATTTCTTTGCAAGCATAGATGCGGAGCGGCTTGTCTCAACGCCTTCCGCAACCATATTCATGGCGGCTAAAACTTGTTTTAAGGTTTTTCCCATTCCAATTTGTTCGCCCACAAAACGATTACGGCTATGGCGGCTCATGCAAGTAACAATCAAATCACCCATTCCCGAAAGTCCTGCAAAAGTTTCGGCTTCGGCGCCCATAGCCATACCAAGCCGGGAAATCTCGGCTATTCCGCGGGTCATTATTGCCGCTTTTGTATTGTCACCGAATTTTGCGCCGTCAATAATTCCTGCGCCGATGGCGATAACGTTTTTAAATGCTCCGCCAAGTTCAACGCCAAGTATATCGGTAGAGGCATAAACTCTAAAGTAGGAAGTCATAAAAGCCGCCTGTATTGCCTGACTTGTTTCTATTGATTTTGACGCGGCAACAACGGCAGTGGGTATTCTCCTGCTGACTTCCTCGGCATGGCTTGGACCCGAGAGCACACCGATTTGATCTGTTGAAAACGAAGGAAACTCTTCATGCAACATTTGAGACATTGTTAGAAGAGAGGTTTTTTCAATTCCTTTGGACACACTAACAAGGATAGTGTTTTTAATACGTGACGGGTCAATCTCTTTTACAACACTACGGGTATATTGCGAAGGCACGGCAAGAATAATCATATTTTTGTCATTCGCAGCATCATCCAGGTTGTGGGTTATTTTTATTTCGTCGGGAATTTTAATGCCGGGGAGGAATAAATCATTTAAGCGGGTTTTACTTAGTTTGCGGGCGTACGCAGCCTTATATTCCCAGATGGTAACATCATGTCCGTTATAAAAAAGCAAAACGGCAAGAGTAGTACCCCAGCCGCCTGCGCCGAGAATCGCAATTTTCATCAAAAATTATTTGGTTTTATTTTTACTAAAACTAACTTTGTTTTCATTGCCGTTTATTAGGCGTATCACGTTTTTACGGTGAGTATAAATAACAAGCAGCGATACAAAAATTACAAAAGGAAGTAATGTTCCGTAACCTTCAATATTTACGTGAAATAAATTCTCTCTGATTATTAACGTAAGAGGAACCGCCAAAGCAGCCATAATAGAGCCAAGAGACACGTAACGGGAAACGGATACAACTATGGCAAAAACGGTAACAGCAACAAGCATATCAACGGTTACAATTATTATTAACATACCAAGCGCGGTAGCAATACCTTTACCGCCTTTGAAGCCAGCAAAAATTGTCCAGATGTGCCCGACAACTGCCGAGATACCGGCGATTATCTGCACTAACGTAAAATCATCAAACGGGGTAAGGTTTTGAAACGGCATGCCTCCGTAATGCAGACGCGCAACAATAACTACCGCAATTACACCTTTAAGAGCATCCAGCAGTATTGTGAGTATACCGAATTTCCACCCGAGTATTCTTATTACGTTAGTACCGCCAGCATTGCCGCTGCCGTGTTCGCGTATGTCGATACCCTTAACTAATTTGCTTATAATTATACTGTTCGGTATAGAACCAACAAGATAAGATAAGATTATAATTGCTGCTAATAGAAACATACCTCAAATCCAATTTTGAAATGTTAAACTAATATTAATAACGCTAAATTTCAATGACATTAAAAAATAATTGTCTATTATTTAATAATCGATGATTTTATCTGTTAGTTTAGATGCCTTGAGCCAAAAGTTGATTCATTTCCCCGTTTTTACAAAATGTTTGAATAATTCAATGTCTGTTTTTGTGGTCACCTTAAAATTTAGAACCGAACCTTCAACAATATTTATTTTTCCGCCCGCTCGTTTTATTAACATTGATTCATCAGTACCGATAAAATTTTCCTCATATGCTTTTTTCATTGCTTTAAGGAGTTTGATGTAGCGAAATATTTGCGGTGTTTGGACGTAAAAAATTTTTTCCCGATCAATATACTCTTCAACTAACTTTCCGCCGCGCACAAGTGTATCCCTGCCTGTTAAACAAACCAGCGCGTTTCCTTTTTCTTTTGCCGTTAAAATTGCGGTAGTCAAAATATTTTGTGGCAACAATGGACGTGCGGCATCATGGACAATTATTAAATCGTCTTTATTTGCCTTTAATGAGAGCAAAGCATTGTAAACAGAATCCTGTCTTTCTTTTCCTCCCTCAACAATACCGGAAATTTTATTTATCCTGTATTTCTTTTTTATTTCAGTAAGAAGAGGAAAAAACTCCGGCTCGGCGGCAATAACAATTTCATCAACATTTTTGTTTTTCTGAAAAACGGCGAGCGTAAAGGCAATAAGCTCTTTGCCGTCAAACTTAATATACTGCTTGGGAGCGGGAAAACCGCTCCTTTTGCCTTTACCTCCTGCCGGAATTATTGCGATGGTTCTCATATAATGAGCATTGAGTCGCCGTAACTTAAAAAGCGGAAATCTTCTTTCATCGCTTTTTTATATGCTTTCATTATCAAATCAGTATCTGCAAATGCGCAAACAAGCATTACCAAAGTTGTTTCGGGCAGATGAAAATTTGTAATAAGTTTGGTTGCTATTTTGAACGGATAGGGTGGATAAATAAATTTATCTGTCCAGCCTCTATTCGGTTTTACAAATCCATCCGCGGTAACACTTGTTTCCAAAGCGCGCGCCGTGCTTGTGCCAACCACAAAAACATTATGTTTTAAGTTTGATGCTTTATTTATTGCTTCAGCAGCTTCTTTTGAAATTTCAAAAAATTCGGAATCCATTTTGTGTTTTGTTAAATCTTCAACTTCCACTGGTCTGAATGTTCCGAGACCGATATGAAGCACAACCGGAATAATTTTTACTCCCTTTTTCTCAATCTTCTGAATAAGTTTTGGGGTAAAATGTAAACCGGCGGTCGGAGCGGCAACAGCGCCGTCAACCTTTGCGTAAATTGTTTGATAATTTTCGCGGTCGTCAGGTTCCGGTTCTCTTTTTATATAAGGAGGCAGCGGTGTAAGCCCAATTTTTTCTACCGCTTTATACACGTTGCCCGGCTGGTTAAAGCGGACGGTTCTTCCGCGCGAAGTTGTATTATCAATAACTTCGCACCAGAGTTTGTCGTTAAAATATATTTTATTACCAATTCTCACTTTTCGTGCAGGGTCAACAATAACATCCCAGATACATTCTTCTGCATTTAGCTCTCTAAGTAAAAATACTTCTATCTTCGCATTCGTTTTTTCTTTTTTTCCAAACAGTCTTGCCTGAAAAACGCGGGTTTCATTCACTACCAGTACGTCGCCTTCATTCATGTAGTCAACTACATTTGCAAAAGTTTTTACTTCGAGTTCCTGTGTTTCCCTGTTAACAACCATAAGCTTCGATTTATCCCTCGGGGTAACCGGGTATTTAGCTATGGAAGTTTTAGGCATATTAAATTTAAAATCGGATAATTTCATCCTTCATCCTTTATGATATGAGCTAATATTTTTTAAGTGGCAGGATACGTTCGCATCCTGCCGAAATAAATGTTATTTATTTTCTTTTAGCAGATTTTTTTTTCGAACCTGCTTTTTTCTTTGACTGTTTTGTTTCTTTCATTTCTCTAACAACCGCCCTGGCTGCTGCCAAACGCGCAATTGCTACTCGGAAAGGTGAACAGCTTACATAATTTAATCCTACCTTATGGCAAAATTCAACCGAAGAAGGCTCGCCGCCGTGCTCGCCGCAAATACCGACTTTTAAATCAGGACGTGTTGAGCGTCCACGTTCGGTACCCATTCTAACAAGCTGACCAACACCTTTCTGGTCAAGTACTTCAAACGGGTCATTTGGCAAAATTTCATTTTGAACATAAAGCGGTAAAAATTTACCCGCGTCATCTCTCGATAAACCGAAAGTGGTTTGAGTAAGATCGTTTGTACCGAATGAGAAAAACTCTGCGCTCTGTGCAATTTCATCTGCGGTAAGAGCAGCGCGCGGCAATTCAATCATAGTACCTACAAGATAGCTGATCTTCTTTCCTTTTTCTGCCATTACTTCTTTTGCAACGCGTCTTACTATTTCTTCCTGCATTTTGAATTCTTTTAAATCACTTACAAGAGGAATCATAATTTCGGGTTTTACTTTAAATCCTTTTTTTGCAACGTTGCATGCAGCTTCCATAATAGCGCGTGCCTGCATTTCGGTTATTTCAGGATAAAGTATTCCGAGACGACAGCCTCTGAATCCGAGCATCGGGTTAAACTCTGCAAGGCTGTGAATTTTTTCAATCACTTTTTCTTTCGAAACATTTAATACTTTTGCTACTTCACCAATCTCTTTATCTGAGTGAGGTAAAAATTCATGAAGCGGAGGATCAAGCGTTCTAATGGTTGCCGGGTATCCCTTCATTGCCTCAAAAATTCCTTCGAAATCTTCTCTCTGCAATGGAAGCAATTCGTTCAATGCAGCTTTTCTGTCTTTTTCGTTTTCGCTTAAAATCATTTTACGAACCGACATAATCCTATCGCCGCCGAAGAACATATGTTCTGTACGGCATAGTCCGATACCTTCTGCACCAAAAGCAATTGCGTTTGCTGCTTGATCCGGCTGATCTGCGTTAGTTCTAACATTAAGCTTTCTCAGTTTATCAGCCCATCCCATTAAGCTGTTATAGGTTTGGAATACAGATGATTTTTTTGCATCAAGAGTTTTATTAATAAGAACCTGAATAACTTCGCTAGGTTTGGTTTCTATTTTACCAACGATAACTTCGCCTGTTGTTCCGTCGATAGAAATATAGTCGCCTTCTTTAACTACAAAATCTTTACCATCAACGGTCATTTCACCTTTTTTGTAGTTTATTTTTAATGAGCCGCAGCCTGCAACGCAAACTTTACCCATTTGACGCGCAACAAGTGCTGCGTGCGATGTCATTCCGCCGCGAGCAGTTAAAATACCTTCTGCCGCATCCATACCTTTTATATCTTCGGGTGATGTTTCAATTCTTACAAGTATAACCGGTTCGCCCGATTTTGCCATTTCTTCTGCATCGGTTGCGCTAAGTGCAACACGACCAGATGCGGCGCCGGGACCCGCATTCAAACCTTTTGCAATAAGTCTTCCTTCGTTTATAGCTTTTTTCTTTTCATCAAGATCGAAGATAGGGCGCAGTAATTGGTTTAACTGGTTCGGTTCAATACGAGCAATAGCTTCCTCTTTGCTGATGAGTTTTTCTTTTACCATATCAACAGCCATTTTTATTGCAGCAAAACCGGTTCTTTTACCAACACGGCACTGAAGCATCCAAAGTTTTCCCTGTTGAATTGTAAACTCAACATCCTGCATATCTTTGTAATGTTTCTCTAATTTTTTTCTAATGTCATCAAGCTCTTTATAAATTTTCGGGTTATCTTTTTTCAACTCGGCAATAGGGTGCGGTGTCCGTGTACCGGCAACAACATCTTCACCTTGAGCGTTGAATAAATATTCTCCGTAAAAAATGTTTTCGCCGCTTGCAGGGTCGCGTGTAAACGCAACGCCGGTGCCGGAGTCTTCACCCATATTTCCGAAAACCATCGACTGAACGTTAACTGCTGTTCCCCAGCTTGCAGGAATACCGTTAAGTTTACGGTAAACAATTGCGCGTTCATTCATCCATGAACCGAATACCGCTCCCACTGCGCCCCATAGCTGTTCCATCGGGTCGTTAGGAAAGTTACTTCCTGTTTTTTCTTTTATTGCAGCTTTAAATTCCGCAACCAATTCTTTCAAATGGTCTGCTGTTAACTGTGTATCAAGTGTAAAGCCATTAGCTTCTTTTTTGTTATGAAGAATAACCTCGAAAGGGTCTTCATCGTGTTTGTCAACAGGTTTTAAACCAAGCACAACATCGCCGTACATTTGAACGAATCTTCTATAGGAGTCGTATGCAAAACGGGGGTTGTTTGTTTTTTCAATTAATCCTTTAACCGTTACGTCGTTCAAACCTAAGTTAAGAATTGTGTCCATCATACCTGGCATAGAAGCTCTTGCGCCCGAGCGAACAGAAAGAAGCAGCGGGTTTTTTGATTCGCCAAATTTAGCGCCCATTTCTTTTTCAACTTTTGCAAGCGCTTTTAGAACCTGATCTTTTAATTCTTTCGGATAGGTTTGTTTGTTATCGTAATAGTATGTGCATAGTTCTGTGGTAATTGTAAACCCTGCCGGTACCGGTAAAGCTATGTTTACCATTTCTGCAAGGTTTGCGCCTTTACCTCCAAGAAGTTCTTTCATCTCGGCTTTTCCGTCGGCTTTTTTTCCACCGAAGAAATAAACGTACTTATTATTTTTAGGCATAATTATTTTTCCTCCATAAATATGTTTCGTTATTTTTTATAAATAATAAAATCAAATTAACTTGTAGTAACTGCAAAAAACAAAATGTTTTCAGCAGATAATCTTCGTTTATTTTAATTTTTGAAGAATGTAATCTTCAAACTTTTGTTGTTCATCCATCTTTATTTCTATTTCAAGATAAAAGATATCAATATCGTCAAACTCAAGTGCAAATTTACTAAGTTTTACAGCGTCTTTTTGGGTAGTAACCACCGAAAAAGCATTTGTGGCATAAAACTGTTTTCTAATTTGCTGCACTTCCTTATGAGTATAATCTTTATGATCTCTGAAAATCATCTTGTTGGTTGTATTAACATTCGTCTGTTGTAGGATGTTCAGAAATGAAAAAGGGTTTGCAATACCCGAAACAACAAGGCTGTGCTGCCCTTCAAAATCCTTTAATGCGTAATGAGTATGTTTCATAACATCCACAAAACTTATAGCTTCATAATAAGCAGTAAAAACTGTTTTATCATCAAAATATTTTTTAAAATCATCAGGCATTTCTTTTTTCTCGGAAAACTTTCTATTCAACACAACAGGGTCTGCCCGTTTAATTGAAGAAAAAGGCTCGCGCATAAATCCGGCAGGCAGTAAGTTTCTGTTAAGCGAATTATCGGAAACTAAAAACTGCTGCTCAATCAGCACCAAATCAACATCACGTTTTATCCAGCGGTGCTGAAATGCATCATCGAGAACAATCGTATCGATATCGGCGTCAAACAATAATTTTCTTGCGCCGCTAACCCGGTTTTCGCAAACTGAAGCGGGCACTTTACAGTCAAGCGCAGTGTGATAAATTTCGTCGCCGCATTTTTCAACGGGTGTAAAAATTTGTTCGCCATCGGAAACATATAAATAACCGCGTGTATTGCGTCCGTAACCGCGACTTAAAACTCCCGGTTTCTTTCCATATTTTTTTAACATTATAGTTAAATAAATAACCATTGGAGTTTTTCCGGAACCGCCGACAGTTAAATTTCCAACTGATAAAACCTTTGCATTTACTGAGTGACTTTTAAACATTCCACTATCAAAAAGACGGTTACGCATATTTATAATAAACGCGTAAACCGGAACAAACGGCGACAATATGATTTTAAGAAAATCCATCAAATAAATACCGAAGCTTTATTTTGCAGTTCGTTAAGTTTGTCATCGCACTGCTGTATTATTTCAGATGTTTCTTCATACGGTAAAGTTCGCTCTACATAAATAGGATCGGAATAAATAATACGTACACTTGAAAAAGGTTTGGGCACCTGGAATTTATCCCAGCTATTAAGGTGTTTTTTATTTTTGTAACCAACGCCTGCAAGCACAAGCGGCACCCCGCTTTTTTTGGCAGTAATTACCGCACCGGCTTTTAATTTCATTGCCGGTCCCCGCGGACCATCGGGCGTTACGGCAACAGACAATTTGCTGCGGGCGTAGTCAATCATTATTCCGAGAGCAACTTCGCCGCCGGTGCTGCTGCTGCCTCTAACAACTTTATACCTCCAGCTTTTTAATAATCTTGCAAGAAGATCGCCGTCTTTACTTTTGCTTGTTAAACCCACAAAGTTTTTGTTGCGGTTTACATACCAGGGAATCAACATTGTGCCATGCCAAAATGCGAAAACATAATTTTTGTTTTCCAGTTCAAGTTGTTCTACAGCTTCCTTATTTATTTCTTCAATTTTTAGTGTTTTACACAAAATATTTATCAACCGGTTTAACGTTACCTGTCCGATAAGACGAAGAGATTTCTGTTTTATTTTTTTAAGATTCATTCATTTCCGAAAGAATTATTGACGCAGCTTTTTCAGATGCGCCTGCCGATCCAAGAATATTTTTTATCAAACCGAGGCTTTGTGTTATTTTATCATATAATAGCTTATCGGTTAATATTTTTTTGCATTCATCAAAAATATTTTTGGCATTTACATCCGCTTGTATAAGTTCGGGCACAATACTTTCACCGGAAATAATATTTACCATTCCGATGTTGTCAACCTTTATCAAACTTTTACCAATTAAATAGGTTAACGGACTTGTTTTATAAACAACAACCATCGGAAGCTGAAACAACCCGGCTTCTAATGTTGATGTTCCGGATTTAATTATTCCGAACCTTGCAAGATTCATTAAATCGTAAGTTCTACCAGTTATTACTTTGAAATCAAAACGTTCGCTAAAATTTTCAAACTCAACTTCATCGATATTTTCAGATCCCGCAATTACCGTTTGAAGATTAAATTCGGCGCATATTTTTTTTGCCGCATTTAATGTTTCGGGTAAAAGTTTTTCAACTTCGTGCTTACGGCTGCCGGGAAGTATAAGTAATATTTCTTTGTTTTTGTCCAACTTATACAAATTGAAAAACTCTTCTTTGTCAGCCAATTTGTAATTTTCAATTTGTTCTATCAGTGGATGTCCTACAAACTCTGCGTCAACACCGGCGTTTGCATAAAATTCTTTTTCAAATGGGAAGACGACTATCATCTTGTTTACAAGCCTTTTAATTTTTTTTATTCTGCCTGCGCCCCACGCCCATATTTGAGGGGAGATATAATAGATGATTTTTATTCCAAGCTTCTTTAACTTTTTTGCAAAATTCAGATTAAAGCCGGGGTAATCTATAAGCACCACTTCTTTAATGTTTTTTTCTTTTATAATCGATATTAAATGACGCTGCACTTTTTTTATAAATGGAATATGTTTTACAACTTCTGTAAAACCAAGGAACGCCATTTTATTTATATGATAAGCTGCATTCATCCCGGCGGTTTTCATTTTATCACCGCCGATGCCGTAAATTTTTATAACGGGATTCATCTTTAATATTTCATTTATAAGATGAGCGCCGTGCAGATCGCCGGAAACTTCACCGGCAATTATCATTAAATTATTTTCGATAATTCGGTTCAATTATAATCTTCCGATAAACCACAAAAGAACTATAAGTAAACTTGTTATTCCGAAAGCTTGAAATGTTCTGCGTTCGCTTTTTAGTCCGGCGCTTAAATTAAACGGCGGCTGTGTAACACCTTTAACTTTATAAGGAGTTAATCTCGGTAAAAAACGAGGAACATTTTTTGTATACGCTTCATAATCGGCGCCGAATGCCTGCCGCAGGTAACCTTCCTCGGCTTTAACTATGTAATGATATTGAACAACAAAAAATGTTAGCGCAACAATTTGAAGATACGGAAACAGAGCGTACGACATTATACCGAGTCCAAAATAGATAAGTATGTTGCCGACATACAGCGGGTTGCGCACATGCGCAAAAGGTCCGCTAATTATTAAAAATGTTCCGCCAACTGTGCCGGTTGTGCGTGTTTCGCTGCCTGCCCAGCTTACGCCCCACAGACGTATTAATTCGCCGCTAACGGCTACCACAAAGCCAAGCACCAAACTCCAAACGTTGGCGTTTTCAAAAAACAACATCAACAATAAAAATGGAATGGGTGTGTAACTGCGGTACTTAAAAAATTTAGAAGCTATATCTGACATAAAAACCTTGTATATTAAAATTATTCCAATGTATAAATTTCTTTTCGTTTCAATTCTGCCTGGTGGCGTTTCTTTAATCGCTTTTTTGAAAGGAGTTCTTCAAATCTTTTTTTCACGTCGTAGAAAGTTGCGTAAGGAAAAAATGGTATGTTTTCTGTTTCGCAAAATTTAAGCAATCCTTTTTTTGCGAATATATAATCGCAAAATTGTACCGGGTATTTGTCTGAATTACCATCCCCGATATAAACGGTAAATTCATCATCGCCGCTGTTGTTAATTACATGATTACGTTTACAGTTTGCAGACGTAGTGCATGTTGAGTCGTAGTGAGGGAATGAAAGATAAAGTTTATTCGCCGGCGTAACTTCGAGATGGTTTGAGTAGTAAGCGACATTATTTATTTTTTCCCGCGAAAAAATTCTGTCGATGTAATAATCAAATCCATCGCTTAAAACAATAAAGTTTAGTCCGCGCTGTTTACAAAAATCAATAAATGAATGAAATCCATCGTCTATTTCAATTTTGTCAAGAATAGCGTCAAACTCTATTTTGTCAACTGTATCAACCGTATTGTTTAGCAGTTCCCAGCATTGGCGTGCGGTAATCTCTCCGCTTCTAAGCCGGGTTATGATATCTTCACCTTTTTCTTTATCTCCAAAATGTTTGAAGATAATATTTCCAACATCATGTTTGGTAATTGTCCCATCGAAATCAATAAATATTTTTAGCTGCTTATTTTCCATATTTATTCAGTAATTACCATCTTTTTTACTTCAACATAGTCACCCGATTTGAATCGGTAAAAATAAATTCCGGGAGCTAACCCGCTTGCTGAAAATGTAATTTCATTTTGCCCGGAGGGGTAGTCGGCATTTTTTATTTCATAAACTTTTTCAACATGGTTGTTAAAAAACTCTATATTAACAGTGGATGCGCGTGGAAGGAAAAATTTAATAACAGTCTCTTTATTAAACGGATTTGGGGTATTTTGCCCCACCACAATCTGCTTGGAATTGCCAAGAAAAGTTATTCTTTCAACATCAGACGGCTGAAGATTCCCGTTCGTGTCCCGCTGAACAACTCTATAATATATTGTCCCTGTGGTATCCGGGTTATCATAAAACAGGTAAACCCCTGCAGTTTTCGATTCTTCGGAAAAAACGGTTCCAATAATATTCCACGCTGAAGAGCCCGTGTCTGAAGATGCGCTTCGTTCTATTTCGTAATAACTATCGGGCGTAACGTTAGCCGAGTACCACAACAGCTTTACCGAATCGCTTACAAGCTCCGTTTTAAAACCCAAAATTTGCGAAATATATGTTCCGGTATTAAATATTTTTTGAGCATATATCGCCGGTTGGTTATCCCGTATTTCCCTAAACACCGCAAGCGCCCCTCCCTTTGTGTCGCTTACTAATGAGAGATAACTTTTTTCGGAGTTATTAAACGATGCAATTGGCAGCCCTGCTATGTCCCAAACTTTTTCACCTTTGCTGTTTATCCGCTGCCCATACAGGTTTGCCCTGGTGTTTTCAACACGTCTGTCAATCCAGGCAATGATAGCTCCGCCATGACCATCGCTTAATAACTTTTGACCAAACTGACTTCCCATTTGAGTTAAAACCGGCAGCCCGCCGCTTTTCCACAAATTTTTCCCTTTTGTATCATATTTCTGAATATGTATATCTTTTTCGCCGTCAAGTTCATTTGTCCAGCTAAGAATAATTTCATTATTCAAAGTAACAACCTGTGGATTTGTTTGAATCGATTTTAATTTCGAAACTTCTTTTCCGTTTGCACCCCAGAGCAACGATCCTTTTTTGGTAACTAACTGGTGGCGAATTTTTTTGCCGCCTTTTAAGGTTTGATATGCAAAGTAAACCGTATTGGAATCTAAATTAGCACAAGAAAAAGATATTACAGTTGATGAGGCGCCGCTCAAAGGTAAAGGTTTTTTCCCCCAGGTTGGATGACCGGTAGAATCTACGTGCTGACCAAAAACCACACTACTGTTATTAACACTCTCAATCCACAAAAGATACGCGCCACCAACCCCATCGTTAAGAATTGAAGAACCAATTTTATTGCTGCCTGATTTATAAACCCAGCGCGAGGATGAGTCTATAAGTAATTTTCCGCGGGGAGAAATTTTTTGAAAGCCGACTTTGTAGCCTTCCAATAACTGGGGGTCTTTAGTAACAAACGAAATATAAGCATAACCTTTTTTATCGGAATCGATTGAAAAATCTGTTAAGTTTTGATTAGTATTTGTTATCTTTATTCCCTTATTCGACCATATTAAACTGCCGTTGCTTTGAACTTTTTGAGCGAAAAGATTTCCACCATCGCTTCCTTTTAACTCGCGCCAAACAACTATTACCGAATTTGAGCCGGAATTAACCGGGATTGGATTTCCTTTATCTCCGCTTATTGTGGATAGAATTTTACCATCGGCACGAAAGCTTGGATCACCGTTTGCATCAGCATGCAGAAAATAAACTTCGGTTTGAAAGCCGTCCCTGTTGTCCTGCCAAAAAATGTAAGAACCGCCCTTAAGATCACTGACAGCAGAAATATTTATAGGGTTAACCGCATCAACGACAAGTTTTGTGTTTTGCTGGGGATTGTTAACCCATTGCGCTCTCAGACCCGGCACAATTATAATTAACAAAAATATAGCTAATATAAAAGTAATTTTAAAGCTGCGATTGCAAAGATAACATCCGGTTGATTCGATTATTTTAAGATGCAATGTTTATATCCTCATTAAATCGAACGCTAACTAATTTTGATATTCCTTCTTCTTGCATCGTTACGCCATAAAGAGTATCAGCAGCTTCCATAGTGCGCTTGTTGTGAGTAACTACAATAAACTGAGTGTCTTTGCTAAACTGTTGTATAATGCGTGTAAAGCGGTCGATGTTTGCATCGTCAAGGGGTGCATCAATTTCATCGAGTATACAAAACGGACTTGGTTTAACAAGATAAATTGCAAACAGAAGGGCAATAGCTGTTAAAGTTTTTTCGCCGCCGGATAAAAGCTCAATTGAAGTGGGGCGTTTCCCTTTTGGTTTTGCCACAATTTCTATTTTTGCTTCAAGCGGGTCGGCGTTTTCTTCAATCTTCAGATCCGCTTCATCACCTGGGTTAAACAAACTTCGGAATATGGTTGTGAAGTTTTCTTTTATTTTTGTAAAAGTCTCCATAAACAAAGTTTGCGCGGTAATATTTATTTCGTCTATGGTTGCCAGAATATCTTTTTCGCTGTCGAGCAAATCGTTTCGCTGCTTCTGAAGAAATTCTAAGCGTTCTCTTTCCTCCTCAAACTCGCTGTAAGCAAGCAGATTTATAGGTCCGAGATTTTTTATTTGTTGTTTTAATTGATAAACCTCTTCGCTGCGCAATTTAAATTCGAATGTATCGAGATCATCAAATGTTTTATCTTCTATTTTCAGCGAATAATTTTCATGCACGTGAGAGTATAAATTTTCAATTTTAATTTTTAATTCGCCAAGTTTCATCTCTGCCGAGTGAATTTCATCGGAGAGAAATTCACGCTCTTTACGAAACCGGGATAGTTTATTTTCCGCGTCGGTAATTTCCGAACGAATACCTTTGTATCTATTATCTATTTCCGCTTCTTCCGAAATAAGAACCGATTTTATCTGTTCAAATTCTCCGAGTTCGGATCTTTTTTCCTCAATAATAATATTAAGCGATTCTAATTCTTCCGCCGAAGAGCTAATGTCCTCTTCCCGTTTGCTTATCGATTTTTTTGTTCCGTCGATTGATATTTCAGCGCGATCTATTTCGTTTACTGTGTTTTTCTTTTCACCCATCAATCTTTCGAGTGAAAGATTAATTTTATTTCTATTCGATAATACCTGGTTATACTCATCTTCTATCTGATTAAAATCAAACTCAAGAGACTCTTTATAAGCATCTGCTTGCGCTTTTTCATCTTTTTGTCCTTCCAATTCTGAGGAGAGGGCAGTGCGCTCATTATCAAGACGATTCGATTCATCCGCAAGAGTTTGAATATCCTGCCGGGCTTTTTCTATCTCGTCAACCGCTTTTTGCTTTTCAAACTCGAACCGGGCAATTTGTTTTTCAACGTTTGCAATTTCGTTTAAAAGCATCCTGCCGTGTTCGGATAAAACTTTTAAGTTAATAGCGTTTAATTTTTCTTCTATCTCAATTATTTTACCGCGCAGTTCGGTTAAGGCTTTTTCTCTTTTCGGAAAATCATTTTTTAAATTTTCAAGAAGTTTTTTTCTGCCGAATAACGAATCATCAAGTTTTGGCGCAGAACCGGCTTCAATAATTCCATCAGGGTCAAGGTAATCTCCGTTTAGGGTAGCATAATTAAAAGCCGGGTATCTGTTAGAAAGTATAAACGCATCTTCAAGCGTGCGGACAATAATTGTACGCGAAAGCATTTTATTAAAAAATGGTTTCCACTTCTCTTCTGTTTCAATAACATCTTTTGCCCAACCGACAAAAGCCTCATCGGCAGCAACTGCTTTGGTTTTTTTATTAAAGGCTCTTTGCTGCAGCCAGCTTAAAAATCCTTTTCTATTTTCATCTTTTGCCGCGGTTAAATAAAACGCAGCTTTACCAATATCGTTATTTCTTAAATATTCAATGGCTTGTTTTAAATCATCTAAAGTTTCAACAAGAATATTGTTAAGATTATTTCGTAGAGACGCTTCAACTGCAAAGCGGTATTCATCGGCTGAGTTGCCTATGTGAGCCAGTAAAGTTTTATCACCATCTGTCCACGAAGAATTTTCAAGCAGCGCCTTAACACCTTTGGAAACACCTTCAAGGTTGTCAATCAAACCCTGAACGAATTCAATTTTATCTTTAATGCCGGAAATTATACTTTTGTCTTCCAGTTCTTTCGAGCGCAGCAGGTTTAATTGTTTTTCGAGTTCTTCCTTCTCTTTTTGTTTAGCGGCATAAAATGCTTCGGCATCGGTAAATTTTTGCTCTGCGGCTTCTTTTTCAATATTAAGGTCTTCTATAAAACCAACGGTTTTTGCAATATTACTTGTTAAAGATTGAATACGATCATTCAATTTGCTTATTGATTTATAACGCGAATCGATTGCTTTATCTAAATTTGAGACTTCATTTTCTTTAGTTGTAATTTCTCTAAAACGCTCGAGTAGTGAGTCGGTAGTAGATTTTAGTGCTGTGCGTTTTTCTTCAAGTTTAACTTTTAACTCTTCTGCTTTTGCAACCGCAATTTCTTTTTCTTTTCCTTTTAATTCGATGTCGGCGGAAATATCATTTATATTCAGCCTGCTGTCTTCAATAAGTTCGTATGTTTCTTTGAGCTGGATGTTCAGCTCTTCAAGCTCTTGATTGAAGCGGTGAATATTTTTATCTAACGATTTCCGGCGTTCTTCGGCAACAGAAAGATGACGTTGAACATTAAATATTTTCTCTGTTTGAACCGAAACTTCCGAACGTTTGTTTTTTAACTCAGCCTCGGTCTCGTTTAACTTTTGTTTGATTACACGGAGTTCATCTTCAAACTTGTTTAATTCCGATTCGATAGAGAGACGTTTTGCAAAATTTTCTTCTTTTTTCTCTTTTGCCTCAATTCGCTTAAGATTAAATAACGCGAGCTCCCGTTCAGCCAGGTCTAATTCAAGTTCGCGGAGTGTTGAGGAAATTTTGTTATACTTATCCGCTCTTTTTGCCTGTCTTTCAAGAGAGGCAACTTTTTTCTCTACTTCCGAAACAATGTCGTTTACACGTGTTAAATCGGATTTTACCTCATCAAGTTTACGAAGCGCAAGCCTGCGGCGAAGTTTATATTTATTAACGCCTGCGGCTTCTTCAAACATATTACGGCGTTCATCGGCTTTGTTACTTAAAATGGTTTCAACCATTTTTAATTCGATAACCGAATATGCGTTGGTTCCCATACCGGTATCCATAAAAAGATTTGTTATATCTTTTAACCGGCATATGTTTTTGTTAAGTAGATACTCGCTTTCCCCCGAACGGAAAATTCTTCTGGAAATTGTAACTTCGGAATATTCAGTTGGAAGAATGCCTTTTGAGTTTTCGATTGTTAGCGATACTTCAGCCATACCCATCGGTTTACGACCGGAGGTGCCGTTAAAAATAACGTTTTCCATTTTATCGCTTCGGAGGGTTCCGCTTCGCTGCTCACCTAAAGCCCAGCGTATTGCATCTACAATATTCGTCTTCCCGCAGCCGTTGGGCCCCACAATAGAAGTAACACCCTGGTTAAAGCTTACCAGTGTACGCTGTGCGAAAGACTTAAATCCTAATATTTCAAGTTTTGATAAATACAATCTTTTCCTTAAACCTAAAAAATACTATACTGTTTTACCGCATATTTTATATAATGCAAAAAACTGTTTGTGTAGTTGAAATAAAAAATTAACCCACCTACAACAATGGCTATTAAGAGAAACGAATAAAAATATACGCTGCCCGGGTTTACATCAAAAATTACATAAATACCTTTTATGGTACGATGAATAATCCACAAGGTATATATTGCCAGGGCAACATATATGTATAAATTAGCCACATCAGCATCTAAGATACGGTAAAGAATAATACCAACCGGTATGAACAGTACAAGCGGCAGAAAGGACCAGATAACCGTAAAAAAGGAACTTGAAAGAAAAACTTTGTTATGAATAAATGATGCTGAAATTTTTATAACAATAACTAACATAAGTAAAGATGCGCCGGATAATATCATCAACCAAACTAAAGACATCAACGGGTTCCATGCAAGATAGTTTATTGATTTCATCAACCATTCACTGCCAAAAGATAAAATCAATTTTTCAAAAATTATACTCGTCTTTAGGTAAAAGAGCAAATTGGAAAGAAGCAGCGCACTTATGCCCATTATAATAAGCAAAAGAGTTGTTGATTGAAATCCAGACATAAGTCTCTGGTCGCGGATATCGGCAAAAAAGTTATACGGACGCAGAAGTGCACGCGAGGAGTCTTCGCGGAATTTTTTGCCCGAATTTACAAGCACACCCAGAATTATTGCAAGACCCAAACCGAAAATTATAAACAACATCGGGGCTTCATCTTTTTTACTGCCAATCGGGATGGTGACGCGCTCGGTATTGTTTTGTTTTGCGGCAACAACTTTATAACTCAAACGCCCTGTATTTCTTTCTAATCCGGAGAGTCCGATTGTATAAAGATCATTTTCAGTAAAACCGCAGCAGAAGGAGGCAAAGTCGCCCGAATAGTCAAACATTGAGTTTATAAAATATCCCGATAGGGGGTTTTGCTCGGAATAGTTAAGCAGGTCTTCAAAATATTTTGCCTGGGCTTCAAAAGAATGCGGGTTTAAATAACCATCGCTATTGCCCGAATTAACCGTATAAGTTGCTTCACTAATAAACACTCTTCCGGTGCCAATACGGGTTTGCAGTTCGCTTAAATCAAAACCCACTTCGGCTATAGGTGTATTAAAAAGCTCGATACCGTAAATGTCGATATTTGGTATTTCATCTACACCTAACCCTGCAAATGACGCATAAGTAATAAACCGTGTTTCTTTTTTTACAAGTCCGCCGAATTCTTTTAAATATTGAACATGCTCATTAAGATTTGGGAGATAACCACCACCCAAACCTAATGCAGCAACTGCAGAATATTTGGAATAGGCATGGATAAAATGTGACACATAATTTTTGCTTCGCACTAAAAAATTCGGTTCTGAAGCAATGTCTTCCGGTAGACTGTTAAGCGGAATTTCAATAAATGCAATCAGTCCGAGCTTACGGCAAAGCGAAAGATAGTATGGATGAGGAACGTTTTTTGCAAATCTAACCGAATTAAACCCCGCGTCTTTTATCATTTTGATGTCACTTTCCATTTTATCATATGAGGCAAGCGAGCCCATTTGATAATAAGATGGAATAAATGTTACGCCTCTTATTTTTAATACGCTTCCGTTAAAAAGAATAGAATCGCGTCCTGGTTTAATATCGTAAATAGCCACATTGGATTCTGTACGGTCAAGTAAAATATCACCGCGGCGCAGCTCAAGCCGAATACGATATGAAACCGGGTTTTCAGGTGACCAAAATAGCGGCGCAGGTACTTCAAAATTTTGCTTGATATTATAGTCTTTATTTTTTTGCAGCGTAAAATTGAACTCGCCGGTTTTTTGATATGACTTACTGCCCGGCTGCTGCAAAAACATAGAAAAGGTATATTGATTGTTGTGAATAAGCGAATCAGGCGTTTTTCTGAACTCACGATTTTCAATTCGTCCGCTTATATTAAATGTAGTGCGGCTGTTATTTGTATATTTAATTTCAGCATCATTAATTGAAATATTAGGAACAAGATGGATATAAACATCTCGTAATATACCCCCGAAACTTTTGGGGAAAAGAAAGCGTTGTTTTAGAGGAATTGTGTTTTCCGAATCGAGTCGGTAGTTAAGTTTTACGCTTAAAATATTATCCTTATCAATTGCTAGAATGTCTTTAGGAAGAGTAACTTCAAACGGAAACTCGCCCCCGGGGTGTCTGTAAATAATAACATTATTGAGGGAAATATCGGCAGTGTAGTTGATACCAAAAAAAACCAACTTGGCTTTATAGCGTATTAAATCATCTTTGCCGATCGAAAATTTTCTTTCAAAAACCAGATCGCCTTCACCTTCAAAAATTGAAGGGACGTTAACAGTATATTTTTTTTTATTTTTTTCGCCGGCATAAACGTTCCAACGTCCATCGAGCGGGATAATTTTTCGCGTCGAACTAATATCAAAAAAAACAGAGTCTTCCGCTTTTATTGAATAGTTCGGGAGTTCATTAAATATAATTTGTCCGGCGGACTGCCGGGTTACAGAAATGAAAACTAGAAAAAATAAAATTAAAAAATTTTTGGGTAAATGCATCCTACCATATAAAAATTAAACCTGCAAATATACTACATAAAGGAGGGCAAAGCAACGAAATTACGGGCCGAAAGAAGGGCATAATTCTTCCGCCCGAAATCAATAATTTGTTATAAAATAATAAGTTATGCTGATTTTATTATGCCAATAAAGGAATCAGCCTTTAGACAAGCACCGCCTACAAGCGCGCCGTCTATATTTTTTCGTGAAAGCAGGTCTGCTGCATTCTCCGGTTTCACGCTTCCGCCGTATTGAATAACCATATTTTCTGCGGCAGTTTCGGAATATAATTCCTTTATAATCGAACGAACAAATGCATGAACTTCCTCAGCCTGTTCCGGTGTTGCAGTTTTACCGGTGCCGATAGCCCAAACCGGTTCGTAAGCAATAACAAGGTTTACAAGATCGGATTCCGGAATGTCTTTTAATCCTTCAGTAACCTGATGTTTTACTACATCATTTGTCACGCCGCCTTCTCTTTCCGAAAGGGTTTCGCCAAAACAAAAAATTGGCTTCAAACCGCTTGCAAATGCTTTTTTCACTTTTTTGTTTATTACTTCATCGCTTTCGTTAAAAATTGTGCGTCTTTCCGAATGACCCAATATTACATACTCGCAGCCAGCGCTTTTTAGCATGTTCGATGAAATTTCGCCGGTGAATGCGCCTTTATCTTCAAAGTGCATATTTTGTGCGCCGAGTTTTACAATGGAACCTTTTAACATCCCGGCGGCTTCAGAAAGTGCGGTGTAGGGTGGACACACAATAACATCACAATTAACTTTTTCGTTTTTCAATTTTTCAAGAATGCCGCCGATCAGTTCTTTTGACTCATCCGAATTGTTAAACATTTTCCAGTTGCCTGCTACTATTTTTTTACGCATTATTTCCTCGCTTATATGTATAAAAATGAAGATGAAAGTTACTAAAGCATAAAAGTTTATTCAAACTGTTTTATTACATTTCTTTGTGATATGATAAATTCTTATTTTTAGGTCAATTATTTAAGGTTTCCGCAGGCGTACTACCGTAAAAACAATACGCCGGAACATGATTTCTGATAATTAAAAACTACATTTAGAGTATATTTCCGCAAATGATTAAAAACATTGCCGTTATTGCGGTAAGCGGCGGGATGGATAGTTGTGTAACCGCAGCTATTGCCGCACAAAATTTTGAGTTGGCATTTGCCCATATTAATTACGGACAGAGAACCGAAAATAGAGAGCTAAAAGCTTTTTATGACATCGCGGATTTTTATAATGTTAAAAACCGGCTCGTTATAGACTTCAGGCATCTTGCAAAAATCGGCGGTTCATCGCTGACCGATTTTTCGCTTGAAGTAACTAATGCCGACTTAAATTCAAGCGAAATACCGTCATCATACGTTCCTTTTCGGAACGCCAATATACTTTCTGCTTGTGTAAGTTGGGCTGAAGTATTAAAGGCATCGGCGGTTTTTATCGGCGCAGTGTACGAAGATTCTTCCGGTTACCCGGATTGCCGACCCGCTTTTTTTTCAGCTTATGAAAAAATGATTGACCTCGGAACAAAACCGGAAACAAAAATTAAAATAACTACTCCGATAATAAACTTTTCAAAATCGGAAATCGTTAAAAAAGGTATTGAACTTAATGCACCGATCCATTTAACATGGTCGTGTTATAAAAATGAAGACAAAGCATGCGGTGTTTGCGATAGCTGCGCTTTACGCTTAAGAGGATTTTATAAAGCCGGTTTAGATGATCCGATTGATTATGTTGTGAGACCGGAATACAAGTAAAAAGTATAAAATGAAAATTTTAATGTTTTCGCTGAAAAAACCGAAGTGAATAAAATAAAAAAGGAAATATTATGAACGATAAAGTAAAAATTATAGAAGTATTTGAAAACAAATACCCCGCGCGTGATTATAACATTATTCATACCGCCACGGAGTTTACTTCTGTCTGCCCAAAAACTGGTCAGCCTGATTTTGCGACGATAATATTGGAGTATATTCCCGACAAATATTGTATCGAGTTAAAGTCGTTAAAACTTTATTATAATTCATACCGCAATGATGGAATTTATTTCGAGTCGGTTACCAACCAGATACTTGATGACCTTGTTGAGGCATGCCAACCCCGTTATATGCACATTACTGCCGAGTTTAATGTGCGGGGCGGTATCGGTTCGGTTATTGAGGTTGAGTATGAGAGTGAAGATTTTTTTAAAGATGACCTGTTGTAGAAATTATGTCTCCCGAAGCTTATGGTAAAAAAGAGTTCGCAGAAAAAAAAGAAAAGCTTTTTAAAGCCGGTCTTTTAAACCACGAGGCTTTTAAATTCAACCTCCAATACAGTCTGCTTGTTGAAGAACAGATACGCCAAATATCTGCCGGCAAAAAATACAACTTTGCAGTTGTATCTGCCGGTAGTTTTAGCCGCCGCGAACTCTCCCCTTACTCCGATATTGACATAATAATTATTACCGAATCGGTTGATACCGATGGCGCCGAAATTGCATTATTAATTACAAAATTGTGGGACCATGGATTGGAGGTTTCGCACACCGTTCGGGAGTTTGAAGACATTGCCCGTTTCATATCTGAAGACCTGCATACCTTCACCCAATTTTTTGAAACACGATTTATTCTCGGAAGCGATGCGGTTTATCAAAAGTGGAACCTTCAGCTTTTTAATGAAATAACAGATGATGTACGAATAAAACTTATAAAAGAACTTTTTGAAGATATTGAAGTAAGGTATGCTAAATTTGGAGCTTCGCCAAAAGTTTTGGAGCCGAATATAAAACAAACTGCCGGAGGTTTGCGTGATTTCCAGGCTATCGAATGGATGTTTATACTTCAAACAAAAACGCTTCTAAATAAACAAAGTGAAAAAACCCAGTCCGAAATATTTATTGATCTTTTAAAAAAATACAATTATACAACTCCAAACGAGTGTGCCAGGCTGCTAAAAAGTTACCAATTTTTATTAAAGGTGCGTAATCTTCTTCACTTAACATCCAAACAAAAAAACGACAGGTTAGAATTTAATGCGCAGATAAAACTTTCCAAAGTGTTGTACCATAAAAAAGACTCGCTCGGCGTTTTTATGCGCGACTATTTCGAAGGGTCAAATATTCTTAACCGTTTTTGTAAATCGATGATTAAAAAATTTCACGAGGAAATTACCGATCCGCTGCCCGATTCCCTTGCCATACATCTTGATGATGATTTTATTATTAAGGGAAAAACTATATCGATTATCAGCAATCGCCGGCTTCATCTTTCCGATATTCTACGAGCTTTTTACTACCGCGGGTTACATCTTGCGCACTTTGATGAAAATTTAAGATCGCATATTATTGATGTTGTTGAAAAAATTAACATGGATATTTCTCAAGAAATTGTTTCCTCCGTTTTTTTCCGGGAGATTCTTCGTCTGCCTCGAAATGTCGGGCAAACGCTTTCGGTTATGAACGAGCTCGGTGCACTTAGAGCATATATGCCCGAGTTTGCCGACCTTATCGGATTTTTACAACACGGGGTTTATCATTGCTATACTGCAGATGAACATACATTGGATACGATCAGAAATATTGAAAAATTAGAAAAAGATGTTACACTTCTAGGTCGTATTTATAACAGTCTAAACGATCATGAAATATTATTTCTTGCAATGTTATTCCATGATATAGCAAAACCTGTGAATGTTTCAGGTCACGAAATTATCGGCGCCGAAATTGCCGCCACCGTTATGCAGCGTATGGGTTACAATGACGAAGATATAGATAAAGTAGCTTTGCTTGTTCGTAATCATCTTGTAATGGAGCAAACCGCGTTCAGGCGAAATCTGAATGACCCGGAAACATTAGACAATTTTACATCTCGCTTTAGCGCTGTTGAAGATCTTGATCTTCTTTATTTGGTGACCTATGCAGACTTGTCATCTGTAAATCCAGCTATTTGGACCTCATGGAAAAGCGACCTGCTTTCCGAACTCTACCGGAAATCAAAGGCAATGCTCGAAGATCAAATTACGGGGGAGGAACTTCTCATCTCAAACACATATATTGTTCCAAAGGAAATCAGTAAACATTCGCCGCATATAAACGAAGATCATGTGCAGGAACATATGGAGTCGATTAACGATATTTCATATGCACACCAATTTACCGATGAAGAAATTGCCCGGCATGTAGAAGAAATTCAAAAGGGTGAAAGTGTTTCTGCATTTTTTAAAGAAATAAGCGACTACACAAACGTTACTGTTATTACAAAAGATTATCCGTCACTTTTATCCCGTTTGTGCGGCGTATTTTCTATTAATGACGCCAACATACACGACGCGAAAATTTTTACAAGAAAAGACGGAATTGTAATCGATACGTTTAATCTAACCGACTTTAGAACGCAAAAAAAAATTGATACAATGCGTTACGAAAAAATAACAGAGGACCTAAAAGCTGTAATTTCCGGGATGCTTCAGTTAAACCAGGAGTTTGCCAGGATGAAAAACAAATGGTGGCGGATAGAAAATAAATTTTTCAAACGTTCAGGTAAAGTTAAAGTTGTGTTTGAAAACCATGAGAAATACACAATCCTCGATATTTTTTCGCCTGACCGTTTAGGGTTTTTATACCAGGTTACACGCAAAATGAATGAATTGGGTTTGATAATTTATTTTGCAAAAATATCTACCAAAGGTGATGATATTGTTGACTCGTTTTACGTTCTCGACCGCAACGGCAAAAAAATTTCCACCAACGATTATGAATTAATAATTACCGAACTTATCACCACGATTAATTTAATGTTATAGGATTTGTTTTGAACTTTAATGAAAATGAAAAACCGATAGGAGTTTTCGACTCCGGTATCGGCGGACTAACAGTTGTTAAAAGAATTGCCTCGGCGCTTCCGCACGAAAATATTATTTATTTCGGCGATACAGCGCGTGTACCTTACGGATCTAAATCAAATTTAACAGTTATAGAATATTCTCTTCAAGATGCTCAGTTTTTAATAAACAAAGGGGTAAAAGCTATTGTTGTTGCTTGTAACACCGCGTCATCAATTGCGCTGAATGAACTAAGAAACCATTTTTCAATTCCAATAATTGGGATGATAGAACCGGGAGCCCGGGCTGCCCGAGCATCAACAAAAAACGGCAAAATAGGTGTAATAGGAACACGCGCTACAATTAGCAACAAGGCTTACTCCGAAGCAATAAGAAAACTTGATGCAAAATTTGATGTAATAGAAAGAGCATGCCCCTTGTTTGTACCTCTTGCTGAAGAAGGCTGGATTGACCACCGGGCAACCTACGAAATTGCCGAAGAATACTTAAAAGAACTTCGCGATATTAAAATTGATACTCTCGTGCTTGGCTGTACACATTATCCTATACTTTCAAAAGTAATAAAAAAAGTTATAGGTGATGATGTAACGCTGATTGATTCCGGAGTGGCTTCCGCTGAAATTGTTGAACATGAGTTAAAAAAGATTAATTTACTCACCGAAAATAAATTGCAAGGGCAGCAAGATTTTTATGTGAGTGATATTCCCGTAAAATTTAAAGAAGTTGCCGAACTATTTCTCGGGCGTACCATAAACCACGTGCATAAAGTTGATCTTGAAGTTTTAACAGAAAGTTAAATTAATTTTCAAACAGGGAGCGAAGTTCATCTATATTTTCTGTTTTACCGAGCGCAATCATAAATTTGATGCGGGCTTTTTGCCCGTTTAAATAGTCGGAAAAAATTACTCCAAGATTATGCAAGTGTTTGCCCGCGCCTGGATAGCTATAAACATCGAGCGTTTCGCCGGCGGGGCAGCGCGAAACAAGTACAACCGGTATTCCCTTTTCCACAACATACTTTATCCCTTCAAATGCTTCGGGCGGAACATTGCCAACGCCGAGTGCTTCAACGACAAGTCCATCGGTTTTACTGTCTGCCGAAAATTTAAAAAACTTTTCATTCATGCCGGCGTAAACCGTCAGCAAATCAACGTTTGAATTTAATTTGTCGGTTTGAATTACTTCAAGTTTTCTGGGCAGTCTGTTTATAATTACTCTTCCGTTTTGAATAAAACCGAGCGAACCGAAATCGAGACTTTGAAATGTATCAACCTCATCTGTTTCTGTTTTTGTAACTTCGCTCGCGGCATTTATTTCTCCATTCAAACAAACAAGCACACCAATACCGCGGCAGTTATCATTCAGACAAATGTGAATGGCGTCGAGCATATTTCGGGGCCCGTCCCAATCCGGTTCCGAGCTGTTTTTCATCGAGCCGATAACCACGATTGGAATTTCTGTTTTAATTGTTAAATCAAGCAGGTATGCTGTTTCTTCAAGAGTGTCGGTGCCATGTGTTACAATTACGCCTTTGTAATCACCCGCAGCAATTAATTCCTGAATTTTTTTTGAAAGTGACAGCATCAATTCAGGCGTCATATGCGGACCGGGGTATTTACCGAAATCATAACATGTAATATCAGCAAGTTTTTTGGCTGCCGGTATCATATCTAGTAACTCTTCGCCCGAAAATTTTGGAATGGCGCCGCCGGTGTTTTCATCTATTTTCATTGAAAACGTTCCGCCGGTAAACACTATTAATATCTTTTTCATAATAACTGCTAAAATTAAATTTCTAAAAACGGATTTCAAATTAAATAAAGGCTTACTACATGCGCAATGAATTAATGAGCAGCGGAGTGTAAAAACAAAATAGTTTTTAAATAACCTTGATGTAAAATACCAGGTGGCGTATTTTTGGGCAACAAATTTTATTTACGGAGAAGACAAAGTTATGTTATATGTTGAAGATGTTGATTTAACCCCGAATCCACAAGCGCTTAAATTTATTTTAAATGAGAGAATATTAAATTTTGAAACAAGACAATATTCGACAAAAGAAGAGGCCTCAGCCGATCCGTTTGCCGAAGGAATATTTGGTATCGATGGCGTCCAGTCAGTTTTTTATATGGATAAGTTTGTAACGATTGAAAAAAATACAGAAGCGAACTGGGGGCAAATACAAAAGCCATTCATTAGCTTTTTAAAAGGGTTTGATAAAAATCTAATACCAAAAGAAAAAGGGATAAAACATTTTGACCAGGGTTCGAGTGAACTCCTAAAAAAAATAAACGAGGTTCTTGATACACGCGTACGCCCTGCTCTGGCTGGTGACGGTGGCGGTCTTGAAGTAATCGGTTTAGAAAATTATACAGTAAAAATTCGTTACCAGGGCGCATGCGGCTCGTGCCCTTCCTCAATTACCGGAACCCTTGCGGCAATAGAAGGACTTTTAAGACGCGATGTGGATGCATCAATAGAAGTGATACCCGCATAATTTTTCCTCAAAAGAGGAAGAATTATTTTTATAAATCTTCCTCTTTAACCATCTTTTTTATAAATTGCGCTCAGATTAAAACCGGTCGACAAAATATGAGCGAACAAGTTTTCAGCGCAACAGCAAAAATAGCTTCGATTAATTTTACACTCTTTACAACGCATAAAGGGATATTTAAATTATTCATGAATGATACCGCACATCTAAGCGAGTCCACATCCATTACTCAGCTTCATCCCGATGACCCCTACCTTTTCGGAACATTTGCGCAGCTAAAAGAATATTTCAAGACTGAAAGAAAAATGTTTGAATTGCCTTTGGATTTGCGCGGTACGGAGTTTCAGTTAAAAGTGTGGAAACAGCTTCAAAAAATTCCTTATGGTAAAACTGTTTCGTACAAACAAATTGCTTTAGCGCTTGGTGATGCTAAAGCAGTGCGTGCTGTTGGGGGCGCAAACGGAGCAAACCCGGTTCCCATTATCGTCCCGTGTCATCGTGTAATCAATGCTGACGGCGGACTCGGCGGCTACACAGGTGGAATTCACTTGAAAGAAAAACTGCTTGAACTTGAAGGTAAATTAAGTATGGAATTGTTTGAATTTTAGAACAAACCTAAAAGTATTTTCTTCCCGACAGCCGCTGCTGCCATTCCTTGTTTTTTTCAAAAACAAAAAAGCCAACCCCCGGTTAATTAACAAGGAGTTGGCTTACAACTAACTAATCAAACAAAGTTTTTAAAATTTATAGGTAATACCAACTTCACCGTTTATTCCTGGCTGAGGAGCTTTATCCATCAACCAGCCGCCTTCTTCAAACGGCGAAGCAGTGTAATACTTCTGATTGAATAAATTTGAAGTGATTATAAAAAAGCCGAAGTTACCTACAACATTATCGCCTCTTAATGTTGCGTCAACAACTGCGTGTCCCTTTACTTTTGTCAAATCAATTCTTGTTATATCGCTGCTGTATCTTACTCTTGTAGAAATTGAATATTGATTATAATGATAAGCAACGCCGGCGTTAACTTTATTTTGAGCAACTTTGTTTATCTTGTCGCCGTTTTCTTGTTTAGCATCAAGATAAGAATAAAATACAAAGGCATTAAAGTTGGCAAGTATATATTCAAACTTTAGCTCAAACCCTTTTGTTTCAGGTTTACCAAGATTAATATTTTTCTGCCACGGGAAATTTCCATCGGGCACAATAAGGTTTTCCATTTTGTTGTAAAAAGAATTTAATGAAATATTGAAATTGCTCGATATATTTCTGGAGATATTCAGCGCAAACGATTGCAGTTTTTCAGGTTTTAATTCTGGATTAGGATAAAAACCAAATGCACCCGCGCTCCAATGTTCGTATGCATTATATTTTGACGGCTGGATATAAGCCTGACCGAATAATAGTTTTACGTTGGTAGCGTCATCGGGTGACCAAACAAGACCGGCTCTCGGATTTACTACGCCTTTGTACACCGAGTTATAATCGTACCTTGCACCGCCGTTAATCTGAAGGTTATCCAAAATTTTATATGTTAACTCGGCAAACGATGCATAATTCTGGTAATCAAATACGCCGAAATATACCCTTTGATTTCTATAACGCGGGTCGATTGTCGGGTCATTCGGGTAATCTACATAATCGTATAATTCTTGCGCATTAAACGGGGCTGCCAAATTATTCGTTTTCGGGAATGCGCTTACCTGTTCGTACATTAATCCGGCAACAAATTTTGTTTTTTCATTTACCGTATAATTAAAAAGCTCATCGAGTTTAAAGCTTGTTGATTTTGCATATTTATATTGGGGACCGAAACTGTACATAAAACCGCTTTCCTTATCAACTATATAATCGGAATAGGATGCGGTTGAGGAGATTGAGAAATTTTCGGCATCATAAGAGTGTTCGAGATAAATCTTATTTATTATTTGATGCCAGAAATAAGTATCGTTGTACAAAAATGAAATTCCGTTTTGTGTTACGTCTGTCGATGGACCATTCGGTTCCTTCGCATCCATTCTATACACACCAAGAGTAAAACCTTTAAAACGAAGTTTTGCATTTACATTATAATCTGCAACAGGCTGTTTCCATGATGTATTGTTTGCGTGATATAGACTGGCGTCTCTAAATATATCGGCGGCGCTAAAATCATTTAGTACATTTATTCCATCTGATTTTAAATAACGAAGTGACAGCGATACGGAAAGATCATCATTAATTTTACGTCCGAGTAATGTGGCAACATCAACACTATTGTTTTTACCGTACGAAACATTTACTTCCCCGCCGGTTTCAATATCTTTTGTAATCAAATTTATTACGCCGCTGTAAGCATCGGCGCCATACATTGCGGAAGAGGGACCGTAAACTATTTCAATTCGCTGAATATCAAATAACGGAAGGTTATTGCCGTAAACAAAATTTTCTCCGGCGGGCGAATTTAGTTTTTTGCCATCCAATAAAATCATTAATTTGTTATTACCGAGAATACCGCGATTCATTACCAATGTTCTAACTTCGCCTTCAACGTTTTCGGAAATATCAAAACCGGGCAAATCTCTTAGCACATCGCCAAGGTCTTTATAACCACGTTCGGCAATTTGTTTGTCGGTTATTACAGTTAAAGTAGCCGGCGCATCCGAAACTTTTTGAGTAACCTTTGAGGCTGTTACTGTCATTAGCTTCATCATGTCTTCGAAAGAGAGAAATTCAACTTCAATTTCAGTAGAAGCAGTATCTTGCTGGGGGAAAAGAGAGACGAAATTAAGGATAAAAAATGCTATAGTAAAAATAATTTTTACTTTCATAAATAACTCCGGAAAATATATTTAGAAATAGTTTTAGGTCTCCCCCGGAAAGAAAGTAGCGGCACATACCCGAAAGCCAATCCAATTTAATGATCGAAGTTATTTTTGATTTGTTTAATATCGGGGAATGATTGTTACCGGTTATTCATTTAATGCTGATGTTATTTTATAAAAAACTTAGTTGAATTTGTTGTGCAGAAGAGTGGTAATTGATGAGAAACAACCCGAACCAGGAATTGATTAAAAATACCTGCCCGAAATAATTCAGACAGGTATTTTTTTTTCTTAATCTATCGCGTATTCGGCATCTACGGCAATCCCGTCATCATTTTCATTATGGAAAAACATCTGTCCGTAGTTGCTGCTTATAATCTGGTTAAGTTCATCCTGGAAGAAAAACCTATCTTTCCCGAAGGCGGGACGGAGTTGTTTAAACCAGGTTGCATTTGCATCGTAGTTTGCAAAAAATATTTTTTTATTCCAATCGGGGTTTCGCCCCTGTAAAAATGTAAGAGCAAAAACTTTTTCGCCGTTTATCTCGGTGATTCCTTCAATTGAAACTTTACCCGGAAGCGCCGACATGCTTGGACCGCGCACGGTGCGCGCTAATCCGGAAACCTGTTTATAAGCTTCACGGTAAATATTATAAGCACGCTCCAGTGGTATTGAAAAATGATGTTTTGCTCCGGTATCTCTTTCAATAAAAAAGTAATAGGGAATTAATCCGAGATTAACCTGGTCTCGCCACAAACGTGCCCATATATTCGGGTCGTCATTAACGTGTTTTACAAGCGGTGATTGTGTTCTTATTTGTGCGCCCGTATTTCTTATCCTTCTTACAGCCTCATGCGACACTTCGGTGCTTAGTTCCTTCCAATGATTATAGTGACCCATCAAACTTAAATGTTTGCCGGAGTTTACAACTTTCTCAAAAAGTTTTAGAACGCCGTCAGCGTCTTTATCGGTAACATATTTGTAGGGCCAGTAGGCAACAGATTTTGTGCCGATGCGGATAGAACGTAAGTGATTAAACTCAGGCTCGAGCAGCGGGAGAATGTATGTCTCAAGTTTTTTAAGACTCATTATCATGGGGTCGCCCCCTGTTAGAAGAATATCGGTTACTTCTTTATGCTGGGAAACATATTTTTGAAATCTTTTCGATTCATCTGTTGCAAACCGTAAATCGTCCATACCAACAAACTGTGCCCAACGGAAACAAAATGTACAGTATGCGTGGCATGTTTGTCCGCTTGAAGGGAATATTAGACATGTTTCTCTGTATTTGTGTTGTACGCCCTGCACCGGTTCTTCACCCATTGAAGGGATATTGATTGTCATTTGCCCTGCCGGGTGCGGGTTTAGCTCAAGCCGAATATCATCAGCCGCTTGATTAATTTCTGCAATAGATGATTTTTTTCTTAAAACATCCGCCATAGCGTCAAACTGTTCATTACTTAGCATATCCTTTTGCATAAATGTAAGCTGAAACAGCGGATCATCGGGCACTTTGTCCCAATCAATTAATTCTTCGATAACATAATTATTAGTTCTAAAAGGAAGAACATGAGACACCACCTTAATGGCAAATCGTTCATCTTCCGAAAGAACTTTTAGCTGGGGGATGTTATCGATGTCTTTTAGTCCGTAAAACCTCATCTTCCTGGGGTTTATCATGGTAACATCCTCTCTTTTTTTTATTTACAGAATTAGCGCGGCATGTGCTTTTATTTCAGAAATGTTTCTATCAATATGGTCTGGGCAATCGTATCATTTTTGTTAGCTTATTCGTATATGCCGTTTTTATGATTGCCCCGGAATGCGCTTTAGAAAAGAATATAAAATTTATTTGTTGTAAATCAAGGCACAGAAATATGACGGGATTAAAAATTGACAAATTGTTTGATTTTCGTATAAAAATTAAAATATTTTTTTTCATTATGGGTTTATTTTATACTTACAAACCCTTCAACAGATTCATCAACAAACTTTTTTACAAGCTCTTTTGTTTTTCTTCCGTCGTTATCTTCAACACCCGTGTGTGAATCAACCCCGGCCGGGTTTACTTTTAATATTGAATTTTTTACGTTCACCGGATTTAAACCGCCGGCAAGTATAATTGGTTTAGCAGAAATTTCCACAAGTCTGCGGCTTACAGCCCAATCGTGTGTTTTGCCTGTAGCGCCCGATGCGCCTGTTGAGGGATCGAATGTATCGGTTATAAACGCGTCAATATATGGTTCAAAAATTTTTAACGATTCTAATAATTCTTCAATATTGTTTTCTCTTACAATAAGACTTTTAATTATTTTCAACCGGCTGTTTAACCGTTTTAATTTTTGTAATTCTTTTACTTCAACCGGAGCGTGAAGCTGAACGATTTTTGCGCCAAGCGAATTACAAAATTCATTTATTTCATTTGCCGTATTTAAATAAGTAATAAGCACCCCGTAAACCGGCGGAACAAATGATTTGATGAGAGCTGCGGCCTGCGCTTCGGTTAAATCTTCGGAGTGATAATCGAGTCGTAACGGAAACCCGATATAATTTACGCCGCATTCAATCAATAAATCGGCTTCTTCTTTATCGTGCACACCGGCTATTTGTATAAAGTTTTTTGAAAAATCAATCATATGGATAACATTGAAGTTTGTAATTATTTTTTCCAAAGATATAACAAATTGAGGTAATAGAATAGCTGAAATAATTGAAGAAGGATAAAAAAGAATTAGAGAGGAATAAAAAAAGCATTGAGGTTTTTTTTTGCTGCCCAATGCTTTGTAAGCAGGTTTTTATTTTTCATATAACATTCCAAACCTACTTTAGCTCATTTATTACAGAGTATAACGAGTTGGCGCCGGCGGCTTCTTTCAAAATCGCAAAGCTTATTCTTCTTACTTTCGGAGAAGAATCGTGTATTGAAAGTTTTTTTACCGTTTCAAGACCTTCCTCGTCACCAAGTCTGAATAGTGAAAGCGCAATAAGTATTCTTGTGTTTGCGTCTTCTTCAACCTTAAGCCTTTTAATAAGCGCGGCGGCGGATTGGTTAACTTTGTAGTAACCAGCCATATAAATGCTGCTTTTTCTCAAACCCGCGTTATCACTTTCTATTCCTCTTATCAAGTCGTTTATTGCTCTATGGCCGAACTGTGATGAAGATGTTGTTATTCTTACTTTTTCTGAATTTGTTTTTTGAGCTAAGAGAGAAACAGATAAAAGAACCGCCAACATTGCCGCTGTATAAATTATTCGTTTCATTTTATTATCCTTTCGATTTGTGAAATAGTTAATCATAATTTCCATAACAAAACTACACCTGCGGGATGTCACGGTTGTCATTATGTTGTAAAAGGATTGTCAAAAGATGTCACAACAGAAGTCGGGGGAGACACGGATAGGGGAATTGTAAAAAATAATTGGCGCACATCTGTTTCATCTGAGTCAATCTGCGTTCTACTTTTGAGGGAATAGCACACGGACGACACGGATTGCACGGATTAACACGGACAGAAAATAAAATAATAATCTGTGAAATCCGCGTCTTATTTTTTCCCCACACTAAAATATAATTGCTTGATGGGGTGGACAATTAATAATAAAACTTGCGTGCTGTGTTTGGGGGAAGATAGCACACGGACGACAAGGATTGCACGGATTAACACGGACGGGAAAATAAAAAAATAATCTGTGCAAATCTGTGAAATCCGTGTCTTGTTTTTTCCCCCCGCTAAAATATAATTGCTTGATGGAGTGGACAATTAATAGGAAT
>CAYJPN010000042.1:0-40264 GCA_964372115.1 uncultured Ignavibacteriaceae bacterium
CTAATCACATAAAAATTTCTGTGAAAATATTGTGACCTTTTTAGAGTGAACTCATAGATAAAAAAAATAAACATTAGGAGCTCTTTTTTATGTTAGTGTTAATTATTGAAGATGATTTGGGATTAACCGAACTTGTAAAAGAAATAATAAATGAATGTGGTTTTCAATTAATATCTGCCCAGTCCGGAGTAGAGGCACTCGAACAATTTAAAAAAAATACCCCCGACTTAATAATTTTGGATTTCAGACTTCCTGATATGGATGGTAAAGAATTTATTACAGCATTAAGTAAATCTGTTCCGGTTATCCCCCCATTTTTAGTTTCTACCGGGCAAGGAGATGAGGACATTGCAGTTGAAATGATGAAACTTGGAGCAAAAGATTATCTGATAAAAAATGGCTATTTTCTAAATAAATTGCCCGAGGTTATTAAAAGAATTTATAACAAAATTGAAAATGAAAAAAAACGTAAACTTACAGAAGAAGCCCTTCATCAAAGCGAAACGCAATTCAAACAATTAGTCTGGGCTATGCAGGTGGGTGTAATTCTACAACGTACCGATTCGGAAATATTTTTAAGTAATCCCAAGGCAATGGAATTGCTCGGGTTGAGTGAAAACCAGTTGCTCGGTAAAACTTCGTTCGACCCTGATTGGTATGTAATTCACGAAGACGGCTCACCTTTCCCAGGCAATACACATCCTGTTCCCCGCGCAGTAGAAACCCGCCTGCCGGTTCGAAATATTGTTATGGGAGTTTATCGTCCTGCTCAGCAAGACAGGGTTTGGATATTAGTTGATGCTGTTCCAGAATTAGGCACAGATGGCTCTGTTCGGCATGTTGTTTGTACATTTACGGATATAACGGCGCTGAAGTTAGCGGAAGAAAAATTGATAAAAATGAACGAACAGTTACATGCATCCTCCGCGCTTTTGGCACAAAATCTTACTGAAAAAAATAAACTTGTTGATGAACTTACCGAAACAAAAGAAAAACTTGAAAAATTAAACTCGGAAAAAGATAAATTCTTTTCAATAATAGCGCATGATTTAAAAAGTCCGTTTCAAGGGTTTCTTGGTTTAACGGAAGTAATGGCTGAAGGAGGAGACGATATAACAAAAGAGGAAATTGTATCATTCAGCAGGGATTTAAATGAAAACGCCAATAATCTTTTTAAACTTTTGCAAAATTTGTTGGAATGGGCTCAGATGCAAAAAGGCGCAATTGAGTTTAATCCCTCCCAAATATCGCTCGAAGAAATTATTACGCAAAATATTGATTTAATAAAAAACAGAGGTATACAAAAAGGAATTGATATAGTTTTCGATTTTTCATCAAACCAAATAGTTTTTGCCGATGAAATATTACTTCATTCTATTTTGCGAAATCTTTTATCAAATGCAATCAAATTTTCATTTAAGGGCGGAGTGGTATACGTAGATGCGAAAGAGGATGAAAATGGTATGGCTGAAGTTTCTATTAAAGACGGCGGAATTGGTATGACGGAAGAGATGCGAAAAAAGATTTTTATAGTTGGAGAAAAAGTGAACCGCGAAGGAACTGAAAGAGAAAAAAGTACCGGGTTGGGTTTACTTCTTTGTAAAGAATTTGTTGTTAAGCACGGTGGTAAAATTTGGGTTGAGAGTGAAGAAAATGCCGGAAGCATTTTTCACTTTACACTGCCGAAGGTAAATATTTTTTCAAAAAAGGATTGATTAGCTGCGCGGCTGGGTATAAATTTTTTTTAGTTAGAACCCAATCTGATTGTAAGAGCGGTATAAACTCTGCATACGAAAAGCCGCCGGGTCTTATTGTATGTGATGTTTTAATTTCCCCGCAAAAACTGATATTAAGTTTAAAAAAGTTTTGATTTGGAAAAAACAATGATCCTAAAGTTAAGACATCAGCAATTTTAGTCATTATATCTTCCCATCCGAAAGTTTGTAAAAAGTGCCCAAAACTTTTTATTGTAGAAATCAATATTAATAAAACTTTTTTTGCAAATCTGCTTATACTTTACTTCCTAAATTAATAACCACTCAACCGCGCTGCGCAGGTTTCGACTTTTTTAGACTTAATTAAAACCGAACTTTGATCAGTTGAAATAATTACCGCTGAATAACAAAATTTTCCCGCTTAGTACAAACATCATAAAAAGGAATTAATTTTTTACGATAGTTGTCTTAGCGTTTAAGGATTACAACGTGATATATCGATGAAAGAGAAGTAATGATGAAGAAGATATTAGTAATTGAAGATGACAGAGAATTGAGGAGCAATATCCGTGAACTGTTGGAAAATGAAGGATATAAAGTTGAGTCCGCCGACAACGGGAAAAAAGGATTGGAAAAGGCACGTAAGAATTTTCCGGATTTGATTGTAAGCGATATAATGATGCCTTACATGGATGGATTTGAGCTTTTAGAAGAACTGATGAAAGATCCGGAAACATCCTCCATTCCGGTAATATTTTTAACGGCAAAAGCAGAGCCTGAAAATTTGAGAAGAGGGATGAAATTGGGCGCCGACGACTATTTATTTAAACCGTTTCGCCTAAGTGATCTGCTTGATGCAATTGAGACAAGATTAAAGAAGAAAGAAATAACAGATCAGAAAATTAAAGCTATTCAAGAACAGATTTCAACAAAAATTCCTCATGAGCTAAGAACACCATTAGTTCCGATTTTAGGCTTTGCGGAAATGATAGATGATGAAGATGATATTGCCCAGGTAAAAGAGATGGCTAAAATCATCAGAAAAAATGGCAAAAAACTCCACCAAAAAATTGAAAAGTTTTTACTTTATAATAATATAGTTATGGAAGAAAAAAATATCGGCGAAAAAACAGAAAACAAAACATTTACAATTTTAGACGAAAGTATATTTTTCCAATGTTTCTCCGAAATTGAAGAAAAATTAAAACCTAAAGAGCGTGTTAAAATGATTGTGGAAACCTCGTCTGTACAAATCTCCGAATTAAATTTAATAACTGTGGTGGGGGAATTAATAGAAAATGGTTTAAAATATTCGGATGAAAATAGTCCTGTAACTGTGGTAGGAACTAATGAGAAAGATGTGTATAAACTTACCATAACCGACCAAGGAAGAGGGATGACAAAAAAAGAAATAAATTCAATAAATGCATTCGAGAAATTCGGACAACAACAATTTACCGAAATCGGTTTAGGATTAGGTTTAACAATAGTAAAAAAGATAATAAATTCTAACAATGGAAGTTTTTCCATTAAAAGCGAATTAAATAAATATACTACTTGTGAAGTATTAATTCCCATTAATTAATAAGAGGTGAGTTATGAACGATTATCAAGTTTTGAGAATATATTTTGAAAAAATACTGATGCTGATTAATATTATTGAATGGCGCACTAATCAATTGCAAAAAAAAATAACTTCGAGTGGAGCCCAATGCGACTACGATTGTTTTTTAAAGATTTTGAATGATGTAAAAAACAGGAATAAATATCTAAAAGAAAAGTTGGCAGCCTTCGCTTTCCAATTGACAGAAGATGATGAAAAAATTACCGAAATATTAGACGCAGTATATTTGAATCAAAGAAAACTTGGAGCTATTTACGATGGATTAATCTACTCCCAAAGTATTGGCGAACATTTAAATTGAGATAAACTAATTCGTTGAAAAATAATATCACTTCTCTATCAGCACGCTCACTTCAGGGCATCTTTAAAAACTCTCTTCGAAAATCCGGTTTGGCAGCATATACCCGTAGTTAATGGAAAAGTATTTAGAGAAGCCCTTCATTTATTTTAAATTCCCGGCGCAATTTTCAGGTTTTAGTTAAAAATTAGAAGATGGGTTATATAAAATAACCCCGATGATATAAACTAATTTTTGTGTCCGACTAAAAGATATCCTTCCTCATCTGCATAGGAAAAATTCCCGCTTAATAACAAAAAATAACCGCTTAGTACAGATTGACTTATAAAATGATGTTTGATGCCGATAATTATTTTGGTGTCGAACATTAGACTTTAGTAATTAAATCGTATAGCAGATGAGGCATTGTTCTTATAAACACAAACTGATTCGATTAAAAAATGAAAAAAAATTCGAACATTTTCAAGCATTTATAATCGTGTTCGATAAAAACAATTTTCTAAAGAATGTAAAAATTACAAACTGTAAAAAAATTTCATAAACAAATATATCAAACAAAACAAATTATTATTCAACAAATTTAGAGGACAAAATGAACTGGTTTAAAAATCTGAAAATCGCGAAAAAACTTATTTTAAGTTTTTTCATTGTGGCTTTAATAGCCGGTATTATCGGGTACGAAGGTATCGTAAGTCTAAAAGAGGCGGATGATTCCGATACAGTTTTATATGAAATGCACACTGTTCCGTTATCTATTCTTGGCAAAATATCTACAGCCTACGAGAGAGAAAGAGCAAATATCCTGGAAGTTCTTTTCGCTAAAGATGCCGCACTAAGAGCCGATCAGCATAAAAGAATTGCTGATAGAAGTGCCGAGGTTGATCAACTTATTTCGGAATATAAAAAATCTATTAAAGATGATTTAGACAAGAAATTATTTGAAGAATTTTCAAACTACGTAACAACTTTCGATGCGTTAAGAGAAAAAGTATTGATGCTTTCCGATAAAAATGATTTTGAAGGTGCTAGATCATTATACCAGGGAGATATGGAAATAGCTCGTAAAAAGGTGGAGGCTTCGTTTGAAAAGTTGGATGAGATGAATATTAAAGATGCAAAAGAAAGGTCACATCAAAATACTGTTGAAGCAAATTCATCTATTACATTTATGGCTATTTTTGTTTTCGGAGGGGTTCTTTTGGCAATATTTTTAGGAATTTTCATTTCAAAAATAATCGGGAATCCTGTTAAGTTATTAACTGATGCCGCAACAAAAATTGCAGCCGGTGATACAAGTGTGATTGTTAAAGTTGCCTCGCGTGATGAATTTGGAACTCTTGCAACAACATTTAATGCAATGGTCGAAAAAATTGAAATGCAAATTCAGTACCTTGAAAACCTTCCCACACCTGTTATGATTGTGGATAAGGAATATAATGTTACATACTTGAATAAGATGGGAGCCCAGGTAGTTGGCAAAACACAAGAAAGTTGTTCAAATCAAAAATGCTACAACCTATTTAAGACCGGGCATTGCAATACACCTGAATGTCGTGTGCGTCAGGCTATGGAACAAAAATCGATTAGATCAGGAGAAACAATAGCAAAACCACAGGGAAAAGATATTCATATTATGTACACCGGTAGCCCCGTAATAGACCGCACAGGAGCCCTCGTTGGCGGTTTAGAGTTTGTTGCCGATATATCCGAATCAAAAGAAAATCAAAATTATCTTGCAAGATCTACAAATGCTCTATTAAGGGAGATGGATAAATTTGCAGATGGTGATTTAACTGTTGAAGTAGTTCCCGAAAAAGAAAATGATGATATTGGCAGACTATTCAATGGATTTAATAAGTCTGTTCAAAATATTAAGGACATTGTGGCTAATGTAATTTCGGCTGTACAAGCAACCGCAAGTGCAAGCACACAGATATCGTCCAGCACTGAAGAAATGGCAGCCGGCGCGCAGGAACAAAGTGCTCAAACTACAGAAATAGCAGGAGCTATCGAGCAGATGACAAGTACAATATTTCAAACTACAAAAAATGCATCGTCAGCGGCAGAGCAGGCTAAAAAAGCAGGTATAGCCGCAGAAGAAGGTGGCAGCGTTATTAAAGAAACAATTGACGGGATGAACCGGATTGCCGAAGTTGTAAAAAATGCGGCAAGTACAGTTCAGGAACTTGGAGCAAGCAGCGAACAAATAGGTGCAATTGTACAGGTGATAGATGATATTGCCGACCAGACAAACTTACTTGCGTTAAACGCGGCAATAGAAGCAGCCCGTGCCGGCGAGCAGGGAAGAGGTTTTGCAGTTGTGGCAGATGAAGTGCGCAAACTTGCAGAACGCACAACAAAAGCAACCAAAGAAATAGGTGAGATGATAAAGAAAATACAGAAAGAAACCGGCGGCGCAGTAAAATCGATGGAACTTGGAACTAATGAAGTTGAAAAAGGAAAAGAATTCGCAGAAAAATCAGGCAGATCATTAAAAGAAATTATAGTTAGCGCAAACGGTGTTGTTGATGTTATAAACCAGGTAGCCGCGGCAAGTGAAGAACAATCCACGGCGGCAGAACAAATCAGCAGATCTATTGAAGGAATAAGCAGTGTTACGCAGCAGTCCGCTGCCGGAATACAGCAAACGGCAAGAGCTGCAGACGATCTGAATAATTTAACAGTAAACTTACAAAATCTTATTGATCATTTTAAAATAGATTCAGGTAAAAGAAATGGAAGGTTGTCGGTAAGGGAAAATGGTGTATTGGTAAAATCATAGTTGAAGAAAAAAACAAGAGTTAAAATTAGTAATTCATAAATCGATAGAGGTTATTGATGAGTACGGAAATAAAACAAAAAGACAATCAAGAACTGCTTCAGTTAGTAAGTTTTAATGTCGGCAGTGAAGAGTTCGGAATAGATATACTAAAGGTTCAGGAGATTATTAGGCTGATTAATATAACCGAGGTTCCCAATTCTCCAGACTTTATAGATGGCATTATAAATTTAAGAGGAAAGGTAATTCCGGTAATCGATTTAAGAGTAAGACTTGGGTTAACAAAAATTGCACACAACAACAGTACGAGAATTATAGTTGTTGAGGTAAACAGCATGACGGTTGGATTTATAGTTGATGCGGTTAGTGAAGTATTAAGAATTCCGAGGAATATAACTGAACCGCCCCCTTCAATGGCCGCGGGGATGAATTCGGAATTTATAACCGCAGTTGGCAAACTTGAAGACCGATTGTTAATACTTTTAGATCTGGAAAAAATATTGTCGACATCTGAAAAAGATGAATTAATTGAAACAAGATAAGCATCCCCGTCCCGAAAAAAATCCGGCTCCGAACTTAAATGAGGAGTCGGTTTTTTTTGTTTCAAATAATTAAACTTCCATTCAATAAATTTTTGAAGACAAAATGAATAAGTTCAAAAAAAAATTGCGAAATGTTTATTCCAAGTTTTATTTTTACCATTTTAATATCATGTAATACAAGGTTTGAAGGTATCGAAAGTTTCAGAACGAATATATAAGACTATTATGAAAAAGTTTACAAAAAATATAGTATTAACAATTTATTGCAAAATATTTTCAATGATATTCATTCTTATCTTTTTTAATGCCAATGCACAAGTCATCAAGACAGATACAATGTTAATTGATGCAGAATTTACTTGCTCGAATGATTATATAAAAAACACTTTTGAAAAACCGGAATTAAAAAAAGATGATGAATCCTTTATACTTAATCTACTGCAAAGAGCAAAGCTTAGTGGCGATTGGTGGGGATTTAGAAATGTTTTATCTGAAAACGGTTTTGACTTTGAACTTATTTATAAAGCCGACCTGTTATCCAATATTTCAGGTGGAGCTCGAAGAGCAACAACTACACTTGATAATATAGATATTATTTTGTTGGCTGATTTGGAAAAAAGTATTGGTTTTAATAATACAAACTTAACAGTTCATTTTCTTGGAAACAGCGGTGGAGTTCCTTCTGAGTTGGCAGGCGCATCACAAGGAATAAGCAATATAGAAGCTGTGTCTGCATGGAAATTTTATCAAATACTTATCGAGAGAAAATTTTTTGATGAGCGATTTTCGGTTGCTCTGGGATTGTACGATCTCAATTCGGAGTTTGACGTAAGAGAAACTTCCGGCATTTTTATAAATCCTTCTCACGGTATAGGCGATGAAATTGCTAAGAGCGGTCTAAATGGTCCGTCAATTTTTCCAACAACCTCCGCAGCAATTAGGTTTAAATATAAGTCTGAAAATGGAAATTATTTTCAGACGGCTATTTTAGACGGAGTCCCGGGCAATCCTGATAATCCAAACGGAACTCACATCATCTTAAATAAGAAAGATGGTTTATTGTTAACAGCAGAGATTGGAATTATAAGCGAATCGGATGAACAGCTCGATAATAAAATTGCGCTGGGTGCATGGACTTATACCTCTAAGTTTGAAAAAGCTAATTTAACCGGTACTTCTGGAAATGCGATTTCTCTTAAAAAAAATTATGGCTTTTATATAACTGCCGAAAAGTTACTCACAGCCAATTTTGAAAACCCGTCGAAAAATTTATCTGCGTTTCTAAGAATTGGTTATGCTAATAAAAATATTAATCCCGTTGATTTTTATATAGGTACAGGATTAAAATTTACCGGTTTATTTTTTGGAAGAGATATGGATGAGATGGGAGTTGCTCTCGCATTTTCTCATAATTCCTTTTTCTTTAGGAACAACGCCGAAATATTGGAAGAAATGATAATGAAGGAATTCGAACTAAATATAGAAGCAACATATTTGATGCAGCTTACGCCTTGGCTAAAAATTCAGCCGGACGTGCAATATATAATAAATCCATCATGCTGTCCTAAAACTAACTCCGCCTTTGTAATCGGTTCGAGGATTGAAATAAATTTTTAACATCAGTGCCTTAGCATTCAACTTCACGCAATATTTGGCAGAAAATATAAAACAAAAAACATGATGAATAATAGAAACTTGACACTTTTTACTTTCGCCTTTTTACTTTCTGGCTTGTCCGTGTTAGGTTATTAGAAATAGATTCGAGAAATATTGAACGGAAAAAAAATAGTTGGCGCTGCGTTGGTTTTGCATTAATTGGAGTATCTAATAAAAAACATTTGCATAATATTCGCCACTAAAAATCACCGATATTTGTTAAAAAACTGTTTGAGCTGTTTTCTTTTTTGGAATGAAAATTGGTTAATATTTTTATAAATGAGCTGAAGATGATTTTAGTTAGTATAAATACTACCGAAGATATTTGCGAGATAGACATCAATCATCAAACGATGCAAGTTCATCTCGTGAAAAAGTTAAAAATGAGAAACGATTCTTTCTTGAGAACGGCTGCAATTTTTTTCTCGGTCTTCAAAGGAATATTTATTTTGTTAAAGCGGTTAGTGTTTTCTCCTATTAAGGGCTCCTCTAAAAACTAATCCATTTACATTTCCGTAAGCTAACGGATAACGTGTACGGAACTTGTCAATAAAAATGACACACAAAAACATTTCACTCAAAGTTACTTTTCCCTTGAACCTTTACAGTTTCCTTCATTCTTTATTTTACATAGCTTAAATTTGGTTTGAATATATAATTTATTATCTCATTTTTGTTGACAACTTATGGAATTCCGATTATTAAGTAAGTCGATTTAAGAAATAGAAGGACGAATGTCAAACACAAATCATGAGAATAGTAAACAATGATGTAATGATACCAATGTACAATCGTTTAATAAAAGAAGAATTATTAGGGCAACAAAAATTCGATCTTAATAACTTTCATATGGTTTAGAAAACTTGTGTTTGGTGATCAAAAAGAAACTGTGTTTGTCAAAGAATGAAGTAGAAAAATAATAGCGGTTAAGAATGTGAATCAGATAATGATATAAAATCACTCGTTACATAAATATTAAAAACGGTCAATAATACAATACAGAAAATGAAACAAGATTATTTATAATAATAGAGAAATACCATGAATACCATAAACGATATTTTCGATAAAGCTGCCAGCCTGATGAACGAGCTGGGTTTTAGCATTGTGAAAAAAGATAAGAACAGACCATGGGGCGGGTTCTACGTCATCGAAGAATCTCAGGCACAGAAATTTGCCAGCCACTTTTTCCCTGAAGAAAACTTTGAACAACTGAAGTTGTCGGAAAAATTAAGCCCAAAAATATTGATGGTAGCGCCAGAAAAGAGATTGAGCTGGCAGTACCATCACCGTCGTGCAGAAATATGGAAGTGTATAGAAGGGAATGTTGGAGTTATTACAAGCAATACCGATGAAGAAAAAGAGCAGTATGTGCTGAAAGCAGGGGAAAAAATAAAACTTGAAAAAGGGGAGCGACACAGATTGGTCGGTCTTAGTATCTGGGGAATAGTAGCCGAGATTTGGCAGCATACCGATGCTGATAACCCTTCCGACGAGGATGATATCGTAAGACTGCAGGATGATTTCGGAAGATAAATAAGCCTTGGTTTAGCATGATATAACTGATCAAAACAGGACAGATAAATTCTTATACAAAAAAAGCCAAGTAGATGACTCCAATGGTTTCCCTTTGCGAAAGCTGGGAGGATGTTTTCCGCTATGCCTGGTTTTACGAACGCGGAAATTTTCCGGAGTCCCATTTTGCGTATCTGTTTACTCTGAATGATGGAGAATTATCTACTCTTGGAAAATTTTATATCTCTTTGCCTTATCAATTAAGCACTTATTTAAAGAAAAAATTTATCGATAATAAAGGAGAACTTATTTTTTTTATTTGATTGTTATTTATTGAATGAGTTTACAATAAAAGGTTTGAAACGGTTTATACTTCTTGAACAATCCGTTAGCTGACGGACGAATTTATTACCCTTTTAGAGTGAACTCATTAAATGAGTTTTGTAAACTACAATTTAATGTTTTTAGAAAATCGGAATATTTTAATGAACCATCTCAGAATTCTCCCTATCTGCATCTTGCTTTTCTTCTCGCTTAACTTTGCTCAAACAATCGATTCGGCTTCAGTATCAATCACAACACTTCGAGTTGGTAATCTTAGAATCGATAAATCAGAATGGGCAACACTGGCGATTGATAAAAACTTACCATTGAATATTAGCTATGAAACCACTGTTAGCATAAATACTCTTGTTTATTACAAAGTTTTTTTGGATGGCACGCTCCTGATGGAAAAAAATCAGGACAAATTTATTTTTCTGAAATATCTCAATCCGGGAACACATATATTAAAAATAGTTCCTACAATTGATTCGGGTAGTGAGGGCATCCCATTGCTATTTCCATTCACAGTTTTAGCAGACACAACTACTGAATCAAAGCCTGAAGAAAAGGCTGAGCCGATCTTAAATTCAGACTATATTCTGTATGGGGTAGGCGCAATAGCTTTGCTTGAATTTATTATAATTATTGTTTTACTTTCGAGAAAAACAGTTACTAAAACAGTAACTAAAACAGTTCCTAAAAAAGTTGTGGAAACAAAAATAGTAAAGGTTAATGATACCAACGGGCAGGAACTTATTACTCTTAAACAAACAGCGGCAAGGTTGAATGAAGAACTAAAAGAAAAACAAGATTCAATTGAACATCTTCAAAAACAACTAAAAGAAGTAAACACAAATGTTCAGGATCTTGAAAAGGCTAATCTCAATTTAGTTGAACAAAAAGAAAAACTTAAAGAAAGCAAGTACAAATTAGAATTTCTTCACTCGCAAAAAGAAGATATGTTTGCGATGGCAATTCATGATATAAAAAACCCGGCATCTGCTATCCGGGGTTATATTGAACTTCTGAACTCATATGATTTGAACGCGGCAGAGCAGCAGGAAATTATGGTATCGCTTGTAGCAACTTCAGAGGAAATTGTAAAAAGATCGCAAGATATGTGTACTATTATTGCAAACGTGATGCCCGAACCAAAAGTAATTTTTTCCAAACATGCTATAAATAATGTAATTGAAACAGTGGTTAGCCAAAATATTTCATATTCAAAAACAAAGAACGTAAGACTCGTTAAGAAGATTTCTGAAAATTTGCCCGAAATAAATATTGATGTAGAAAAGATTGAGGAAGCCTTAAACAATTTAGTTAACAATGCAATAAAATTTGCTCCGCCCGAAACCACGGTTGAAGTTGAGAGTTATTTTAAGGAAGAAAAAAAGAAAACAGTTGTTGTTGCGGTTAAAGACACAGGTGTAGGTTTAACAGAAGAAGATTTAAGAAAGTCATTCCAAAAAGGAGCAGTGCTAAGCGCAAAACCTACAGGGCTGGAAAAAAGCTCCGGGTTGGGCTTATGGATAGTTAAAAAGATAATTGATGAACATGACGGCAAGGTTTGGGTTGAAAGCAAGAGGGGGGTAGGTTCTACTTTTGCTTTTGAAATCCCTGTTGAGTAGATAGGTGCTATTTCCGCAAGACTTGTGGTTTTTTAAAACTTTTTTTCAAGTTAAACACTTAATTAAACGTATCATTCATTTTTATAGATGTTGGTTAGTGCCGATAATTTTTATTAATTATAATTAGCCCAAACGGGAGATATTCCGTATTTTTTCATCTTCCTCCAGAGTGTTGAAGGATTTATATTAAGTTCCTTTGCGGCATTGGTTTTATTCCAGCCGTTCTTTACTAATATGGCAATTATCAATTCTTTTTCGGTCTCTTTTAATCCTTTAAGAGTTCCGGAATTATTCGTTACTATATTTTTTTTACTTTGTTCACGTAATCTTTTAGGGAGGCATTCAACCTGTATAATTTCACCGCTGCATAAAACAAAACAATGCTCAATTGCGTTTTCCAGTTCTCTAATGTTTCCCTGCCAGTTATACTCCATCAAAAGATCGTATGCGGAGGATGAAAATTGTTTTATATTTTTTTTGAATTTCAAATTGAAACTTTCAATAAAATGATTTACTAACAAAGGGAGGTCATCCATTCTTTCCCTAAGCGGCGGCAGATGGATATTAATTACATTTATTCTATAAAATAAATCTTCGCGAAACTTTCCGGAAGAAATTTCATCGGCAAAATTTTTATTTGTTGCGGCAATTATTCTAGTTTCCATTTTAATTAATTTATTGCCGCCAACACGTTCGAACTCATGAGTTTCCAAAACTCGCAGCAGCTTTGTCTGCACAGCCGTTGAAAGATCACCAATTTCATCAAGAAACAAAGTGCCCCCCTGGGCAAGTTCAAACTTTCCGATTTTTGTTTTTATTGCACCTGTAAATGCTCCTTTTTCGTGCCCAAATAATTCACTCTCAATAAGTGCTTCTACAAACGCGCTGCAGTTAACAGCGATAAAGGGTCCTGTTTTTCTTGAACTATTCAAATGTATTGCTCTTGCAGCCAATTCCTTTCCGGTTCCGCTTTCGCCGGTTATTAGTACTGAGCTATCTGTTTGTGACACGCTTTCTAAAACCGAAATAATTTGTTTTATCTCTTTATTTCTGCCCACGATATTTTCATACTTAAAAAAGTCACTCAGGTGTTCGGATAAATTTCTAAGCTCCGATATATCAATAAATGTTTCAACAGCCCCTATGTTTTCGTTTTTGTTGTTAATAAGAATCCCTGAATTTACACGGATTGGAATTTTTTTCCCGCTTTTATGTAATATTTCCAACTCGTTACCTATCATTGGTTTCCCTTTTAGAATTGTCTGCTCCATGTGGCACCCGTTCCGGCAAAGGGGCGAATTAAAAATATCCCAGCATTTTTTTCCAACGGCTTCCCATTTTTTATAACCAGTAATTTTTTCTGCCGAAGTATTTAACGAAGTTACATTCCACTCGTTATCTATTGTAAACGTCCCCTCAATATTGCTGTTAAAAATGGCATCAAGTTTGTTCTTTTGATCTATCAGTTCGTGAGTCCGTTTTTCAAGTTCATCGGATAATGATAACATCTCGTTTGTATCCCTGAAAACTAAAACTACACTTAAAACAGAATCATCTTTTGTAATAGGAGTGATAGAGGAAAGAACATTTTTTACCTCTCCTTTTCTATCCGTAATATTAATTGCAAGGTTTGTAAAAACGCGGTTGTAGCTCAGCGATTCTGAAATATATTTTATATCCTCTGGGCATTCCCTAAATAAAATGCCACAGTCAGCGCCGATGATATTGTCTTCCTCATACCCGCTTATTCGCGAAGCGGCTTCGTTGAATACAATGATGTTTAAATCTTTCCCGATAACTGCAATTCCGTCCGGAATAATAACAGCTTCCTTATTTTTATCAATTATTTGTTGCACTTCTTTCATTCGTTGCCTCGATTTATATTATTGCAAATTTAATTATACTATTGCGGTATTGCAACATCATTGCAAACAATCTTGCACATATGCAATTGTCAAATCAAATAAACCCTCAAAGTGAGCTCAGTTTGCACAATAAATTATGGAATGATTATGGAATATTTAAGGGTGTATCGTCAATTTGAGAAAGGAAATGCTACAAGCCATGAAGATTAAAATAACATCGTGGTTAAAACAACGTGTTGCCGCAATTTGTACAAAATTAGAAAGGAAAATCCTCTCCAACAAACTACTTAAATGTAAGGTAGTATATGGCCCGGTAAGGTCACGAAGGCTTGGTTTAGTATTGGGCATTAATAATGTAAAGTCAAAAACATGTTCATATAATTGTATTTATTGCCCAAGCGGAAAAACATCTTGCTGCTCAGTTTCCACAAATAGTTGTTTGTCACCTTACGAACTTTATATCTCCGTTAATAATAAACTTGAAGAAATTAGAAAGAGTGGAAAACAAATTGACTATATTCTTTTTGCCGGAAGCGGCGCTCCTTCACTTGATGTAAATCTTTCAAAAGAAATTTCATTATTGCGCGAATTCGGTTACAAAATAGCAGTTTTTACAAATTCGTCTCTATTATGGAATGACAACATTCAAGAAAATTTAATGTTTGCTGATTATGTTTCCCTTAAAATAGATACTGTAAATGAGGAGACCTGGTTGAAAATAAATCGTCCTCATCAACGATTGCGATACGATCTTATTTTAGACAGCATTAAACAATTCTCAAAAAGATATCGTGGAACTCTTATTACCGAAACAACCCTTATTAAAAATGTTAACGATAGCGCAGAAGAAATAGAACAGCTTTCCGAATATTTAAACGGCATAAATAGAAGCGCGTCATATTTTATGACGCCAATGTTTCCGACATCTGAAAGTTACGCGGTTGCGCCTGATGCCGAAACACTTATCGATTTATCTGCATTGATAAAGGAAAAAATAGAAGACTCGGTTGTATTATGCTCGCCGGAAATCGAAGAATTTTATGTTACCGATGATTTTGAAAATGAATTTATGGGACTACTCGCGCTGCATCCGGTAAACAAAGAGGCGGTTAAAACTTTTGTTAAAGATAACGGTAATTTAAAAAAACTGAATGAACTAATTACAAATCATTCTATTAATGAAGTTATTCATAACGGCAAAATCTTTTTTGCTATGGTAGAGCAGCCGGAAGCTTAAAAAAAACAAACGAAATCAGTTTATACAAAATAAAAAGAAGACTAATGACAGAACACGAAAAACAAAAATCATATGATGATGAAGAAAAACGAATTCAAGAAAACATTTTAAAAATTAAACATAGGATAGCAGTATTCAGCGGAAAAGGCGGAGTTGGGAAGACTACGGTAAGCATAAACCTTGCATATGCTTTTCAACTTGAAGGATTTTCGACCGGTATTCTTGACGCCGATATTACAGGACCTAATGTTGCAAAAATGTTAAATGTAAATAGTGAATTAATTTTTTTGAACGAAAAAATGGTCCCTTTTGAAAAATACGGCGCCAAAATGATTTCAATGGCGGCAATGTTAAAAAGCGGACAGCCATTAATTTGGCGCGGACCAATGCGCTCAAAAATTATAAACCAATTTTTAGCTGATGTTGACTGGGGAGAACTTGATTATCTTATTGCCGATTTGCCCCCGGGAACCGGTGATGAAATTTTGACAATTTCGCAGCAAATGAAACCCGACTACGCGGTAATAGTAACAACCCCGCAAGAAGTTTCTATAATTGATGCGGAACGTGCTGTTAATATGGCAAAAAAATTAGAAATTCCTTACATAGGTGTTGTTGAAAACATGTCAGGTTTTGTATGCCCCCATTGTAGTGCTGTAAATGATATTTTCGGTTTTGGCGGCGGCAAAAAATTAGCCGATGATAATGATGTTCCGTTTCTCGGAACAATACCGATTGATATTGATGCGCGTATTCTCGGCGATAGAGGAATACCTATTGTGCTTGAAAAACCTGACTGCGAAGTTTCAATTTCTTTCAAATCAATATCTAAATTAATCGAAAAACATTATCAGAAAGAACTACAAGTTCAATAATTTTAATAAGTATAAAAAACACAAAAGAGGTTGATATGCTAAAAAATGTATTCTTTGTTCTAATTATTTGTAGTGTAACATTGGTTGGTCAAACTCATAAAGATTTGATTCTGGAACCTTTTGAAAATCCACAGGATGTTACAAAAACCTGCTTGACATGCCATGAAAATGCCGCTAGAGAAGTTATGAAAACCAGTCACTGGACATGGCTTGATGAAAAATTTGAGGAATCAAAAAATGAGGTAAAACAATTTGGCAAGAAAAATTTTATAAATAATTTCTGCCTCGGAGTTACTTCAAATTATCCAAGGTGCACAAGCTGTCATGTTGGTTATGGATGGAAAGACGCAACATTTGATTTTAGTAATGAGGAAAATGTTGACTGCCTTATTTGTCACGATCAGACCGGCAAATACAAAAAAGTCCCGACCGGTGCGGGAAAGCCGGATACTAATGTTAATCTTTTACTCACAGCTCAAAACGTTGGAATACCTACTCGAAACAATTGCGGTATTTGTCATTTTGACGGCGGCGGTGGAACCGGTGTAAAACATGGCGATATGGATAATAGTTTATATAATCCCAAACCCGAAACGGATTTTCATATGGGTAAACTTGACTTTAATTGTGTAGAATGTCATAAAACAGTTGAGCATAAAATTATGGGTGCAAGCCATGGATCAATGGCTGCGGGGCAAAATCATATCTATTGTATGGATTGCCATAAAGACGAAATCCACAAAAACAAAACTCTTAACAAACATATTAGTTCTGTTGCTTGCGAAACATGCCATATTCCTGAATTTGCACGCGATGAACCCACAAAAGTTTGGTGGGACTGGTCGAAAGCCGGGGAAGACAAATCTACATTCAAAGATGAATTTGGCGAAGAAACTTATAATAAAATGAAGGGTGAGTTCAAGTGGGAAAAAAATGTAATACCAACTTATAAATGGTATAACGGCAGCGCTTCATATTATTCTGCCGGAGATAAAATAGAACCGGGAAATATTGTTATGCTAAACTCACTTAATGGCGATATTAAAGATCCGAAAGCTAAAATTGCGCCTTTTAAAGTTATGCGTGGAAAACAAATATATGATTCGAATAATAATTATTTGATTGTCCCAAAACTTTTCGGTGAGGGAGGTTATTGGAAAATGTACGACTGGAATTATGCATCGCAACTTGGAATGAAGGAGCTAAATCTTCCGTACTCGGGTAATTACGCTTTCATCGAAACAGAAATGTACTGGCCGATTAATCACATGGTTGCACAAAAAGAGGAAGCTTTGAAATGTAATTCGTGCCATAGTAAAGAAGGAAGGTTGGATTGGAAATCTTTAGGTTATGATGGAGATCCTATGAAAGTAAAAGGAAGAAAATTTTGAAAAAGCCAAAAAAGTCATAAAAATATGTTAATTAATAATTCGGTAAAGAAGTGAACAACAAAGTAAAAATTGGAATAATAATTTGCGACAAGTACAAAAACTGTGCAGGCGGAAAATGTTTCCGATCAATAAATGAAAGAGCCGGAGCGTTTGATATTTACAAAGATAGAGATGCCGAACTTGTCGGATACACTTCATGTGGTGGCTGTCCCGGCGGAAATATTGAATATGCTCCCGAAGAATTGAAAAAAAACGGTGCAGAGGTTATTCACTTTGCAACCGGTATGGTGGTTGGTTACCCGCCGTGCCCTTACATTAACCAGTTTAAGGAATTTATTGTAACGAAGTACGGTATAAAAGTAGTTGTAGGTACGCACCCGATTCCGGAAAAATATTTTATAACGCATTCAAAAATGAATACGTGGGACACCGAAGAATGGGCGCAGCTAATAAAGCCGACATTAAAAGAGAAAAAAGAAAGATTGGCATATGATTAATCTCAGCAGCAAGCGATATTCATTATTTTTCAATTAATGTAAGGCAGCACGATAAATGAAAAAAACAGAATCACCGATTCCAATATACAAACTCGCTTTTTTGCAAGCTTATTTATATCAAATATTAACACTTGATAAACAGTGTGAAAATAATTTTAATCATACCGAATGGTATTTAAAAGAACACTTCTCGGCTGCAGAGATGAAAACAATTTTGAACTTCCTTGACCAACAAGGATTAAAGTGCGATTGTGACCTAATAAATAAATTAAATCTAAAGGAATTATTAAATAATAAACTTATAACTCATCAATAAATTTTGTAAAAGGAAAAGTATGTCAATCGTTTTTGGTCCAATACCATCCCGCAGATTAGGTAGAAGTCTTGGCATCAATAATATTCCGCCTAAGGTTTGTAGCTATTCATGCGTTTATTGCCAGGTTGGTTTTACTGATACTATGTCTATTAAAAGAAGAGAATACTTTTCGCCTGATGAAATTTATAAAGAACTATCCGGGAAAATAATTCAAATAAAAAAAGCAGGTGAAAAAATCGATTACCTGTCTTTCGTTCCCGAAGGTGAACCTACTCTCGATATTAATATCGGAAACACGATAGAAAAATTGAGTCAACTCGGAATAAAAATTGCGGTGATTACAAATGCCTCTTTACTGCGTGATGAAGAAGTTAGAAGCGATTTGATGAAAGCCGATTGGGTTTCCGTAAAGGTTGATACGGTTGACGAAGACATCTGGCGCAAAATTAACAGACCGCACGGTTCTCTTGAACTTAAAGCAGTTTTAACCGGTATAGAAAAATTTGCGGATTCTTATAAAGGAGTTCTGGTAACTGAAACGATGCTTGTGAAAGGAATAAATGACGGTATAGAATGTCTTGCTAAAACAGCTACAACAATAAGTCGTTTTAGAACAGATAAATCATATCTTTTAGTGCCAATACGTCCGCCGGCAGAAAAATTTATTGAGCCGGCAACTGAAGAAAATTTGAATATGGCTTACCAAATATTCAACGGCAAATTAAATAATGTTGAAATGCTGATTAATAGCGAAGGAAATAATTTTACTTACTTGTCTGATACAAAGCGAGAGCTATTAAATATACTTGCCGTACACCCGATGCGGAAAAAAGCGGTTGAGGAATATTTGTTGAAGTCAAATACTAATTGGAATTTAATAGATAATTTAATTGACGCTGATGAATTGAAAATAGTAAAATACAACAATGCTACGTACTTAGTAAAAAATATTAAAAGGTGTGCTTATGGCAATTAGCAAAAAATATTCGAAAGATAAAAAATCTTGCAGCGTTACTTTTAAGCTATCAAAGGAGCTTTGCGCCAATTTTGAAAATATAAGTTTAGTTGGAGATTTTAATGATTGGAATATTGATCAGAATAAATTCGCTCATAAAAATAAAGATGGTTCTTCATCAATTGAACTAATGCTTAAAAGCGGCAGGGAATATCAATTTAAATATTTCTGCGATGGGAGAGCCAGATTAAATGAGCCGGAAGCGGATACATATATTCAAGCGCATTTCGGCGATTCGGAAAACTCGGTTATAATAATTTAATAAATGAAAAACTATTTGCTTTAATATAAATAACTAATTCAAAATATTTTTCAAATAAACACAGGAGGCTATAATGCCAAACTTTGATGGAACAGGTCCGCAAGGACAAGGTGCAATGACAGGTAGACAAAGAGGTCGTTGCCGTAATGTAAAAACACCTCAAACAACAAACCCGGAAAACCAATCCGCAGACAAAGAGGAAGTATTGTACGGACGCGGGCGTGGAGGAAACCCGCGTGGAGGCGGAATGAGAAACCGTTTTAGAGGCGGGAACGGACAGGGCAATGGCTTTGGAAGAGGAGCCGGCGGTATGTAATTGCCGGAAAAAAATGATTATAGCCGTTGCAATTGAAGACCCGGTAGACTCCTCATTATTATCTGAATCGTTTGGAAAAAGTAAGTTTTTCCTGGTTTATGATTTGGATAATAATTCGGAATCTATTTTAACCAACCCGTTTGTTACTGAATTAGGTAGAGCGGGTATTCAATCTGCACGGCTATTAATTGAGAATAATGTTGATGCAGTAATTACAAAAAAAATCGGGATAAATCCTTTCCGTTTTTTTACATCGATAAACATAAAAGTATTTCAATGTAAACAAATGATCGCTTTAAAAGCAATTCAACTGTTTAGAGATAAAAAATTAAGTGAGTTTGAAAATATATGCCAATATTTTTCTGCAGGTAGAACTCGTAGAAGATATGGCATCAATAATTTTATTAATAACAATTCAAGAAATAAAAAAGGATACTTATGAATTATAGGTTAGCAGTAGCAATTGAAGAAATTGGTACAGAGGAAAGGGTTGCCGAACATTTCGGAAGATGTTCAAAATTTAATGTATGTGAATTAGATGAACAAAAAAAACTACTAAAGATGGAAACATTTTTTAATCCCTTAGCTGGAGAACATGGTGGCGCTTGCCAGTTACCCGGTTATGTAAAACAATTTAATGTCGGTGCAATTATTGCCGGTGGTATGGGGCAAAAAGCAGTCACAAATTTTTTATCGTTCGGCATTGCTGTTATAACAGCTCCGGGTCTTCTTTATGAAGAGGCAATAAATCAGTTTGTCCAGGGCAAGTTAGTGGGCTATGAAGTATGCAAGCATGAGCATAATTAAAAAAAGAGGGTAGGATGATAATATCTATTGCTTCCGGCAAGGGAGGAACCGGTAAAACAACTGTTGCCGTCGCTCTAGCATCCGCGCTAAAAAAGTGTGCTTATATTGATTGTGATGTGGAGGAACCGAACGGGCATATTTTATTAAAGCCAGAAATTCAATCTGAAACTGCTTTTCAAAAATTGCTTCCTAAAATTGAATACAGTAAATGTACTTTTTGCGGTAAATGCGTAGAGGTTTGCGAGTTTAATGCACTACTGAATTTCAAAACTGAAATTGTACTATTAGAAGAACTATGTCACAGTTGTGGCGCGTGCAGTTACTTTTGCCCGGAAAATGCGATTACCGAAGAAGGCAAAACATTAGGTTTTGTTCGCAAAGGAATAGTCGAAAATTACGACATACAGTTTTACGACGGCATTTTGAATATCGGAGAAGCAACTGCGGCCCCGCTCATTAGGGAAGTAAAATTAAAAATTCTACCTGATAGGGTAAATATTATCGATTCACCTCCCGGCACCTCATGCTCAATGGTTGAAGCTGTTAGAAATTCCGATTACTCTATTCTTGTAACGGAATCTACTCCGTTTGGTTTGCACGACCTAAAACTTGCCGTTGATGTTTTGGGCATGCTTGTAATTCCGTTTGGTGTTGTGATTAATAAGTATGATGAATCGTTCAAAGAATTGGAAGCGTATTTGGAAGAGAAGAAAATTCCTATTTTTATGAAAATACCATTCGATAAATCAATTGCCGTTGCCTATTCAAAAGGAGCAATTCCGCACAAAGTCTTTGAAAAAATGGGTATCGATTTTGGCAAAATGTTCGATCAAATAAATAGAGCGGTTGCCGCATTAAACGGGGGGACAAATGAGTGATAAAAAGTATAATCAGATAGTATTTCTCAGCGGCAAAGGGGGAACCGGTAAAACAACTTTTGCAGCATCTTTTGCAAAAATTATTGAAGAGAAAATTGTTATCGACTGTGATGTTGACGCCGCAAATTTGTATTTACTTCTTAAACCAAAAAAAAATAAAGAGAGTAAATTTATCGGCGGCAAAAAAGCTGAAATTGATGAACTTAAATGCAGCGGCTGCGGTTTGTGTGAAGAAGTTTGCAGATTTGATGCAATAAAAAATTTCAAGATAGATCCATTTGGCTGCGAAGGCTGCGGGTTTTGCGTACGGGTATGCCCCGATAATGCAATTTCTTTTGAACCAAATGTATCGGGAACATTTTCTGAAGGCAAACTTGAAGACAAATCAATTTTTTTTCAGGCAAGGCTTCACCCTGGTGAAGGGAATTCAGGCAAACTTGTAAGTGAAATAAAAAAGCAAGCATTAAACAATATAAACGAAAAAACAGAATGGATAATTATTGACGGACCGCCGGGCATTGGATGCCCGGTTAACGCAAGTTTAGCCGGTTCTGATTTTATTGTGCTTATAGCGGAGCCAACTCTTTCCGGCTTACACGATTTAAGAAGATTAATTGAATTGTTAAGAAGATTTAAACTCCCTTACGGAATAATTATAAACAAGTACGATATTAACGAAGGGATTACAGCTGTAATTACTGAACTTGCAAATAGAAGTGAGACTACACTTCTTGGCAAAATAGCATTTAACCCCGACTTTGTTCATTCACTTCAATTGGGTAAAACAATAATCGAATATAATTCAGAAATCAAAACTCAGATTGAAGAAATTTGGGCAAAAATTAAATTTCAAATAAAAACATTAAAAAACTAAGGAATAAAAAAAATGAAAATTGCTGTAACATCTACTGGCAACTCGATGGACGCACTGATAAGCGAACAATTCGGACGCTGTCAATATTTTATAATTGTCGATTCGGAAACGATGAACTTCGAGGTTGTAACAAACATTGGAGAACAAATGCAAAGCGGTGCAGGCCCGAAGGCTGCGGAGCTAATAATTAATAAAAATGTCGGGGTGCTGTTAACAGGCCGCGTTGGTGATAAAGCCGAGCAAGCTCTGCAAAGAGGGAAGATAAAAATTATTGACAATCTAAAAGGATCACTAAAAGTTAAAGAAGCTGTAAACAATTATTTAACACAATAATCGTATTTAAAATTTTTTGTAAAAATATTAAAACACAAATATTTTATTCCGCAATACTGTAAGCAAAGTGTTCTCTAAATTTTTCGATAACAATATATTGAACTGTAGTGGTCAAATCATTAAAATTTATTAACAAGATCGCATTTAAAAATAATGCATCCTATAATATGATAATTTAAAAGTTTAGGTTTGTTAAATGGATGTTCTTATAAATGTCTTAAAAGAGTCTGTTCAAGTTACGCTATTTGTTTTGTTGATGATGGTTGCTGTTGATATTATTAATGTTAAAACAAAAGGCAAATTAGAAGCAATACTTCAAAGCGGCAGAAGATGGAAGCAATATGTTGTAGCTTCGCTGCTCGGTGCTGCACCCGGTTGTCTTGGTTCCTTTGCCGGTGTTTCGCTTTATATTCATGGGATGATAAGTTTTGGTGCGCTTACAGGTTTAATGTTTGCCACAGCCGGTGACGAGCAATTTATTATGCTTGCCATGTTTCCTAAAACCGCGCTTGTAATGTTTGGAATTCTTTTTGTTCTTGGAATATTTGCAGGGTATTTTACTGACTACCTTGTGAAAAAACTCGAAATAAAAACATGTACCGATTGTGAAGTTAAACTGTACCATTCCGGTAAGGAAGGATACAGCCATTATCTTAAAGATCATATTTGGGCGCATATTATAAAAGGGCATTTGTTAAGAATATTTATATGGACGTTTGGCGCTCTATTAGTTGTTGAATTCGGGATGAGTTTTATTGACCTTAAGAGCATTACAGCGGAATACACTTTCGGACTTTTAATTCTCGGGGCGGTGATAGGCATAATTCCGGAATCCGGTCCGCACTTAATTTTTGTAATGCTTTTTGCAAAAGGATTGATTCCATTCTCGGTTTTGTTTACAAGTTCTGTCGTGCAGGATGGGCATGGCATGTTGCCTATGCTTTCATATTCCGTAAAAGACTCGTTACGAATAAAAGTATTTAATTTTGTTTTCGGATTGTCTATCGGACTAATAATATATTCTTTTGGATATTAATGTCCCAATTCAATTACGGAAATTAAAATTACCGGGTTGGCAAAGGCATCAAAATAAATAATAGGAAAATTAAATAACAAATTGTTGTTGTTGGAAAAAGAAATGAAGGATGATTTGCAATTACAAGCAGTTAAAACTAAATCAATTATTATCGAATTGCCGCTGCCGGTAAATACATACGATATTGATGTTGCCGGGCATGTAAATAATATTGTTTATATTCGCTGGTTAGAAGATTTACGAAACATGTTGTTTTCAAAAATTCTTTCTTTTAAAAAGTTGTTAGCATTAAACCATTATTTTGTTGTAGCGTCGTCAGACATAAAATATAAAAAAATGATAAAGCTGTTTGATAAACCTGTCGGAAAAATGTTATTGCAAAGTTATTCCCATGGAGTATTTGTACTTCAAACAGAAATAATTCTTGATGACAGTATTGCTTTTACCGCTATTCAAAAATGCGTGCTGATTAATCTTGCCGATAATAAAATGGTAAATGGAAACCTGGATGATGTTTTAATCAATTTTAAAGAATGATCCCTCTTTTATTGTAAGTTTATTTTTCATTTTTGTAGAAAGGAGAATAACCGTTAAAAATTTATTTATAAAAGATGATTTAATATATTAGCGCTTTCATTAATGAAATTTATTTTTTGAATAGCTTTAATATAACCCCGCATTTATCGTACATGCAATCAATTTCTTGTAATTAAACTATGACGAACAGAGGAAACCTTATCAATCAATCTAAAAAAGCCATAGAAGATTTCCCACTTGAGGAAGTTCCACTTGACAACCGGAAAAGTTTCTGGTCTTTGACGTCGGTTCTGCTCGGATTTACTTTTTTTACCGCTACTATGTGGGCTGGTGGAGCGCTTGGTACTTCTTTTAAATTTTTCCCCGATCTATTATTGATTATAGCGGCGGGCAATTTATTGCTTGGTGGCTATGTAGCTGCTCTCGGTTACATTGCTTACCAAAGCGGTTTGAATACTGTAATGATGGGGCGGTTTTGTTTTGGTGAAATTGGAAGCAAACTAACTGATGTAATATTGGGTATTACGCAGGTTGGATGGTATGCTTGGGGAACTGCTACTATTGCAATTATTTTAACCGAACTGCTTGGGTTTGATAAATCATTTTCAACGTATCTAATGATTTTTTTCGGCTTCGCATTTTGCTGGACGGCAGTAATAGGATATAAAGGATTGGAGAAACTTTCTATTGTTGCCGTTCCGTTGATGATCATTCTAATATTTTTAAGTATAGGAATATCAATTAAGGATATCGGAGGAATAAAATCTCTTTTAAAAGTTGTACCGACAACGGAGCTAAGCATTGGCGCCGCATTAACAATTGAATTTGGTACATTTGCAAGCGGAGGGACACAGGCAACAAATTGGATAAGGTTTGCGTCGTCAGGTAAATCGGCAATTTCTGCAAGTTTGATCGCTTTTTTTCTCGGCAACGGATTTATGATTTTTGTCGGGTCTGTAGGCGCTTTAGTTTATCAACAGCCTGATATTGTGGAAGTAATAAAAATTCAAGGTATTCTTGGGCTTGGAATAGTAATGTTATTCCTAAATATCTGGACAACACAGGATAATACAGTTTATAATTTTTCAGTTGCGGGGTGTAATTTTTTTCGGACCGAAAAAAGAAAATTATTTACTTTTTTCGGTGCTGCCGTCGGTACATTGCTGGCTATACTCGGAATGTACGAATGGCTCGTTCCGTTTATTATTTTACTCGGAACGTTTATTCCCCCTATAGGTGGAATTATTATAGCAGACTTTTTTATTAAACATAAAAGAAAATACCCGCCTGTTAAAGATGTGAAACTACCTTTTATAAACTGGTACGGAATCATTTCATATATACTTGCCTCTGCAGCCGCATATTTTAGTCCATTTACTCCTCCAATTGTAGGGATAATAATCGGATTTATCCTTTATATATCTCTTGAAAAAATTATATTCAAATTATTCAAATAATTTCAAATTCAATTACAATGTTAGCCCCCAATTATGGGGAATTTGTTAATCTTAAATTTTATTTTAAGCAATAATTATCGTTGGAAGGATTGCGTCAAATTAAATAAATGCATCTATAAGATCACGACCTGCTGACGGCTATGAACCGTCGGCAGATAGTGTATGCAAAATGATGTGCTGAAATTATTCAATTACTATTTGGATATTATAAGCATCCATTATAAGTAAGCACATTAGTAGCAGTGTTATAACTTCCGATGGGAGTCCAATTAAAAACAGGATCAGTCCCGCAAATTCCTAACAAAGTAAAATTTCCATATTTACGATCACCAGTTTCATTTAATTCTGTTAACCCGGTTAAGCCATAATATCCGGATGCCACATTAATATACTCGGATAATAGATTTTCAAACTGATAAATATCACCGACAGCCGAATAAGCTTTTGCAGCAACTTCCATTGCATCATAAGCAGCAAATGCATAAGCATCAGGTTGTATCTGGGTTTGTTGTTCAATTGCCGCAGATAAAGGTCCCCATGTAGTTTCGTTATCGGTTGAAAGCGCAAATAGAGGGGAGCAGAATCCAACGGTATTAGCAAAACCTGCCGCTTCGGTATTGGAAATTACAGCGGCGCTATTTGCAGAACCGTTGCTGCCGAACCAAAGAACAGATGATAACACGGCATCGGATTTTGATTGAATGAATATTTCAGCAACTTCGTCAAATCCGGCTAAATAAACAGCTGTTTCGGCGGGATTATTTGCTCCACGTACACTTGAAGAAATTTGATTAATTAGGGAGGAAGTAATGATATCATCAGTGGAATATTTTATTGAATCTGTTACTGTTCCGCCTAACACAGCAAAGTGATTTGACATGCTTTTTTTTAAGCCGATGTTGCCGTCATCATTCCGATAAACCGCTACAACCTTACGTATACCTCGTTCCCACATAAGTGATGATACCGCTAATCCCTCCGGGTAATCATCGGGGCAGAAACGCAAAACATGATCGCCGGATAAAGCAAGCGAACCGGCAGTGCTTCCCATACTGACCGCAAATACTTTATTCGAATCTAACAATGGTTTTATTCTTGTTAATTCCGCGCTCGACTGAGGACCAATAATTATTTCAACTCCTTCTGAGATTAGCTCTTGCGTACTTGTATAAGCTAATACCGGATCAAGTTTTGTATCGATTGTTTTTAACTTAAATCTTAGGAGGAGTCCTTCTTCTATAAATTTTTGATTAATATCTTCTATTGCTGCTTCTAAAGCTGCTTTACTGGTTATGCCTAGCGAAGACCAGTTACCTGTCAGAGATAACAAAGCTCCAATTGTAATTTCTTTTGTTTGTACTTGCGGTTGATTAACATTAGAATCTTTACAACCATAGAAGCATATAAAAATTGTTACAAATACTAATATTAGTCCAATTGGTTTTTTCATTTAAACTCCATCATTTTAATAATAATTATTTATGCAAAGAAATTACTTTTTCCCTGAAATGTTGATGGGCTATTTCTGTGATTTCTCGAATAGGAACATCTTACTCACTTCAGTAATTAAGATAATGTATGGGTTAATGTTTTGTTCGTCGGAAAGTCGAATCAAAAACTGTCGCTGACAAATTCAATTTTTTAAAAATCCAATGTGGATAACAGTATTTATATTCCGGTTATCTTGATTAATAAGGGTAACTTTAACTTCACAGAATAATTTCTAAACACAATACTAATATATCGAATAAAATTTTGAAAGACTTGATAGCCAAGTGATTGTAAATGTCGGAGCTAATAAAAAAGCGGCTCTCTGTGTAAAAAACAGAGAGCCGCAATTAAAGTATTTTGATGTTTAAATCAATAACTATCTTTTGTTAAAATAACTTTACCTTTAAATATTCGATAAATGATAATTGTATAAACCAATACAATAGGTACGCCTATTAATGCAATTATCAGCATAGTTTCCAGCGTTCTTTGCGTTGACGATGCATTATAAATTGTTAAACTAAAAGTTTCTAAGTTGATGCTGGAAGGAACAAGTCTTGGGAAAAGACTCACCGCAAACAAGCCTATTATTGCAGCAATGTTTATTGATGAGGCTAGAAAAGTGTAGCCGAATTTTTTAGCTTTGAGCCCAACCGGTATATAAACAATTGAGAGCAGAAGCAAGACAAACAGCACCCAGAATAATGGATTTTTTAGCATACCATCAAATAAATAAGGAGCGATAAAAAATGTTGCTAATGTTGAAACAACATAGAGTGCAACAAATCCCATCCACAACTTGCTTGCCCAATTTATCATTTTTTGCTGATGTTCACTTTCAGTTTTAAGTGTTAAATAAATTGCGCCGTGCATTGTAAACATTACCAAACCCAGAACGCCAATTAGTAGAGAATATGGATTTAGAATTCCGAGAAAAGTAATGTGCGATACAATTTTACCATCAACAATTTCAACTGGTAAACCGCGCATAATATTGCCTATGGCAACTCCAAAGAGTAATGCCGGTCCAAAGCTTCCTATTGCAAAAGCCAAATCCCACTTCTTTTTTGCTTCCGGAGTTTCAGAAAATTTTCTAAACTCAAATGAAACCGCGCGGAAAATTAAAAAATAAAGCAGCAGCATAAATGCCAAATAGAATCCGCTGAATACTGTTGCATAAACAATTGGAAAGGCTGCAAACAAAGCCCCGCCGCCGGTTAACAACCATACTTCGTTACCGTCCCAAACGGGTCCAATAGAGTTGATATTAACTTTGCGTTCATTTTCATCTTTGGTGAAAAGTTGAATTACGCCGACACCAAGATCAAATCCATCGAGTATTGCATAGCCGATAATCAATACACCGACTAATAGAAACCAAATTATATTTAAATCTATCATTGTAATGCCTCCTTCATCATTGTTTCCGGACCGTGTTTAATTTTCTTAAACAGTAAAACAAGAAACATAGAACCTAACAGAATATAAATTAGCGAAAAAATTATTAGGGAGAAAAACAATTCGCCTGTTCCCACTGTAAATGAAACAGCATCCTTAGTTCTCATCAGATGGTAAACTATCCATGGCTGGCGACCAACTTCTGCTGCAATCCATCCGAGTTGAATTGCAATTAGCGGCAGAGGAACAGACCACATCAAAACTTTTAATAGTTTTTTACTTTCGAATAATTTTTTCTTGAATAATAAATAACTTGCAAGCAGCATTATGAATATGAAATATATTCCGAGCACTACCATATTATGGTATGAAACAAATGTTAAAAACAATGGCGGAATATTTTCGCGCGGAAATTCATCGATGCCTTTTATTTTTGCGTTAACATCACCAAAAGATAACCAGCTAAGAAGACCTGGAATTTCGATGGGAACCTTTAACATCGGGGGGTGATCAGTTGGGAATGCAAAGATAGCAATCGGCGCGCCGGTTTGCGATGTATAAAGTCCTTGTGTTGCGGCAAATTTTTCCGGTTGGGTTGCGGCAACTTGTTTCGCATGATCGTGACCAAACGGAAATACTTCTAATACCGATACAATTAAACCGAATATAACAGCAAACCGAAGTGAGGTTTTTGCGACTTCAACTTGTTTGCCTTTTAACAGTAAATATGCTGATACACCGGCAACAAAAAAAGCGGCGGCAATCATAGCAGCATCCATTGTGTGGAAAAATCTTGGTAGAGTGGAAGGGTTAAAAACTGCAGCCCAAAAATCAGTCAATTCTGCACGACCATTTTGAATCACAAACCCGGCAGGAGTTTGTTGCCAAGAATTTGCAACCAAAATCCAAAACGCGGAAATTGTTGAACCAACGGCTACCATAAAAATTGAAAACCAATGAGTCCCTTTTGAAACTTTATCTCTTCCGAAAATATAAAGTCCAAGGAAAGTAGATTCCAAAAAGAAAGCAAAAACGGCTTCGGCAGCAAGAGGCGCTCCAAAAATATCGCCGACAAATTTTGAATATTCAGCCCAGTTTGTGCCGAATTGGAATTCCATCACGATGCCGGATGCAACACCGACAGCGAATATTAATCCCAATATTTTACCGAAGAATTTACCGATGACGGTATAAACTTCATCCTTCTTTTTCCAGCCTATCGCTTCAAAAACAACCAGCATCCAGGCAAGGCCAATTGTAAGCGGGGGAAAAATAAAGTGGAAACCTACAGTCATCGCAAATTGAATTCGGGCTAGAAGAACTTGATCCATAAGACCTCCGAATAATTAGTTAATTGTTAGTTATTTAAGTGAATTTCGTCTTTGAAAAGACTCTACGGCTATTTGTTTTATTGATTTGCTCGACAATTTTTTTTTCATCTCAATAAGCAATTCGCACCAAATAGTATGAACAGAACACCATCGTACATCTGAACAAAACTCTTTATCTACCAAACATTTGTTTAAGGCTATTGGTCCTTCAACAGCCTGAATAATTTCTAAAGGAGTAACGGTATCAGGATTTTTCAAAAGGCAAACCCCACCTTGTTTTCCTTTTCTTGTTTTTATCAATCCTGCTGAAGAAAGCAGAGGAATAATTTTGCGTAAAAACATTTCAGGAATTTCTTGAGCTTTTGAAATATCCAAAATCGTAATCGACTCCAAAGTTTCATTTTCTGCTAAATGAATCATTGTTCTTATTGCGTATTCTCCGGCTAAAGTAAGCTGCATAATTTTCTTTTATTTTTTCATTTCAAATATGACAAAAATTGTCATATTAAGCAACAAAAATATTTATGTTATTAATTAATTGCCTAAGAAAGCATTGTATATGTTGTAAAAATATTATTTCTGAAGTTAAAAATAGCCTTGATGCGGGTAAATAAGGGCAGCCTATATTCTTTTTCGTGCGCTTGAGTATGTTTTGTTATAGCCGGCGGGTAACGAATAATTCGTTTGAATCTTATGCAAAACTTAAATTATCAGTTGCCGATAAAAACACTTTTAGTCTCAAGCCTAACATCAAATTATTTTAAATGTTGGTTAGTGATTAGGTACGGCTCAGTAATATATTCTCCGGCATCTGAACCGCCACAACCTTTCCCCGCGCGGTAATTTTGCCATTTGATAAAACCGTTATTTCCGAAATTACTTTTCGTCCTTTTAGTTCAATCACTTTACCTCTTAACTCAAGTTCAATCCCGAGTGGGGTTGGATGCAGATAATCTACCTGAAGAGACGCCGTTACAAAACGAAATGGGGGTAATGTATCCGGTTCTCTATTTTCAGCACGGTAAGAAGCTAATGCAGCCGTGCCGGTTCCGTGGCAATCAATTAATGACGCAATCAAACCGCCGTAAACATAACCGGGTATTGCAATGTGATAGGGTTTTGGAGTAAAGCGGGAAACGGTTTCATCGCCATCCCAATAACTTTTTATTTGATGACCGTTTTCGTTTAATCTGCCGCAGCCGTAACAGTGGCTTAACTCATCGGGGTAATAATCTTGTATCGGTTTTATTTCCATTTTATATCACTTAAATTTTTGTAATTATTTTTCGAGTAAAACAATATGCGCCGTTGCCGGTGTATTTTTTATTTCCGTTATAACTTTTAACTCCACACTTTTTGCAAGACTATGAATTCCGTTTGCCGAAACATACGATTTAAAATTTTTATAGTGATTACTTCCCGCTAAAAATTCCACAACCTCATTTAAATAACACCAAAATCCTTGTTGCCGGGGGACGTAATAGTCGCCTATTATAATTTTTTCGGCAATTTTAGAAATATCGTTCAATAAATTTATTCTTTCTCTTTCATCCACTTCATGAATAACATACGTTATAACCGCATAGTCAAAATGTTGTTTTCCCTCAGATAGTATGTCATTCACACTTTTATGATGAAAAGATATTTTGTTGGAAGGGTATTTCTTGAGCGTATAGTTTGCTCGTTCAACATTTTTTTCTGAAATATCAATTCCCACAACAGAACTACACTTATCGGAAACGGTAAAAGAGAAACGACCGGTACCGCAGCCTACGTCAATTACTTTCGAGTTCGGCTCGATGAGGTTTTTTATTTGACCAAATAGTTTATCTTGATTTGGCGCAATAAACTTATCGTAAAACCAGCCATCGTACCAATGATTTTTGTTTGTCATAATTCATCAAACTCTTTTTCTAAGTCAAACATTAATTAAGCCCCGTCTGTGGCATCAACCAACTAATATAGAGGCAATCTTTTACTTTAAGATGAGACAAATATCCGAAAGATTCCAGCCGTTAATAATTTCAACAAATTTTAATTCGGTTTATCTAAAATTATCATTTTAATAATTTTGATTGAAACGAAGTGAGCAAGAAACTAAAAAATAAGATTAAATAGGGGTGAATTTCTGGCATAATATATGTTTAAATTAAAAAAAATGTTTATCCCTTTTTAGGAAAGTGAAAAATGAAAAAATATTTACCAGTATTTGTACTCCTGATAATTTCGCAATTGGCTTTTGCCGGAAATGTTTTTGTCAATCAGGTTGGTTATCTAAATGTTTCCGAAAAATATTTTTATACCGATGTAAGCTCCGACAGTTTTTATGTAATCGAAAAACAAACGGGCATTGTTTTTTACAGCAACGAAATTTTCACTTCTGTGCAGAATGACCCCGCTACGGGGCTGAACTTATATGCTGGAGATTTTACATTTTTTGAGAGACCCGGAACATATTATATAAAAACAAATGCCGGCGATACGAGTTTTTATTTTGATATTTCAATAGCTGTCTTTGAAAACACTTTCAAATCTTCCTTAAAAGCATTCTATTTTCAACGCTGCGGAACCGCGCTTTTAGAAGCAAATGCCGGAGTATATTACCACGCTCCGTGCCACATAACGGACGGATATTTTCACACAACAACAAATCAATCCGGTTATAAAGCCACTTCCGGCGGTTGGCACGACGCGGGTGATTACGGTAAATACATTGTTAACGCCGGTATAAGCGCCGGTACACTTTTAATGGCATACGAATCCTTTCCTGAAAAGTTTAACCGTGATGATTTGAATATACCGGAAAGCGGAAACGGAATACCCGACATATTAGATGAAGTGAGATACGAACTGGATTGGTTTTTGAAAATTCAGAGGGATGACGGGGGAGTGTACTTCAAACTAACAAGGCAGCAGTTCGCAGCTTTCGTGATGCCGAATAATGACACAGGTATAAGATATATTTATCAAGTATCGAGCACTGCCACCGGCGATTTTGTAGCTGTGATGGCTAAAGCCGCGAGGATTTATAAAAACATCGACAGCGCTTTTGCACATGAATGTTTGAACGCAGCTCTACTCGGCTGGAATTATCTATCCGCTAATACATCAATTGTTCCTGCCGGTGGTTTTACAAATCCCTCCGGAACCGGCACAGGGCAGTATGGAGATAACAATGATTCGGATGAAAGACTTTGGGCATCCGCCGAGCTATTTGAAACAACAGGTGAAACCGAGTACAATAATTTTTTTAATTCGCACTACAATCAAACCGGTAATTTCACATCAACCCAGTGGTGGGGAAATGTAAAAAACCTTGCGCTGCTCACATATCAAAACAGCAGCCAAACCTCAGCATCGAGTTCAACAAAAAGTCAGTTAAAAACCGGTTTAATAACTTATTGCAATTCTCTTGTCGGCAGATGCAGCAATAATGGTTTTGGTGTTACGATAAATCCCGGTGAGTATTCTTGGGGCTGTAACTCAGATATATTAAACAAAGCTTTATTATTAATCTATGGTTATAAGGCGGCTGCTAATTTTAATTATTACTCTACAGCTTTAACTCAATTAAATTATATACTCGGCACTAATGCTCATAACTTCTCATTCGTTACGGGGTCAGGTACCAATTCGGTAATGCACCCGCATCATCGTCCTTCGGGTTCTGACGGAATTATAGCGCCCGTGCCCGGCTTGCTTGCCGGCGGACCCGATCAATATCTTGACGATCCATCATTACAGGCTGCGTTTAACACTTCTACTCCGCCGGCGTTATGTTATCTCGATAATATAAACAGCTACGCTTCAAATGAGATAGCGATTAACTGGAACGCGCCGCTCGTTTTTGTACTCGGGTATTTTAACAACAGCGTTGTGAGCGATGTAAAAGATAGAAGCGGAATTGCAGTGCCAAATGATTTTAAGCTTGAACAGAATTATCCAAATCCTTTTAATCCATCAACAACATTAAAATATAACCTTGCTAAAGGGGGATTCACTACTCTTAGAGTATACGACCTTCTCGGCAATGTAATGGAAAGAATTGTCGAGGGTTATCAGGAGGCGGGCGGACACTCCGCATTGTTTGACGCGGCTCGGCTTGCAAGCGGAATTTACTTTTACACACTGAAGAGCGGAGAATACATGGAAACCAAAAAGATGGTATTGATTAGGTAGGCTTTATCAATACAAGTGCGGAAATTTCTCATCGCATTCATATTATTATTACGGGCACACTACTTTACTTGAGGATAATTAACTTCCGCTCCATACATGCTATATGTTACGTTCATTATATCCGGGCTTGTCCGCCATTTTGTTTGGCGGGGTTTAGTCCATCCATAGACCCCGTTTCTTTGCGGGGACACTGGATTATACCCCGGCGCAGTTTACCCCGCTTTTTTTCGGGGCTTGGTATTAATCCTTGTAATGTTAGTTGGCGTTTTTAACTATTGTTTATACTATATATATTTGTAACAGGTTTTACTACCCCTTAGGTTTCGACCAAGGGCGCAGAGTCACTTCGGTGACTCTTGCTTTTTTAAATTACTACTGAACTAAATGAGAACAATTATATACATTGACGGATTTAATTTTTATTATCGTGCCGTTAAAAATACTCCGTATAAATGGCTAGATTTTAAACTCTTTTCCAGAAATTACTATCGTCTAATAATAAAATTGTAGAGATAAAATACTTTACAGCTCTAGTCTCAGGGAAACAAAATCCTAAAAAACCTATTAATCAACAAACTTATTTAAGAGCACTGAAGACATATATACCAGAAATTAAAATATTTTATGGCCATTTTTTAACTCATGAGGTCTTTGCTCCTTTGGCAAAACCGATAGAAAATAAAAAATTCGTTAAAATCATAAAAACCGAAGAAAAAGGTTCTGATGTTAATATAGCAGTACATTTACTTAATGACGCCTGGTTAAATAATTATGATAGTGCAATAATAGTTTCAAATGATAGCGATTTAGCCGAATCAATGAAACTTGTAAAAGAGCACCATTCTAATAAATTACTCGGATTAATTATGCCAGGTAAAGGGCATCCATCCAAAGAACTTATGAAACATTCAGATTTTGTAAAAAGAATAAGAACTGGGATACTCGAAGATTCTCAACTTCCAATTCCCAAAACTAATATTTATAAGCCAACTTCTTGGTAAAATTCATTAGCCACCTAACGGTGTGTTATGTTAAAACACAACACCGTAGTTAATTTTATTTTAAAGATTTCCTTCTGCTTTTTACATACGCAAAAAGTAAGGGTTGTTTTGTTCTTTCGGGATAACCAATACCCGAAAAGAATTAAAAATTTATCAAACATCAAAATTTATAGGTTCTTAAAAAACTATATTCAAATTAAGAAAAATAACAGTTGTGCCGGAGTAAGTATTATAATGTTTGCGGTAATTGCTGCCAACAATACCCAAAAGCCAGCACACATCTATAATACATTGTTAACTAAATTCTAATCCTTCCTCAAAACATTCTATTGAAATTGCAGATTATCCAGCTTGTTCCGCTTTGCGCTTTAGTCCATCCATAGACCCCGTTTCTTTGCGGGGACACTGGATTATACCTCAGCGAAGTTTACCCCGTTTTTTTTCGGGGTTCGGTATGAATCCTTGTAACGTTATGCTTGTTCTATAAGTTTATATGATTCAATTCTATAATTAAGAATATTTGGATTTTCTTTGAGAAGTTCTAATAAAACTTTTGTTGAGCCAGTTGGAATTCTTTTTCCTTGCTCCCACTGTTTGACTGAAGATGAACTTACATTTAATACTTTTGCAAATACATTTTGGCTTAATTTTGTTCGTTCTCTAATTTTTTGAATATCTCTTGCATTTATATTGACTTTCGGAATTTTTACATCAAGAGCTTTCAATTCTTTTTCTGTAAAAGATATTTTTATATTATTTAAAATCAAATCTTGGACTGTATTGCCAATTGCTTCTTTTATTTTTGCTCTCATTTAATTTTATTCCTTTATACTAACAAATGTGCCTAACCTAACGAGTTCTGAATATTTTTGTCTTTCAATTTCTAATAAATATTTAGCTAATTTTTTAAAATATTTTAATTCATTTTCATCTAAATTGTCTTTTTCATTTTTTGAAAATCCATATACAAAAATTACAATATCAGATTTTTTATAAACTAAAATAGTTCTAAAACTCTCACTTTTACCATGTCCTTCTTTTGATATTCGGACTTTGTAAAGTCCATTAGCTAAATTACTTACTCCAAGATTGTTTGATACATTTTCAACAGCATTTAATAAATTTTTATCAGAAATGGAATTCTTCTTTGCCCATTTATTAAACCATTTAGTTTTAAGGTTTAGCATAAATAAATATATCACATTGTGTTATATTTGTCAAATTATTTTTACAAGCCTAACGGCGTGTTATTCCGCAAAGCGGGACAAGTTATTAAAAGACAACACCGTAGTTAATTTTATTTTATAGATTTCCTTCTACTTTTTACATACGCAAAAAGGAAGTGTTATATTCTTCTTTCGGAGTAGCTGCACCCCGCAAGAGTTAACACACTTATAAAATGTGCTATTAAAAATACAAGCCTCCGCGTTAAGTCGCTTGGAGCTTGCCCGCCATTTTGTTTGGCGGGGCTTAGTCCATCCATAGACCCCGTTTCTTTGCGTGGACACTGGATTATACCTCAGCGCAGTTTACCCCGCTTTTTTTCGGGGCTTGGCATGAATCCTTGTAACGTTATACGTTTTTATAATAATCTAACAAACTCATTCGGTAATGCGACCAATAGCCACTCGGTAGAAATTCTATTTTCATTTCTTACTTCAAATATTCTTCTATCATCATCTGCGGAAATTAATTTTATAATAATCTGATTCCATCCACGATTGAATTTAACCTTACTATAGGTTGTAATAATATTTCTTTCATAACCCGGATAAATTTGTCCTTTCAGCTGAACACTCCAATTTCCATTAACTACTGTCGGGCGGTCAAAATAATAATAATGGATTTGATAATCTCCAACTTTAGAATAACCATTGAAATAATAGACATTTCCACAACGGACAGGCAGCCTAATAACATCATAATATTGCAGCACTAAAGAAATATATTTTGCATTACTATCGCTGAATTTTATGCTATCTGTCATCTTAAAATATATGCTGTCTTCTAATTCAACCTTTGAGTACTGACGTAATGATTGTAAAGGTGGTATTGGTAAATCTAATTTAAAATGGCCCTCATTTGTGATTTTGGCGAAGGCTAATAATTGTTCAACTGAATCAATTGAAACATTCCAAAATAAACTATCTCTGTAAGATGAATTCCAATTAATAAATTGACCATCAATTTTAATTTGTGAATCTTCAATAACATCTACAGATTTATCGCTGCAACCAATCATTGAAACAAAACATATTATTGAAATTATTATTTTCATATCATAAGCATATAACGGCGTGTTATCCGTCAGTCCGTTAGCTAACGGATAACGGACGGAACAAGTTATTAAAACACAACACCGTAGTTAATTTTATTTTAAAAATTTCCTTCTACTTTTTACATACGCAAAAAGGAAGGGTTATTATTGTTCTTTCGGGATAACCTATACCCGAAAAGAATTAAAAATTTATCAAACATCAAAATTTATAGGTTCTTAAAAAACTATATTCAAATGATGAAAAATAACAGTTGTGCCGGAGTAAGTATTATAATGTTTGCGGTAATTGCTGCCAACAATACCCAAAAGCCAGCACACATCTATAATACATTGTTAACTAAATTCTAATCCTTCCTCAAAACATTCTATTGAAATTGCAGATTATCCAGCTTGTTCCGCTTTGCGGCTTAGTCCAACACTGGATTACGCCTCGGCTGCGCTTGGCATGAATCCTTGTAACGTTATATGCGTTATTATTTTTTGTAAAAGTTAATTATATCTCATCCATATTTCTTTATTAGATGCTCTGAAGTTGAGAACATCTTGACCATTAATTTTTGATTTATTTAAATAACATTGACTGACTTCATTATAAAAGTTTATAATCTCCATTTCTCCAAAACTTTGAGGTTGTTCATTTAAATAATAGCTCTGTAATGAATTATACAAGAATGAAAAATCTTTATTCATTTTTGCAAATAACAATCTTGGTTTGTAAATTATTTGAAAGCCAGATTGTAGTAAATTTCCATCTGTTTCAATAATTTCTAATCTTGCTTCTTCTCCATTTTCAGTTAGAAAAATAAAATTGTATCCAAGTTCAAAAAGCGGATCTTCGTTTATATTAAAATATTCTATTTGACGCATATTAAATTTTTTACAAGTCTCAATTAATTTATAAGGCTGGACTTTTTCTTCAGCGGTACCAATTAATAATGTTAAAATATCTTCAAAGTTCATTTATTTTTATCATAGTTAGTTGGCACAAATCCAAGAGCAACAATATTTTCTCTAAGATACTTAGCAATATTATAAGCGTTTTCCATACTGGATTCATCCTTTAAATATAGATATAAAGTGTCGCTATCACCGTTTAAAATTGATAACCACTTCCCTTGAGGTTCTATTTCAATAATTGGTTTATTAGATGGCTCCCCATAATCTTTTACGTGAAAGGACACTTCCATTCTTTCTGAAGTTTTCATTTTAACTCCTATTTTTATGATAAGCATATAACGTCGTTGCCAATAAGCGGCGCCCCAGAACAAGGATACCGAATAACAGCAACTACTTTTTATTTATTATAAATTGTTTTTAACAAAACTACTTTACAAAGCAACATCACACGGAACTACAAAGCTATAAATTACACAAAAACCAAATGCGAAAGCGGCGTCCGCCTTGATTGGCTGGTTATAAAGCTACCCGATATTATTACGTTTACTTCTGTTATGATTCTCACAAAGCAACTGCAAATTCCTATACGTGCTAGAACCGCCTTTAGAAACGGGTATTATATGATCAATTTCCAATTTTTCTTTTGAACCACAAATAGCACACTTTCCTAAATCTCTGCGCCACACTTTATCAATTATATGTTGAGGAATTTTTTCTCGTAATTCTTTCCTTTTTTCAGAATTAGAGTATAAGCTAAAAATATTATTCTCACGTAATTCATACATTTTATACGTGTATTTCCATTTATCGAACATTTCTTGATTAGATTCATCTCTTAATAAATCGTCCTTTTCTCCATACTCCATAATTCTCTTTATCTTTTCTCGGTCTTCAATACCTAATTCTTTGGGATTCCTAGTAATAATTGTAGTCCAATCCATTTTGGTGAAATATGAAATGGAATAATCAAATTGAAGATTATCGTTTAGACCCCATCCATATTCTTTATCGGCAACACTTGGGTTCCAAGAAGGATCTCGAAATATTTCTGGAAGTTCTTTACCAATAAATGATTTTGCAGATCTTAAATAATATTCGATATTTTCTTGATGTATTTTTCTGTAAATATCATAGTCCTCCATATCATCTTCAACAACAAAACTACTTTTATAATCTTTTGGGTAACATTCGTTTACAATTTTAAGAACTTCTTTCCAAATAGGTTCGAGCAATTTTTTAGGAACAAATTCTTTGAATGGATTAAAAACATAGTAACCAGAGAGCCAAAACAATATTTGTTTTTGAATAATATGGATCGGATTCTCTTTCATCCAATTAAAGAGCATATTTGGAATTTCAAAAGCAAAGGGAATTTGTCGACTTAGTTTTTGTTTACTAAAATCCCCCGAATTTATTATATAGTGAAAATGTTCTATGTTTTCCCACTTGTCAGGTGAATCAAAATAAAAGCTAAGTTGGTCATTTCGTGTTCGAATTGCTTTAACATATTCAAGTCTGTTTAAGAATTCATCACGCGACAGATTTGCCCTCTTGTGAAGGAATGGATCGATTATAAATATTTTTTCACTCATCTATTTAGCTTTATAACTATTAAGCGTTTTATCTGTAAATGAGCAAAAAAAATGATCCGCTGCTAAAAATGCAAGACGGCTCATTTACAGATAAAATGCAGTTGCCCCGATAAAAACGGGATAAATGCGAAACCGAACATCTCGGGCTATGGGAATTCAATGCCATATCCTTTTCCGCTTCGTCCGCAAAAACTTCATTCATCATATTGTCTTTTTTCTTACTCATCCGATATTTGTTAAAAATTTATTAATTATCATTCATAATTTATTTAGTCAACCCTTAAAAACCCAAATTTCTTTTTGAGAGTAAAAAAACT